>NZ_JBWKEZ010000007.1:0-47493 GCF_056434525.1 Streptomyces sp. NPDC044002
GGGGTGCCATTTCGAGAGAAAGAACCCCACAAAGGGAGGGGCGGGGAAGGGGGGGGTTTTCTTGTTCTTCCCGGGGGGGGGGGGGGGGGGGGGGGGGGGGGGGGGCCGCGGGGCCCCCCCCCCCCCCACCGGGGTCACCAGCTGCGGTGGTACTGGTCCGGCGTGGGGATCTCCGCGCCGAGCTCGACGGCCGCGCGGCGGGCCCAGTACGGGTCGCGCAGCAGCTCGCGGCCGAGGAGGACGGCGTCCGCCTCGCCGTTGGCGAGGACCTTCTCGGCCTGCTCCGGCTCGGTGATCAGGCCGACGGCGGCGACCGGGAGGGTGGTCTCGGCCTTGACCCGGGCGGCGAAGGGCACCTGGTAGCCGGGGCCGAGCGGGATCTTCACGTGCGGGGCGAGGCCGCCGGTGGAGACGTCGAGGAGGTCCACGCCGTGCTCCTGGAGCAGCCCGGCCAGCCGGACGGTCTCGTCCGCCGTCCAGCCGTTCTCCTCCAGCCAGTCGGTGGCGGAGATCCGGAAGAACAGCGGCAGCTCCTCGGGCCACACCGCCCGTACGGCGTCGACGACTTCGACGGCGAGGCGGGTGCGGTTCTCGAAGGAGCCGCCGTACTCGTCGGTGCGCCGGTTGCTGTGCGGGGAGAGGAACTCGCCGATGAGGTAGCCGTGGGCGCCGTGGATCTCCAGGACCTCGTAGCCGGCGTCGAGGGCGCGCCCCGCGGCGGCCGCGAACCGGGCGGTGATCTCGTGGATCTCCTCGGTGGTGAGCTCGTGGGGCACCTGGTACCCCTCGTCGAACGGCACGGCGCTCGGGGCGACGGGCTGCCAGCCGTGGCCCTCGGGGCCGACGGGGCGGCCGCCCTTCCAGGTGCGCTCGGTGGAGGCCTTGCGGCCGGCGTGGGCGATCTGGATGCCGGGGACGGAGCCCTGGGACTTGACGAAGGCGGTGATCCGGCGGAGGGCCTCGACCTGGGTGTCGTTCCAGATGCCGAGGTCGTAGGGGCTGATGCGGCCTTCCGGCGCGACGGCGGTGGCCTCCTGGATGATCAGGCCGGTGCCGCCGGTGGCGCGGGCCGCGTAGTGCGCGAAGTGCCAGTCCAGGGCCACGCCCGCGTTCGGGCCGAAGGCCTCGGCGCTGTACTGGCACATCGGGGCCATCCAGACGCGGTTCGGGATGGTGACCGAACGCAGGGTGTAGGGCTGGAACAGGGCGGCGAAGGCAGCGGGTGCAGCACTCATGGGGCTCTCCATACGTGACCGGACGCGCACCGGGGTCGGCGCTAAGTACGAGAAGAACCGTACTACGAAAACTCCCGTAGTACGAGTCCCTTCGTACAAGGACGCCACGCAGGACGCCCGGGAGGGTCGAACGGGTCTTCGACGGCGCGGCCTGCCCGACCGCTGTCGGCGGCCGGGTGCAGACTGGCTGGAAAGCTGCCGTGAGGACAACGACGTCCGGAGGTGTCGGCCATGACCGACGTGGTACTGCTCGCGGGGACCCGCAAGGGCCTCTTCATCGGCCGCCGCCGGAGCGGGGGCCCCTGGGAGTTCGACGGACCGCACTTCAACGCCCAGGCCGTCTCGGCCGTGGCCGTGGACACCCGGGGGCCGCGGCCGCGGCTGCTCGTCGGCGGGGACAGCTCGCACTGGGGGCCGTCCGTCTTCAGCTCGGACGACCTGGGCGCGACCTGGCAGGAGCCCGCCGCGCCCGCCGTGAAGTTCCCCAAGGACACCGGCGCCTCGCTGGAACGGGTCTGGCAGCTGCACCCGGCCGGCCCGGAGGCCCCGGACGTGGTCTACGCCGGGACGGAGCCCGCCGCGCTCTTCCGCTCCACCGACCGGGGCGAGTCCTTCGAGCTGGTCCGGCCGCTGTGGGAGCACCCGACCCGTTCGGAGTGGGTGCCGGGCGGCGGCGGCGAGGGCCTGCACACGGTGATCACCGACCCGGCGGACGCGGACGCCGTGACGGTGGCGGTCTCCACCGCGGGCGTGTTCCGCACCCGGGACGGCGGGGCGAGCTGGGCGCCGTCCAACCACGGGGTCTCGGCGGTGTTCCTGCCGGACCCGGACCCGGAGTTCGGCCAGTGCGTGCACAAGATCGCCCAGGACGCCGGGGACCCCTCCCGGCTCTACCTCCAGAACCACTGGGGGGTCTACCGCAGCGACGACGCGGGCGCCGCGTGGACCGACATCGGCTCCGGACTGCCCTCCGACTTCGGCTTCGCGGTGGCCGCCCACCCGCACCGCCCGGACACCGCGTACGTCTTCCCGCTGAACGCGGACTCCGACCGGGTCCCGGCGGAACACCGCTGCCGGGTCTTCCGCACCCGGGACGCCGGCGCCACCTGGGAGCCCCTCTCGAAGGGACTGCCGGCCGGCGACCACTACGGCACCGTCCTGCGCGACGCCCTGTGCACCGACGACGCCGACCCGGCGGGCGTCTACTTCGGCAACCGCAACGGCGAGCTGTACGCCAGCCACGACGACGGCGACAGCTGGCAGCTGCTCGCCGGCCACCTGCCGGACGTGCTCTGCGTACGGGCGGCCGTGCTGCCCTGAGGCCGCGGACGGGACCGGTTGTCGGTGTGGGCCAGTAGAGTGATCACCCATGGCAGCACGACCGTTGAACGAGATCGTCGAGCCGGGCTGGGCCCGCGCTCTGGAGCCGGTGGCGGGGCAGATCGCCGCCATGGGCGACTTCCTGCGCGCCGAGATCGCGGCAGGCAGAACGTACGTCCCGTCGGGGGCGAACGTGCTGCGCGCGTTCCAGCAGCCCTTCGACGAGGTGAAGGTACTGATCGTCGGGCAGGACCCCTACCCGACCCCCGGGCACGCCATGGGCCTGTCCTTCTCGGTCGCGCCCGAGGTGAGCCCGTGGCCGCCCAGCCTGGACAACATCTTCCGCGAGATGCACGCCGACATCGGGACGGGGAAGCCGCTCAACGGCGACCTGACCCCGTGGACCCGGCAGGGCGTGCTGCTGCTGAACCGCGCGCTCACCACCGCCCCCCGCAAGACCGGCGGCCACCGGGGCAAGGGCTGGGAGGCCGTCACCGAACAGGCCATCCGGGCGCTGGCCGCGCGCGGGAAGCCGCTGGTGTCCATCCTGTGGGGCCGTGACGCCCGCAACCTGCGCCCGCTGCTGGGGGACCTGCCGGCCGTGGAGTCCGTCCACCCCTCGCCCATGTCCGCGAGCAACGGCTTCTTCGGATCCCGTCCGTTCAGCCGGACCAACGAGCTGCTGGCCGGGCAGGGAGCGGAGCCGGTCGACTGGCGCCTGCCGGCCGTCAGTTGAACCGTATATGACATTGAACTACGACATTCAATGGATAAATACGGACAGATGCCGCCCGAGCGGGCCCTGCCCGAACACGTGGTTCCGATAAACCAGTAGCATGCGGCGCCATGAGCTCCCCCACTGGGCCCGCAAACGGCCTGCCCGTACGAATGCCGCGACCCCGCCAGACCGGACGGCACCGCCGGCCCGAGCCCGCGGTGGCGCCCGAGGGCGCGCCCGCGCTGGTGCTCGCCGTGCCCGGTGCCCCCTCGGCCGCCTCGCGGGGGCTGGCCGAAGAGGTCATCAGCATCGGCCGCTCCGAGCTGCCGGGGCTGGACGCCCGGATCGGCTACCTCGAAGGCGAGGACGGCGAGGAGAGCGAGTTCCCCTCGCTGTCCGGCGTCCTGAACGCCGTCGCGCAGGAGCGGACCGCGCGCGCGGAGTTCGCCCGCGCCGCCGGTCTGGACGTGCCCGCGCCGACCGGCCCCGACGCCGTGGTCGTGCCCCTGCTGGCCGGTCCCGACGGGGACCTGCTGCGCCGGATGCGCCAGGCGCTGATGGACTCCTCGGCCGCCGCCGAGCTGGCCGACGTGCTCGGCCCGCACCCGCTGCTCGCCGAGGGCCTGCACGTCCGCCTCTCGGAGGCCGGCCTGGCCCGCGCCGACCGGGCCCGCCTGTTCACCGTGGCCACCGCCGCCGACGGCATCATCCTGGCCACCACCGGCGGCGAGGAGGCCGTCCAGGCAGCCGGGATCACCGGCATGCTGCTGGCCGCCCGGCTCGCGGTGCCGGTGATCGCCGCCGCGCTGGACCAGGAGGGCTCGGTGGCGGCGGTCGCCGCCGAGCTGCGCGGTTCCGGTTCGGTGCAGCTGGCGCTGGCCCCGTACCTGATCGGCCCGGAAGCGGCCGAGGGCCTGCTGGACACCGCCTGCAAGGAGGCCGACTGCTCGGCCGCCGAGGTGCTCGGGGCCTACCCGGCGCTCGGCAAGCTGGCCGTGGCGCAGTTCAGCGCCGCCCTGGGCATCCAGCTGGGCGCCGCCGCGCAGTAGGACCGCCCGCACGTACGCGAAGGGCCCGCCCGGAATCCGTTCCGGGCGGGCCCTTCGCCGTGCGGGGGCGGGTTCCGCTAGGCGAAGACCACGCAGGAGGCCGCGGGGACGGGCAGCGAGCCGGCCCGGCGCGGGTGGCCGGTCAGCGGGTCCACGTCGAACCAGGTGACGTCCCCGGAGCGCTCGTTGGCCGCGTAGAGGCGGCGGCCGGAGGGGTCGGCGGCCAGGTCGCGCGGCCAGTGGCCGCCGCATCCGGTGGTCCCGGTCGGCCGCGGCTCCTCGGGGCCGCTGGCGAGGGAGAAGGTCACCAGGGTGTCGGCCCCGCGGACGGCGGCCCACAGGAAGCGGCCGTCGGGCGAGACCGTGACCGCCGAGGGGTAGGCCCGTGCGCCGCCCGGAGCGGTCCCGGGGGCGACGGGGACCTCGCCGACGGCTTCGAGGTGCCCGGCGGTCGCGTTCCAGCGGCAGACGGTCAGCTGCGGCTCCAGCTCGTGGAGCACGTAGACCACCTCGCCCGCCGGGTGGAAGGCGAGGTGGCGCGGCCCGGTCCCGGCGCGGAGGAGGGCCTTCGCGTGCTCCCGGGGCGCTCCGGTGTCCGGGTCGAGCGCGAGGACGCGTACGGCGTCGCCGCCGAGGTCCACGGTGAGCACCCAGCGGCCGGTGGGGTCGGGGAGGACCTGGTGGGCGTGCGGGCCGGCCTGCCGCTCGGCGTCGGGGCCGGAGCCGCTGTGGGTGAGGACGGCGGCCGGGCCGGCGACGCTGCCGTCCGGGGCGAGCGGCAGGCTGCTGACGCTGCCGGAGCCGTAGTTGGCGGTGAGCAGCCGTCCTCCGGCCAGGCTGAGGTGGGTGGGGCCCGAGCCGTCGACGGGGACGGGGGCTCCCAGCGGGGCGAGGCCCGCGGCGGTGGCGCGGAAGGCGCCGACGGCTCCCCGGCCGGTCTCGCTCACCGCGTACAGCACGCCGGAGTCCCGGTGGACGGCGAGGTACGAGGGGTCGGCCAGGGAGTCCGCGGAGGAGAGCGGGGTCAGCGCTCCGGTGGCCGGATCCACGGCCGCGGTGGTGACACCGCGGCCGCCCCCCGAGGTGAACGAGCCGATGTAGGCCCGGTGTCCGCCGCCCTGGTCCGTGCTGTGCGCGCCGCCCACTGGTGCCTCTTTCCGCCGTCCCGGATCCGTCTCCGGAGCCGACGGTAACAGAAGGTCTAGACCAAGTCCCGCCCCCTGGCCCGTTCCTGAGCGCCGGGGTGGTGGACGTACGCGGTGGAGCTCGGCCGGTCCTCGTAGGTCCGGTGGAAGACGGGCGTGGCGGCCCCGGAGATCGGCGGGACGATCCAGGACCAGTCCGCGCCCACCTCGCGGCCCTTGCGCTCCTCGCGCTCCAGGTGCGAGAGGAACCGCCGGGACTCGGTGTGGTGGTCGGCGATGGTGACCCCGGCCCGGTCGAAGGAGTCCAGCACCGCGCGGTTGAGCTCGACCAGCGCCCGGTCCTTCCACAGCGAGCGCTCGCTGGAGGTGTCCAGGCCGAGTCTGCGGGCGACGGCCGGGAGCAGGTTGTAGCGGTCGGTGTCGGCGAGGTTGCGGGCGCCGATCTCGGTGCCCATGTACCAGCCGTTGAACGGGGCGGCCGGGTAGTGGATGCCGCCGATCTCCAGGCACATGTTGGAGATGGCGGGCACGGCGTGCCAGCGCAGCCCCCAGTCGCTCCAGTCGTCGCGCCCGTCGGGGTGCCGGATCGGGACCTCCAGCACGGCGTCCGCGGGGGTGTCGAACCAGCGGGGCTTGTCGTCGACGCCCTGCACGACCAGCGGCAGGAGGTCGAAGGGGGTGCCGGCGCCGCCGGCCCAGCCGAGTCCGAGCAAGGCCTCGGTGAGCGGCGCGTTGCGGGCGTCGCCGACCGTTATGGAGTGGTGGTCCCCGTAGCCGGCGTAGCGCACCAGCTGCTCGCTCCAGATCAGCGGGCCGGGGCGGTCCGGGGCGTCGGGGGCGAAGACCGTGATGGTGGGCCGGACCCGGCCGCCGTTGGTCGCCTCGCGCAGGTGCTCGAAGCACTCGGCGGCGATGTCCTCGGCCTCGGTCAGCCCGCGCCGGTCGCGGACCCGAAGGGAGTTCCAGTAGAGCCGGCCTATGCAGCGGTTGCTGTTGCGCCAGGCCACGCGGGCGCCGTGGACCAGCTCCTGCGGGGTGTGCCGGTAGGTGCCGGTCTCCGCGAGCTCGGCCCGTACGGCGGCGAGCCGGGCACGCGGATCGCCGGCCTGCGGATTCTCCCGGTGGAAGAGCCGGATGAACTCCTCGGCTTCCTCCCACACCTGAGCGGCGCTCGAGTGCTTCTGCAGAATTTCCATTCCGGGCGGTTACCCCCTGTCCGACCAGATCCACCCTGTACATGCCGGATGAATGTGCAATGAACAATCACCCGTTGTACACGGCGCAGGTCAGCCCGGCGGGGAGGGAGCGCCCGGAACACCCCTCCGGGTGATCTCGCCGCAACGGCCTGCGGCGAGACCCTCCGGGGGCCTATCATCCGCGGCATTCCGGATAGTTGAGGAACAGGGGGCCGGTACGGATCAGGCGGTGATGACCAGCGGGGCGCGCGGGTCCGTGCGCAGCGGCGTGGCCAGGGCGACGAGGGCCTCTTCCAGGCCGTGCAGGTGGGCCAGGGCCGGTTCGGCGGCGGACCCACGGGCCGCGGTGCGCGGCGCGGCGGGCTCCGGGGATCCCTCGGGGGCGGTGAGCGCCTCGACGGCCGCCTCCACCCGCCAGCAGGCGGCGGCGAGCCGGGCGTCGTGGGAGGCCTGCGGGTCGGCGGCGACGGCCACGAGCCCGCGCACCTCGCGGGCGCAGTCGTCGAGCAGGGCCATGACCTGCCGGGCGCGGGCCTTGCGGGCGCGCAGCGGGCTCAGCGGGTGGACGAGCGGCGCGAGGGCGACGCGGGCGCGGACCAGCAGGAGCTCCAGCTCGGCGGCGTGCGGGGCGGGGTCGGCCTCGGGGTCGCCGGCGAGGCGGTCCAGGGAGGCCGCGGTGGCCGCCCGTACGCAGTGCAGGGCGCGCTGGATCCAGGCGTCGTTGGCGCCGTGGGTGGTCACCGGGAGGATCAGGACCACGGCGAGGGCCGCTCCGAGGGCGCCGACGGCGGTCTCCTCGAAGCGCAGGAGCAGCAGTCCGGGGTGCAGCACGCCGAGGAGCCCGTAGAGCAGCCCGGCCATGACGGTGACGAAGAACATCATCCAGGAGTACGAGGGCGCCGCCGTGTAGAAGATGCCGAAGACGCAGACGGCCACGAGGGCGGCGGTGGGCGCGGGGGCGCCGTGCAGCGGTACGGCGATCAGCAGGCCGGCGGCGATGCCGACGACGGTGCCCAGGACCCGGCGGAAGCCGCGGACCAGGGTCTCGCCGCGCGAGGCGGTGTTGACGAAGATCCACCAGGCGGTGCCGACGGCCCAGTACCAGCGGTCCTCGGAGAGCACCTGGCCGACGGCGAGGGCGAAGGCGCAGGCGGCGGTGGCCTGGAAGGCCTGGCGGGTGGTGGGCCGGGCCAGGCCGGTGCCGGGCAGCGGCGGCGGCGGGGCGGCGGGGGGCGTGCGGCGCTCGATGGGCCAGAGCACGAACCGCACGGCCCCGGCCGACAGGAGCGCCAGGGCGACGGCGGCGAACAGTTCGGGCAGCTGGGCGGGCCGGGCGTGCAGGAACTGGGTGACGAAGAACATCATGAAGCCGAAGATGCCGAGGGCGTGGCCGCGCGGCCCCCAGCGGCGTGCGTAGACCCCGGCGAAGACGACGGCGAGGAAGGCCGCGTCGCGGGCGGGCGGCATCCCGTGCAGTCCCGTGGCCAGCACCAGGACGGGGAAGCCGGTGGCCGGCAGCAGGGCGGTGGTCACCCGCTGGGCGCGGACGTCCGCGTCGAGGACGGTGAACAGCGCGAGCAGCGCCGCGAGCCCGCCGGTGATGGAGGCGGTGAGCGAGAGCCCCGCCAGTTCGGCGACGGCGACGGCGAGGCCGGTGCCGATCACCGCACGGAGCGAGTTCCGCAGTCTGGTGCGCCCCGGATCCGGAGCCACGAACATCCTCTTCATGGCGGTGTGCCGCCCCCCTCGGAGTCGAGCGCGCCGGCCCGGATCCGCCCGGGGGTGGTGGGCGGCTTGCGGGCACGGCGAAGGCACCGCGCTCCGGACCGGCCTCGTTGCCGTCCGGCGCTGCGCGGCGCCGAAAGTACATGGATACGACACAGATAAGCATCCGCAGGGGCATTGGCTCAAGCGACGTCCGTCACGCTGGACCGTTGGCACAGCCCGGGGGCGTCATTTCCGGCCATCCGGAGGGCCAACGGACCGGACGGCTGCGGACCCGGACCGGGCCGGGCGCCGGGACCGCCGCCGCGCGGAGCGGGGGCGGGGCGCCCACGATGGAGGGGTGCGAGGCGACGCGGCGGACGTGCTGGTCGCGGGTGCGGGCCCGGTGGGCCTGACCGCGGCGGCGGACCTGCGCAGGCGCGGGGTGGCCTGCCGGATCGTGGACCGGCTGCCGGCCCGGCTGCCGTACGCGAAGGCGGTGGGCATCCAGCCGCGCACGCTGGAGGTCTGGGACCGGATGGGCCTGGTGCGGGAGGCACTGGAGGCGTCGGTCCCGATGTACGGGCAGCTGGTGTACGTCGACGGCGTCCGCCGGGAGCGGATGGAGATGGTGCTGCCGCCCGAGGTGCCGTACGGGTTCGCCGCGCTCCCCCAGTACGAGACGGAACGGATCCTGGAGGGGTTCCTGGCCCGGTTCGGGACCCGGATCGAGCGGGGCACGGAGCTGGTGTCCTTCGCGCAGGACGCGGACGGGGTCACCTGCCGGCTCGTCGGCCCGGAGGGCGCGGAGGAGCTGCGGACCCGCTTCCTGGTGGGCTGCGACGGGGCCCACAGCCTGGTCCGCAAGGGGCTCGGGCTGACCTTCGGGGGCGGGGCCTTCGCCGAGGAGTACATGCTGGCTGACGTGCGCGTGGACTGGGACCTCCCGCGCGGGTACGGCGTGCGGTCCACGCACCTGGGCGCCGACGGGAAGCCGGACGACCTGCTGGTGTGCGTCCCGCTGCCCGGCCCCGGCCGGTACCGGATGTCGATGCTCGTGCCGCCGGAGCTGTCCTCGCCGTCGGTGGCCCCGGACGGGACGGCGCACGGGCTGGAGGCCGGCCGCGCCCCGGCCCTGTCCCACGTGCAGGACGTCCTGGACCGGCTGTCGCCGCAGCCGGTGACCGCGTCGGACATGCGCTGGTCCTCGGTCTTCCGGATCAGCCACCGGATCGTGGACCGCTACTCCGACGGGCGGGTCTTCGTCGCCGGGGACGCGGCCCACATCCATCCGCCCACCGGAGCCCAGGGCATGAACACCGGCATCCAGGACGCCTGGAACCTGGCCTGGAAGCTCTCCCTCGCGGTCGCCGGGACCGCGCACCCCCGGCTCCTGGAGAGCTACGACGCCGAGCGCCGGCCGGTCGGCGCGGAGGTCGTCGGGCGGACCGTCCGGCACGCCACCCGGGGCTTCGCGGCCGATCCGGCGGACCCGGCCGCCTTCGTGCTGCGGGAGGCGCAGCTGCTCGTCGGCTACCCCGGCAGCCCGGTGGTCCGGCGCGCGGACGGCGGCACGGACGTCGGCGCGCACGGCGGGCCGGGGCCCGGTGAGCGGGCGCCGGACTGCGGGGGGCTGACGGGGGAGGTCGCGCGGTTCCCGCTGCGGCTGTTCGACCTGCTACGGGACCGCGAGCACGTGCTGCTGCTCCACACGGACGGCACGCCCGGCCCGTACGTCCCCGCACTCGCCGCTCTGGCGGACGGGTTGCCTGCTGGGCGGCTCACGGCGTACGCGGTCCTCTCCGAGGGCGGGACCGCGCCCGCCGGGGCTGCGTGGCCCGTGTACCGCGACGCCCGGGGCGAGTTCGCCCGGCTGTACGGGGTGAGGGAGCCGACGGCCTTCGTGGTGCGGCCCGACGGGTACCTCGGGGCCCGGCTCTGCCCGCCGGCGGCGGAGGGGCTGTCCGCGTACCTGGCGGGGGTGTTCCGGGACTGAGTCCCGGACGGGTCAGGGGCCGTCCTCGGTCGGCACGCACAGCACCGGGACGGGCGAGAGGTGCAGCAGCTTGTGCGGGGTGGAGCCGAGCAGGGCGCCCCGGATGGGGCTGTCGCCCCAGCTGCCGACGATGATGACCCGCGCGTGGTGGCGTTCGGCGGCGGCGAGCAGGGCCTGGGCCGGCTTGTCGTCCACCACCTCCACCGTCGAGGGGACGCCGGCCTCGTCGGCGGCCTCGACGGCCCGGGCGAGCGCGGTGCGGCCGGCCTGGAGGACGGCCTCGCGGTGGGCGCGGTACTCCTCCCCGGTGGCTCCGGGCGCGGCGGCCCCGTACACGAGGACCAGGGGTTCCCCGAAGGCGGTGGCCACCTCCAGCGCCACCCGCAGGGCCCGCTCGGCGCCGGGGGATTCGTCGTAACCAAGGACCACGGACATCCGGCCTCCTCAGCCCTTCGCGCCGCGCACGAGGGCCGGGTCGACCACGCTGCGGCGCTCCTGCCAGAACCTGCCGTCGCGGACCCTCCAGAAGCACATGAGGAGCACGCCGAGGGCCGCGATGCCGATCCCGATGACCAGCGGCGGGCCGAGGCCGAACCAGGAGGTCCCGCCGGCGGAGTTGCGCGGGTCGGACATGTCGGCGACGGACTCCACCAGCAGCCAGGCCAGCAGTCCGGCGCCGGCCAGGGGGCCCACGCCGATGAGGAAGAAGTTGTGGGCGTTCTCCAGCAGGTGGCGGCGGTAGTAGACGGCGCAGGCCACGCCGGTGAGCGCGTAGTAGAAGGCGATCAGCAGGGAGAGCGCGGTGAGGGAGTCCAGGAGGGCGTTCTCGCTGATCTGGTTGACGATCAGGTACCAGGCGATGGCGATGCCCGCCACCCACCAGGTGCTGACCTCGGGGGTGTGGAAGCGCGGGTGGATGTGGGCGAGGTGCGGGGGCAGGGCGTGCCGGCGGGCCATGGACAGGGCGGTCCGGGAGGCGGGGATGATCGTCGTCTGGGTGGAGGCGAGGGCGGAGGTGCAGACGGCGAGGAGCACCATCCAGTCCCAGCCGCCCATCACCTCGTGCGCGAGGACCGCGAAGATCGCCTCCTCCTCGCCGGCGTTCTCCGCGAGGAACTCGGTCCCGGCGTAGGCGACGATGGCGAAGCCGACGGACAGGTAGGTGACCAGCAGCACCAGGGTGGACCAGATGCCGGCCTTGCCGGGGGCGGTGGCGGAGTCCTCGACCTCCTCGGTGAGGTTCACGGCGGACTCCCAGCCCCAGTAGATGAACACGCCGAGCAGCAGTCCGCCGGTGAGGGCGGCGCCGCCCGCCCCGAAGGGGTTGAGCCAGGTGAGTGAGGGTTCGATCTCGTCGAGGGTGCTGGTGCCGGCGTACACGCGGTAGATGGCGACGAAGGCGAAGACCAGCAGGAAGAGGACCTGGGCGAGGATCAGGACGTCCTGGAGGTGGGCGGAGAGTTCGGTGCCGATGACGCAGACGGCGGTCATGGCGAGGATGACGACGACGGTGAGCGTCTGGCGGACCACCTGGTTGGCGGCCCAGTCGTCGAGGCCGGCGGCGAGCAGCCCGAAGTGGACGGCCACGTCGGCGAGGGAGCCGATGACGAGCACCCCGGTCATGGTGATCGCCCAGCCGCCGAGCCAGCCCGCCCAGGGGCCCATGGCCCGGGTCACCCAGGAGAAGGTGGTGCCGCAGTCCTGGTCGACCTTGTTGAGGTAGTAGAAGGCGGCGGCGATGAGCAGCATCGGCACGAACGAGGCGAGCATGATGCCCGGCGCGTAGATCCCGGCGAGGGCCACGATCGGGCCGATGACGGCGGCCAGGGAGTAGGCCGGCGAGGTGGAGTTCAGGCCGATGACGAGGGCGTCGAGGAAGCCGATCGCGTTGGCCTTCAGGCCCTCCTCGGGGCCGGCGTCGCCGATGGTGCTGCCCGCCCCGGCGCGGTCGCCGTCGTTCATGTACGCATCGTCACGCACACGGCGGCCGCGCGCGAGGCGGGCGGGGCGGGCGGGGTTACTCGGTGCCGGGGGTCTTGCGGGTGGTGACGTTCATCCGGTTCCAGGTGTTCACGGTGAAGACGAGCGCGATCAGGTGGGCCAGTTCCTCCTCGCCGAAGTGGCGCGCGGCCTCGTCGTAGACGGCGTCCGAGACGCCGCCGGGCAGCAGGGTGATCTCCTCGGTCAGGGCGAGGGCCGCGCGTTCCTTCTCGGTGAACAGGCTGGAGTCGTGCCAGGCGGAGAGCTGGTAGATCCGCTCCTCCGACTCGCCGCCCTTGCGGGCGTCGCCGGTGTGGTAGTCGATGCAGTACGCGCAGCGGTTGATCTGCGAGGCACGGATCTGGACGAGTTCCAGCAGGACGGGGTCCAGGCCCTTGCGGGCGGCGGCGTCGAGGGCGAGGACGGCCTTGAAGACCCGGGGGGCGACGGCGGAGAAGTTCATGCGTTCGGGAACCTGAAAAGTTGTCATGTGAAGAACCTACGGGCGTGATCGACCGGGCGTAGGGTTCATTTCCATGCGGGGATCTTGGGTCAATTCGGCGGCGGTGGAAGGCCCCTCGGACGACGGCAACGGCAGCCGGAGCCCCAGCGGCAGCGGCAACGCCAGCGGCAGCGGCAGCGGCAGTGATCTGCACCTGGACCTGAGCGGCGGCGGCAGCCTGCGCGCCCGGCTGATGCGCGCCCTGCGGGAGGCGGTGCACTCGGGGCGGCTGGCGCCGGGGACCCGGCTGCCGCCCTACCGGTCGCTCGCCGCCGACCTGGGGATCGCCCGCAACACCGTCGCCGACGCGTACGCGGAGCTGGTCGAGGAGGGCTGGCTGTCGGCGCGCCAGGGGGCGGGCACCCGGGTCGCGGAGCGGGCCGTCCCGCTGGAGCCCGAGCGGCCGCGCGGTCCCGCCCGGCCCGCGCGGCGGCGTACCGTCCACGATCTGCGGCCCAGCTCCCCGGACGCCTCGGCCTTCCCCCGTACGGCCTGGCTGGGTGCGGCCCGGCGGGCCCTGGCCGCCGCCCCGCACGACGCCTTCGGGGTGGGGGACCCGCGCGGCCGGATCGAGCTGCGGCGCGCGCTGACGGAGTACCTCGCGCGGGCGCGGGGCGTACGGACCTCCCCCGACCGGATCGTGCTCTGCTCCGGGTTCGCGCACGCGCTGGAGCTGCTGGGCGGGGTCCTGACGGGCCCGGTCGCCGTCGAGTCGTACGGGCTGCCGTTCCACCGGGAGGTCCTGGAGCGTGCCGGGAGGGCGACGGTGCCGCTCACCGTGGACGGCCGGGGCGCGCGGGTCGGGGAGCTGCCGGCGACGGGGGCGCGGGCCGTGCTGCTCACGCCCGCGCACCAGTTCCCGACGGGCGGGCCGCTGCACCCCGAGCGGCGGGCCGCGGTGGTGGACTGGGCGCGGGCCCACGGCGGGCTGGTCGTCGAGGACGACTACGACGGGGAGTTCCGCTACGACCGCCAGCCGGTCGGCGCCGTGCAGGGCCTGGACCCGGAGCGGATCGTGTACGTCGGCTCCGTCAGCAAGAGCCTGTCGCCCGCGCTGCGGATGGGCTGGATGGTGCTGCCGGGCCGGCTGGTGGACGAGGTCCTGGAGGCGAAGGGGGAGCGCGAGATGTGGTCGGGGGTGACGGATCAGCTCACCCTGGCCGAGTTCGTCTCCTCGGGCGGCTACGACCGCCACCTGCGCCGGATGCGGCAGGTCTACCGGCGCCGCCGGGACCTGCTGGCGGCGCGGCTCGCGGCCGAGGCCCCGCACGTCCGGGTCAGCGGGGTCGCGGCCGGGCTGCACGCGGTACTGGAACTGCCGCCGGGCACCGAGGCGGCCGCCCTGCGCGCGGCGCGGCGGGCGGGGCTGGCGCTGGACGGGCTGGGGCCGTACCTGCACCCGGACAGCGCCATGGCCCCGCGGGACGGTCTGGTACTGGGCTACGGCACCCCGCCCGAGCACGCGTTCCCGGCGGCGCTCGACGCCCTGTGCCTGGCCCTGCCGGAGCCGCCGGAGGCGGCCTGAGGGGTGGTCAGGGGCGGGTGTTCCAGCCCGCGATGACCGGGAGCCCGTGCTCCGTGGACAGCACGCTGACCGTGCCGGTGCGCAGCAGGAAGAGCCGGCCGTCCTGCGGGGGCAGGCCGAGGTAGCGGGCGGTCAGGACGCGCAGGAAGTGGCCGTGGGCCACGAGTACGACGTCGCCCCGGCCGGCGCTCAGCGTCCCGGCGACGCGGGCGAGGACCCGGTCGGCGCGGACGCCCACCTGGGCGGCCTGCTCTCCGGGGTGCCGGGCGTCGCCCGGCGGGACGCCGTCGGTCCACAGCGACCAGTCGGGGCGGGTGCGCTGGATCTCCGCGGTGGTGACGCCCTCGTAGCCGCCGTAGTCCCACTCGTGGAGGTCGGGTTCGGGGATCCCGCCGGTGAGCCCGGCGAGTTCGGCCGTGGCGACGGCCCGGCTGAGGGGGCTGGTCAGCACCAGGGCCGGTTCCCGGTCACGGAAGAAGGGGGCCAGCGAGAGGGCCTCGTCGGCGCCCCGCGCGGTCAGCGGCACGTCGGTCAGCCCCGTGTGGCGCCCGTTCGCGCTCCACGCCGTCTCCCCGTGCCTCACCAGTAGCAGTTCACTCATGTCCGGACCCTATGGCGGCGGGCCCGGGCCCGGCATGTCGGGCCGCCGGAGCCGGGCGGGCGTGTCACTGTCGGGCTTCATGGACGTGCGTGAATGCAGGCGGCTGACCGTCCTGCTGCTGGTGCTGACCTGGGTGACCGGGCTGATCGAGGCCGTCAGCCTGCTGGCCCTGGGGCCGGTGTTCACCGCCATGCAGACCGGCAACGTGCTCTTCCTCGCCTTCGGCACGGCCCATCAGGGGAGCCTGCCCGCGCTGGCGTCGGGGGTGTCGCTGCTGTCGTTCGCGGTCGGCGCGGTGTGCGCGGCCCGGCTGGAGGGCGCCGCGCAGGCCCGCGGGCGGCACTGGTTCACGATCGGCCTGGCGGTGGAGGCGGCGCTGCTCCTGGCCGCCGCCTGCGTCGGGTGGGGCGTGCCGCCGCGGTACGGGAACCCGGCCGCGCGGCACCTGATGACGGCCTCCGTCCTCGCGGTGGCGATGGGCTTCCGCAACGTCACCAGCATGCGGGTCAACATGCCGGGGGTGCCGACGACCCTGGTGACCCGGTCGATGACGGGACTCCTGGGCGGCTCGGCGCTGGGGCACGACAGCGCCTTCGGATACGGCACGGGGGCGTGGGGGCGGCGGGCGTGGGCGGTCGCCGCGATGTTCGCGGGCGGGCTGACGGGGGCCCTGATGGTGCGGGCCGGGTGGACGGTGAACTGGCTGCTGCTGCCGGCGTCGGCGTTGGTGTGCGCGGTCGGCCTGGCCTACGTACGGCAGCCGGCGCTGCGCCCCGGCACCTGCTGAGCGGGGACCGGCCCGGCGCTGCCGAGCGGGAACGGGGGTCAGAATCGATGCGGAAACGGTGCAAGTGGAGTCCCCGGCGCGGTCTCGGGAGGCTCGTCGTATGGACACCGTTCCCCCGCAGGGCTGCCGTCCGCAGGACGACGCCCCCGCCCGTGCCGCCGACCCCGCCGCGGAGCCCGGGTTCGCCGCCGGGTTCGCCGCCGGCGACGAGGCGTGCGCGGAGGCCGTCTACCGGCGCTGGCGGCCCATGGTGCACGCCCTCGCCCTGCGCGCCCTGGGTGATCCCCGCGAGGCCGAGGACGTCGCCCAGCAGGTGTTCCTCGCCGCCTGGCGCGGCCGGGCCGGGTACCGTCCGGGGCCCGGCGGGATGGGGGCCTGGCTGACCGGCATCACCCGGCACAAGGTGGCCGACGCCCTGGAGGCCCGGGTGCGGCTGGCCCGGGTGGTGCGGGCCGCCGCGCGGCGCGCCGGGGAGCCGCACGAGGGGGCGCAGGGGCTGCCGCCGGACCGGGCCGTGGACCGGGTGCTGGTCCTCGGGGAGCTGGCCCGGCTTCCCGCGGCCCAGCGGCGGGTGCTGTGCCTGGCCTTCTACGCCGATCTGAGCCAGAGCCAGATCGCGGAACGCACCGGACTCCCGCTGGGTACCGTCAAGAGCCATATGCGGCGGGCCCTGCACGCCCTGCGGCGGTCGCTGGAGCCTGCCCGGCCACCAGGTCCGCGATGACGCCGAGGCCGGAGCGCAGCCCGAACAGCCGCCCGGTGCGCGGCCCCTGGGCCTCCGGGCCCCAGCCGGGTCCGGCGAGCAGGAGCGCCGAGTGGCCGCGGGCGCCGCGCAGCCCCCACTCGATGCCGGCGACCGAGCGGGCCAGGGCCCGGTCCGCGGTGGTGCGGGAGTGCGCCCAGAGCACGGCGGCACGGGGACCCGTACGCCGTACCGCGTCGCACAGCGCCCCGGCGGGCAGGGCGGCGCCGAACATCCGTACCGGCACGCCCCGTTCGCCGAGGGCGGCCGCCAGGGCCTCGATGGGCAGGCTGTGCAGCTCCCCGGGCACGCACGCGAGGAGCACCGGGGGCACCCGCACCTGGTCCGGCGCGGGGCGGATCCGGTGCAGGGCGGCGGAGACCTGCCAGGACAGCAGATGCTCCACCTCGACGTAACGCTCCCCCGCCGAGGCCCACTTGCGGCCGACCGCGTGCAGGGTCGGCGCGATGACCTCCTCCCAGGCCGTGACCAGGCCGTGTTCCGCCAGGGCGGCCTCCAGCAGTTCCGCCACCGCCGGCTGGTCCAGGCGTACGGCGGCCCGTGCGAGCCCCCGTCCCTCCGGCCGCGCCTCCCCGAGGGGGAGGGCACCGGGCCCGCCCGGCACCACGGCCGCCGCCCTCCCGCCCGCGCGGGCGGCGGGTGCTGCGCCGAGCGCGACCCGCGCCGCCTCGGACGGGGGCACGCCCCGCGCGGTGAGCCGGCACATCTCCTCCAGGCGGGCGATGTCCCGGGGCGTCCAGCGGCGGTGCCGTCCGTCCTCGCGGTGGGCCGGGCCGATGGCGTAGCGGCGCTCCCAGGAGCGCAGCGTGGTCGGGGAGACCCCGAGGCGGCGGGCGACGGCGCCGGTGCTCAGGGCGGGTTCGGGGTCCACCGGCCTACGGTACGCCGCCCGGTGCCGCGCCGGGCCGCGCCTGGCGGAAGCGGTCGAGGGCGTCGGCGAGTTCCACGAGCGGCGGCGGGTAGTCGTACCGGGCGCGCTCGGTCCCGGGCAGCCGCCAGGGTTCGTGGACGCGGGGCGCGGGCAGTCCGGCCAGCTCGGGCACCCAGCGGTGGACGTAGCGGCCGTCGGGGTCGTACTTGAGGCCCTGGCGGACGGGGTTGAGGACCCGGTTGGGGCGGGTGTCGGTGCCGGTGCCGGCCACCCACTGCCAGTTGAGCTGGTTGTTGGCGACGTCCCCGTCCACGAGGAGGTCCAGGAAGTGGCGGGCGCCGGCCCGCCAGTCGACGTAGAGGCTTTTGGCGAGGAAGCTCGCGGCCAGCAGGCGGCCGCGGTTGTGGATCCAGCCCTCGTGGCCCAGCTGGCGCATGGCGGCGTCGACCACCGGGTAGCCGGTGCGGCCGTCCTTCCAGGCCTGGAGCTCCTCCTCGGCGGCCGGTCCGGTGCGCCAGTGGTCGTGCCGGGTGCGGTAGTCCGCGGTGGCGGCCTCGGGGCGGGCGGCGAGGACCTGGTGGTGGAAGTCGCGCCAGCACAGCTGCCGGACGAAGGCCTCGGCTCCGGCGCCGCCGGCCGCGGCGGAGCGCTGGACGGCCTCGGCGGGCGAGAGGGTGCCGAAGTGGAGGTGCGGGGAGAGCCGGGAGGTGGCGTCCGCGGCGAGGTCGTCGTGGGTGTCCTCGTAGCGGGTGATGCCGGAGCGCAGCCAGTTGGCCAGCAGCCGCCGGGCCTCGCGTTCGCCGCCGCGTGCGAGGCCCGGGGAGGTTCCGGCGACGGCCGCGCGGCGGGGCAGCTCCTCGGAGCCGATGTCCTCGGGGACGCGTACGCGGCGCGGGGCGGCGGCCACGGCCCGCTGGGGCAGTTCCGTCCAGCGGCGCAGGTAGGGGGTGAAGACGGAGAAGTGGTCGGCGCCCGAGCCGGCGGGGACGACCGCTCCGGGGGCGACCGCCGTGACCACCGTGTCGTGGGTGTAGAGCCGGCGCCCCTGTGCCTCCAGTGCCTCACGCAGCCGTTCCTCGCGGGTCCGGGCGTAGCCGCTGACGCCCGCGGCCATGTGCACCTCGTCGGCGTCGGCCTCCTGGACGAGCGCGCAGACCTCGGCGACGGCGTCCCCGGAGCGCAGGACGAGGCGGCCGCCGCGCTCGCGCAGGGCCGCGTCGAGGTCGGCGAGGCAGTCGGCGAGGAAGGCCAGCCGGTTGGGCGCGGCGAAGCCGGAGTCCTCGATGGCCCGGTCACGGACGAAGAGCGGGACGATCCGGTCGCAGGACGAGAGGGCGGCGCGCAGCGGCGGATGGTCGTGCACGCGCAGGTCGGAGGTGTACAGGACCACTGCGGTGTTCATGCGCTCGGCTCCGTGTCGGGGGCGGGGGGTGGCGGCCGGGGGCGGCGGCTGTCGCCCGGTTCGGCCGTCACCCCGTTCTTCGGTGCCGGGGGCGTGATCGGATGCGGTCGCTTCCCGTGATCGGGTGCGGTCGTTCCCCGTGATCGGGTGCGCTCGTCCCGGCGACGGGATGATCCGGGCGATTGGTACAGTCCTGACGTACAGTCCTGACATGGCGGTGGACGAGCTCGACACCCGGATCCTGCGCCTGCTGATCGAGCAGCCGCGCACCAGTGTCCGCGAGTACGCCCGGATCCTCGGCGTGGCGCGCGGCACCCTCCAGGCCCGGCTGGACCGGCTGGAGCGCACCGGGGTGATCACCGGTTCGGGTCCGGTCCTCTCCCCCGCCGCGCTGGGGCATCCGGTGCTGGCGTTCGTGCACATCGAGGTCACCCAGGGGCATCTGGACGAGGTCGGGGACGCGCTGGCGACCGTTCCGGAGATCGTCGAGGCCTTCTCGATCACTGGTGGCGGGGACCTGCTGACGCGGGTGGTGGCCCGGGACGCCGGGCATCTGGAGGACGTGATCCAGCGGCTGATCCGGCTTCCGGGGGTGGTCCGCACCCGGACGGAGGTCGCCCTGCGGGAGCGGGTGGCGCACCGGCTGCTGCCGCTGGTGGAGTCCGTGGGGCGGGCGGCGCCCAAACCCTGACAGGATGGCCGGGACAGGTACACGACCGGCAGGACGGGCACAACGGATGATCTCCGTCATATTCGATCTCGAC
The DNA here is from genome assembly GCF_056434525.1 of Streptomyces sp. NPDC044002. NCBI lineage: Bacteria > Bacillati > Actinomycetota > Actinomycetes > Kitasatosporales > Streptomycetaceae > Streptomyces > Streptomyces sp. NPDC044002. Next base: position 19,559 of record NZ_JBWKEZ010000007.1, read on the forward strand.
GGCACCCTCGTGGACAGCGAGCCGAACTACTACGAGTCGGGGCGCCTCACCCTGGAGCGGCACGGCGTGCCCGACTTCACGTGGGAGCAGCACTCCCGGTTCATCGGCATCGGCACGCTGGAGACCCTGGAGGTCCTCAAGGACCGCTACGGCCTGCGGCCCCCGGTCGAACAGCTGCTGGCCGAGCAGAACGCCGCCTACCTGGAGCTGGCCCGCACCCGTACGGAGGCCTTCCCCCGGATGCGGACCTTCGTGGAGCGGCTGCACGCGCGGGGCGTGCCGATGGCGGTGGCCTCCGGCTCCTCGCGGGAGGCGATCGACGCCGTGCTGGAGGGCACCGGGCTGGCCGCGCTGCTGACGACGGTCGTCTCCGCCGAGGAGGTCGAGCGGGGCAAGCCCGCCCCGGACGTGTTCCTGGAGGCGGCCCGCCGGCTCGGCGCCCGGCCCGCCGACTGCGTGGTGGTCGAGGACGCGGCGCCGGGGGCGCTGGCCGCGCACGCCGCCGGCATGGGCTGCGTGGCGGTCCCGTACGTGGCGGAGAGCGCGGGCGATCCGGCGTTCGCGGCGGCGGGGCTCCTCTTCGCGGGCGGCCAGCGGGAGTTCGACGCGGACGCCGCCGAGGAGTGGCTGTTCGCGCGCGGGGCCGCCGCCCGCGCCTGACGGCATCCGGGGGGCGCCGGGGGGCGTGGCCCCGGGGGGGCCGTTCAGCGCATCGCGCGCGGCAGGCGGAGGCTGAGGGCCACCGTGACGACGATCAGGCCCAGCTGGACCAGCAGGGTCACGGCGAGCGCGTCGCGCATCCCCAGCGAGTCGGCCAGCGCGAGGAAGAGGGTGCCGAGGGTCGCCACGCCCAGGGCCAGTGAGGACTGCTGCGTGGTGATCATGACCCCGCTGCCCACCCCGGCCCGGTCGGCCGGGACGTCCGAGAGCATCAGCCGCATCAGCACCGGCAGCTGGAGTCCCTGGCCGAGGCCCGCGACGGCGACGCCCGGAGCCAGTCCGGCCAGACCGAGGTCCGGCCAGCCGTACCAGGCGGCCGCCAGCACCAGTGCGATGCCGAGGGCCTGGATCAGCCCGCCGGCGGTGACGACCCGGCTGCCGAACCTGCCGACCAGCCGTGGTCCGGCGAGCGAGGCGGCGAAGAAGGCCAGGGCCAGCGGCACCAGGGCGAGTCCCGCCGCCACCGGGCCCATGCTCAGGCCCTGCTGGAGCGCCACGGCGACGGCGAACATGAAGCCGCTGAAGCCGATCGAGAACGGCACCAGCATGACCAGCCCGCGCCTCAGCGACGCCAGGCGCAGCAGGCTCGGCGGCACCAGCGGGGTCCGCCCGAGGCGGTCGGCGCGGCGCTCGGTCAGGTAGAAGGCCAGGGCCGCGAAGGGGGACACGGCCAGTGACACCCAGGTCCACAGCGGCCAGCCGGCCGCCCGGCCCTCGGTCAGGGGCAGCAGCAGGGACACCAGGGTGAGGGCGAGCAGCAGGGTGCCGGGGACGTCCACCGACGCCGGCCGGTCCGAGCGGGTCTCCGGTACGGCACGGACGGCGAGGATCAGCCCCGCCACCACCACGGGCACGTTGACGAGGAACACCGAACGCCAGCCCGACCCGGCCACGTCGGCGGCGACCAGCACCCCGCCGAGGATCTGCCCGGCGACCATGGACAGGCCCGCGGTGGCTCCGTACAGGCTCATCGCGCGGGCCCGGCGCGGGCCCTGGGTGGTGGCCTGGATGGTGGCGAGCACCTGCGGCAGCATCAGGGCCGCCGCCGCGCCCTGGGCCACGCGGGCGCCGACCAGGGTCCAGGCGGTGGGCGCCAGTCCGCAGGCCAGGGAGGTCAGCCCGAAGGCGGCCATGCCGACGAGGAAGAGCCGGCGCCGGCCGACCGTGTCGCCGATCCGGCCGCCCAGTACCAGCAGCACCGAGTACGCGACCCCGTAGCCGCCGACGACCAGTTCCAGCATGGCCGGGCCGGCGGCGAGGTCGGCGTCGATGGCGGGCAGCGCCACGTTGACGATGAAGAAGTCGATCAGGGGGAGGGCCGCGCCCAGCAGGACGGTGAACAGCCCGAGCGGGGTGAGGACGGCGGGCGCCGCGGCGGTGGCCGGGACGGCGGGGGCCACCGCGGGAACGGACGGGGACGGGTGGGTCGTGCGTACGGTTGTTTCGCTCACGGAAGAGACGATCCACCGCCGCTCAGCCTGGTACCAGAGTCTCCTTATCCTGGTACCAGGAGTACCTGGCAACGGGATGCGCGGTGCGGCACCCTGGTGCCATGACCACTGTTGCCCCCGAGAGCGACCTGCGCCGTCACGAGCTCGCCGACTTCCTGCGCAGCCGCCGCGAGCGGATCACACCCGAGCAGGTGGGGCTGGTCCGGGGCCGACGCCGCCGGACGCCGGGGCTGCGCCGCGAGGAGGTCGCGCAGCTGTCCGCCGTCGGCGTCACCTGGTACACCTGGCTGGAACAGGCGCGTGAGATCCAGGTGTCCCCGCAGGTGCTGGACGCGCTGGCGCGGGCCCTGCTGCTGGACTCCAGCGAGCGCGCGCACCTGTTCGCGCTGGCGGGCAGCACCGACCCGGCGCCGGACACCCGCTGCCCGAGCGTGACCCCGGCCCTGCGGGCCATGCTCGACCAGCTGGACCCGATCCCGGCGTGCGTGCAGAACAGCCGGTACGACATCCTCGCCTACAACAGCACGTACGGGCGGCTGCTGTGCGACCTGGACGCGCTCCCTCCGGCGGACCGCAACTGCATGTGGCTGGCCTTCACCAACGCGGACTGGCGGGCCTCCCTCGTCGACATGCCGGAGGTGAACCGGCTGCTGGCGGCCAAGTTCCGGGCCTCCATGGCCGGGCACCTGGCGGAGCCCGCCTGGAAGACCCTGCTGGCCCGGCTGGAGGCGGCCTCCCCGGAGTTCCGGGAGATCTGGGCCCGGCACGAGGTGGTCGCGGCGGGCGGCAACACCAAGTACATCCGCAACGCCCACGTGGGGCTGCTGCGCCTGGAGCACACCAGCCTGTGGCTGGGCCCGGCGTCGGGCGCGCGGCTGACGACCTTCGTCCCGCTGGACGAGGAGACCCGCGGCCGCCTCGGCCGCCTGCACGACCTCTCCCCCGTCCCGGCCTGAGCGCGGGCGGGCCGGTCCGGGAAGATCCCGCCGGCCCGGCGAGTTGGTAGAACCGTGAACGAAATGCTGAGGGACGCGGCGGACGTGGACGTGGTGGTCGTCGGAGCCGGTCAGGCGGGGCTCTCCAGCGCCTACCACCTGGCGCGGGCGGGCATCGGGCACGTGGTGCTGGACCACTCCCCCCGCCCCGGCGGGGCCTGGCAGTTCCGCTGGCCCACGCTGACCTACGGCAAGGTGCACGGCATGCACTCCCTGCCCGGCATGGAGCTGACCGGCGCCGATCCGCTGCGGCCCTCGTCCGAGGTGATCGGGGAGTACTTCGCGGCGTACGAGGAGCGGTTCGGGCTGCGGGTGCGGCGGCCCGTGGACGTGACGGCCGTGCGCGAGGGCGGCGGCGGGCGGCTGCTGGTGGAGTCCGCGTCCGGGAGCTGGTCGGCGCGGGCGCTGGTCAACGCCACCGGGACCTGGGACCGGCCGTTCTGGCCGCGCTACCCGGGCCAGGAGCTGTTCCGGGGCCGCCAGCTGCACACCGCGGACTACCCCGGCCCCGGGGCGTTCGCCGGGGCCCGGGTGGTCGTGGTGGGCGGCGGCACCTCGGCGGTGCAGCACCTGCTGGAGGTCTCCGAGGTGGCGGCCGGGACCACCTGGGTCACCCGGCGGCCTCCCGTGTTCCGCGAGGGGGCCTTCGGGGAGGCGGAGGGCCGGGCGGCGGTGGCGCTGGTGGAGGAACGGGTCCGGCGGGGACTGCCCCCGCGGAGCGTGGTCAGCGTGACCGGGCTGGCCCTGACGGAGGCCGTGCGGGCGGGGCTGGACTCCGGGGTGCTGGAGCGGCTGCCCGTCTTCGACCGGATCACCCCGGCCGGCGTCGCGTGGGAGGACGGGCGGAGCGTGGACGCCGACGTGATCCTGTGGGCCACCGGATTCCGGGCGGCCGTCGACCACCTGACGCCGCTGCGGCTGCGCGAGCCGGGCGGCGGGATCCGGGTGGAGGGGACCAGGGCGGTGCGCGACGAACGGGTCCACCTGGTGGGCTACGGCCCCTCGGCCTCGACCATCGGCGCCAACCGGGCGGGCGGCGCCGCGGTGCGCGAGATACGCCGCCTGCTGGCGCGCGGCCCGGCGGCGTCTCAGCCCGCGGCCGGGCCGGGATCCGGGGCCGGGGCCCCGGCCGGGTCCGGGACCGGGCCGTCCAGCGGGAACTCCCGGTCGGCGGTGCCGGCTTCGCGGGCCTCCTCGGTCGCGTAGACGCGGCCGACGCCGTCGCGGATCTCCAGCACCGGGTCCGTCCATTCCTCGCAGGGCTCGGGGACGAGTACGTGCGCCACGGCCCGCTCGGCGTCGTAGACCAGGAGGGAGACGATCCTGTAGAGCCAGTCGCCGATGTCTCCGAGGCCCTGGTGCGGATGGTCTTCCGGGCCTCCGACGCGGATCACGTAGAACCGGTCGTCCTGCCACCAACCGCCGTTGTCCAGCCACAGTCCCTCTCCGACGGGGACACCGTCCACCCACATGCGGGCTTCGTCCGGTCCGCCCCGGAGCAGGAGCACCGCACTGTGCCGGTCGCCTTCGGAGAAGTGGACGCGGACCTCGTGCGCGGTGTAGCAGTCGATGAAGCGGCTGCACGCCCCGGGCACGGGTCCGGACCGGTGGGGGGCCGGGCTGCCGGGCGGGTGCGGGACGGGGTCCTGGCCGCAGACCTCCGGGGTGCGGCAGCGCCGGTCGACCCGGCGGCTGCAGCCCAGGCCCATGGCGGCGATGTCGCGCGGGGCGGCCCGGGACAGCAGCAGGGCGAGGCGTTCGCGGTAGGCGTCCGGGCCGACGAGGGCGGTGAGCGCGCGCTGCCGGTGCCACCACAGGAGCAGGTCGACCCCCTCCGGTGAACGGGCCAGCCACTGCTGCCAGTCCGCCACGTCACTGCCCCAGAGTTCCTCCAGGTGCTTCCGGGCGGCGGCCGCCTCCCGGTCCTCGTGCGCTTCCTCCGCCCGCGGTGCGGTGCCGTCCGCCGGGGGCGGCGCGGGCGCGCGGGTCCTCGTACGACGTGTCCACCATGACCGCCCCATGCTTCGCCGCCCCCGCCGTGTCCGCGCGTCCGTCAGGCGGCCGATGGTAGGCCGGGGCGCGGCGGCGGCGCCCGCTCATTTCGCGGCGGGGGCCTTCGCGGGCGGTCCGGCGGCGGCGCGCAGCCGGTTGAACTCCGCGACGTGCTTCCTGTGTTCCTCGTAGGTCGCCGAGAAGCGGGTGTCGCCGGGCTTGACGGTGACGAAGAACAGCCAGTCGCCGGGTGTCGGCGCGACCGCGGCGGCCAGCGCCCGCAGGCCCGGGCTGTCGATGGGGGTGGGCGGCAGGCCCTGGCGCGCGTAGGTGTTGAAGGGGTGGTCGATGCGGGTGTCGCCGAGCGTGGTGTCCACGGTGTTGCGGCCCAGGGCGTAGTTGATGGTGGAGTCCATCTGGAGCGGCATCGACTTCGCCAGCCGGTTGTGGACGACCCGGGAGACCTTGCCCATGTCGGCCGGGCCGTCGGCTTCCGCCTCGATGACGCTGGCGAGGGTGGCCGTCTGGTACGGGGTCATCCCGTGCGCCTTGGCGCCGTCGGCGACGGCCTTGGTGGCGAGCTTCCGGTGGGCGGTGCGCACCATGAACGAGAGCAGCGAGGCCGGGGTGGACTCCTTGGTCACCGGGTAGGTCGCCGGGAAGAGGTAGCCCTCCGGGTTGCCCTTCGCCTCCGCCGGCAGGTCCAGGGCCGTCGTGGCGACGGCCGCTTTGGTGGTGCCCGCGGGGAGGCGCAGTTCGCGGTCGACGGCGGCGTAGACCTGCGCGGCCCGCCAGCCCTCGGGGATCAGCAGCCGGCGCGGCTTCTCGGGCGGTTCCTCCTCGGGCAGCAGGGGTCCGGTCACCAGCGTGGCGAGCCCGATGCCGAGGAGCGCGCCGAAGAGGAGCACCAGGCGGCCCCGCCGGGTGAGCCGGGAGCGACGCGGTGGCGGCTGGTGCGGCCGGTAGGGCCGGTGCTCGTCAGGCATGCGGGCACGTTAACGCCCGAACCGGCGCCTTTCGGGCACCACACCCCGCCCCGGTCGTACGATCACACGTTCACCGGAGTGGGTACGGGCTCCCCCGCGGGCCCTCTCCCGGAGTCCCCGCGCTCCCGGTCTGGCGCGTGGGCGGCGGCGTCCCGGTCGCGGCGGACCAGTGCGGCGTAGCGGCCGCCGGCCCCGAGCAGCTCCTCGTGCGTCCCGCGCTCGGCTATCCGTCCGGCGTCCAGGACCACGATCTGGTCGGCATCGCGGATGGTGGAGAGGCGGTGCGCGATGGTGATGGTGGTACGGCCCTTGGAGAGGTTGTCGATGGCCCGCTGCACGGCGTGCTCGGTGCGGGTGTCGAGGGCGCTGGTCGCCTCGTCGAGGATGAGCACCGGCGGGTCGCGCAGGATCGTGCGCGCGATGGCCAGGCGCTGCTTCTCGCCGCCTGAGAACCGGTAGCCGCGCTCGCCGACCAGGGTCTCGTAGCCGTCGGGCAGGGACTCGATGTGGTCGTGGATCTGCGCCGCGCGGGCGGCCTCGACGATCTCCTCCTGCGTGGCGTCCGGTTTGGCGAAGCGCAGGTTGTCGGCGACCGAGGCGTGGAAGAGGTAGGTCTCCTGGGAGACGACGCCTATGGACCGGGCCAGGGAGTCGAAGTCGAGGTCGCGCACGTCGACCCCGTCGAGGGCGACCCGACCGCCGGTCACGTCGTAGAGGCGGGGCACCAGGTAGCTGAGGGTGCTCTTGCCGGAGCCGGTGGGGCCGACCACGGCGAGGGAGCCGCCGGCCGGGACGGTGATGTCGATGCCGGTGAGGGTGGGGCCGGTCTTCGCCTCGTAGGCGAAGTGGACGTCCTCCAGGCGGATCTCGCCCCGGGCGCGGTCCAGCCGCACGGGCTCCTCCCGCTCGGTGATGTCCACCGGCAGGTCGAGGTACTCGAAGATCCGGGCGAAGAGTGCGAGCGAGGTCTGGATCTGCACACCGGTCGACAGCAGGCTCACCGCGGGCCGGAACAGGCCCTGCTGGAGGGTGACGAAGGCGACGAGGGTGCCGACGGAGAGCGAGGGGGCGCCGGTCTGCAGGGCGATGCCGGCGGCCCAGTAGATCAGTGCGGGCATGGCGGCCATGACGATGCCGATGGTGGACATCCGCCAGCGCCCGGCCATGCTGGCGCGCACCTCCAGGCCGACGAGCTTCTCGGACTCCTCGGCGAAGGCGTCGGTGAGGGACTGCGAGCGGCCCATGGTGCGGCCGAGCAGGATGCCGCTGACCGAGAGGGACTCGGTGACGGTCGCGGCCATCGCGGCCATCTGCTTCTGCCGCTGCGTGGTGATCTTCTTGCGCTCGTTGCCGACCCGGCGGCTGATCCACACGAACACGGGCAGCAGCAGGAGGGAGACCGCGGTCAGCCGCCAGTCGAGCGCGAGCATCGCGACGACGGTGGCGATCACGGCGGTCAGGTTCGACACGAGCGAGGTCGCGGTCGAGGTGACGGTGGCCTGCATGCCGCCGATGTCGTTGGCTATCCGGGACTGCACCTCGCCGGTGCGGGTCCGCGTGAAGAAGGCCAGCGGCATCCGCTGGAGCTGGGCGTAGACGGCGGTGCGCAGGTCGTGCATGACGCGCTGGCCGACGGTGGTGGAGATCAGCGTCTGGAGCACGCCGAAGACGCTGGTCACGACCGCCGTGAGGATCATGCCGAGCGCCAGCAGGCTGAGCAGCCCGGTCCGTCCCTGGGGGATCGCGACGTCCAGGATCTCCTTGAGCAGGAACGGCGAGGCCACGCCGACCAGCGAGGAGGCGCCGACGAGCGCTCCGACCACGGCGAGCCGGCCGCGGTAGGGGCGGAACAGGCCGATGATGCGGCGCAGTTCGCGGGGGCGGTCCGCCGGGGGCGGGCGGGTGGGGTCGAGGGCTTCGTTCGATGGGGTCCACTTCGGTTCGTCGTGGGGCATGGGCCTCCTTCAGGCGAGACTGCCATGAGCCTAGCTCATAGTTACCTATACTCACAATGAATCCGGTCCTGATACTGTTCCCAGTATGAGCACCGGTTCCGAGACCGACACCCGCGATTCCACCGACGGCGTCCTCGCCGAGCAGCTGCTGCGCCTCACGCGCCGGCTCCACCGCATCCAGAAGCACCACATGGAGCCCCTCGGGATCACCCCCGCCCAGGGCCGGCTGCTGCGCCTCGTCTCGCACTACGGCGGCGGCCAGCCGCCCCGTATGGCCGACCTGGCAACGCGCCTTGAGGTCGTACCGCGTGCCGTGACCACCCTCGTGGACGGGCTGGAGGCCGCCGACTGCGTGCGCCGCGTGCCCGACCCCGCGAACCGCCGCGTGATCCGGATCGAGCTCACCGAAACCGGTCGCGCCACGCTGCGCCGTCTGCGCAACGCGCGGACCGACGCCGCAGAGGAGATCCTTGCTCCATTGACCGCCGGACAGCGCGAGGTGCTCGGCGGCCTGCTGAACGCGCTCACGGACGCTCCCGCCGAGCGCCGCTGCTGAGACGGGCGGTACGGGCGCCGGCCCCGGCGCCCGTACCGGACCCGCGACGGACGAAGGGGCTGCTCATGCCGCTGCTCGAACCGAAGCCGGGAGCCCTGCGCCCGCGCGGCACCGGCGCCCCCGCCCCCGACCGGGTCCCCGAGCACCTGGCCGGCGGCACCCCGCCGGCCCTGCGCGCCGAGCTGAGCGAGCTGCTCGGCGCCGAGAAGGTGCTGTGGAAGGTCTCCGACCTGGTCCGCTACGCCACCGACGCCTCCCCCTACCGGTTCGTCCCGCAGGTCGTGGTGGTCGCCGAGGACATCGACGACGTCTCCGCCGTCCTCTCGTACGCCCACGGGAAACAGCGCGAGGTGGTCTTCCGGGCCGCCGGGACCTCCCTGAACGGCCAGGCCCAGGGCGAGGACATCCTCGTCGACGTACGCCGCCACTGGGCCGGCGTCGAGGTCCTGGAGGAGGGCCGGCGCGCCCGCATCCGGCCCGGCACCACCGTGTTCCGGGCCAATGCCGCCCTCGCCCGGCACGGCCGGATCCTGGGCCCGGACCCGGCCAGCGCCGTCGCCTGCACCCTCGGCGGGGTCGTCGCCAACAACTCCTCCGGCATGACGGCCGGGACCACGAGGAACTCGTACCGCACCCTGTCCTCCCTCACCCTGGTCCTGCCGACCGGCACCGTCGTGGACACCGCCGACCCGCTCGCGGACGAGGAGCTGGCCCGCGCGGAACCGGGCCTGTGCCACGGGCTGATGGAGCTCAAGCGGGAGATCGAGGCGGATCCGGCCCTCGTCGCCCGGATCCGGGCCAAGTACGAGATCAAGAACACCACCGGCTACCGGCTCGACGCCTACCTGGACGGCACCACGCCCGTCGAGATCCTGCGCGGCCTGATGGTCGGCTCGGAGGGCACGCTCGGCTTCATCGCCGAGGTCGTCTTCGACACCCTGCCCCTGGACCGCGAGCTCACGAGCGCGCTGCTCTTCTTCCCGTCCGTGCCCGCCGCGGCCGCCGCCGTACCGCTGTTCAACGAGGCGGGCGCCATCGCCGTCGAGCTGATGGACGGGAACACCCTGCGCGCCTCGGTCAGCGTCGCGGGCGTGCCCGCCGACTGGGCGGAGCTGCCGAAGGACACCGCCGCGCTGCTGGTGGAGTTCCGGGCGCCGGACGCGGGGGCCCGCGCCGAGTACGAGCGCCGCGCGGCCGCGGTGCTGCCCGCCCTGCAGCTGGTCGCACCGGTCCCCTCGATCACCAACGCCTTCACGAGCGACCCGGCCGCCATCGCCGGGTACTGGAAGGCCCGCAAGGCCTTCGTCACCGCCGTCGGCGGGGCCCGCCCGCCCGGCACCACCCTGATCACCGAGGACTTCGCGGTGCCGCCGTCGCGGCTGGCGGAGGCCTGCGAGGCGCTGCTGGCGCTCCAGGCGGAGCACGGCTTCGACGCCGCCGTCGCCGGTCACGCCGCCCACGGCAACCTGCACTTCCTGCTGGCCTTCGACGCCGCCGAGCCCGCCGACGTCGACCGGTACGCGGCCTTCATGGACGCCTTCTGCCACCTCACGGTGGAACGGTTCGACGGCTCGCTGAAGGCCGAGCACTCCACCGGCCGCAACATGGCCCCCTTCCTGGAGCTGGAGTGGGGGGCCGAAGCGGCCGACCTCATGTGGCGCACCAAGCGGCTCGTCGACCCGGACTCGGTGCTGGCCCCGCGCGTCCTGCTCGACCGGGACCCGCAGGCCCACCTGCGCGGGCTGAAGACGATCCCGCGGGTGGAGGACGTGGCCGACCCCTGCATCGAGTGCGGGTTCTGCGAACCGACCTGCCCCAGCGGGGACCTGACGACCACTCCGCGCCAGCGGATCGTGCTGCGCCGCGAGATGACCCGCCAGCGGCCGGGCTCCCCCGTGCTCGCCGCGCTGCTCGACGCCTACGGCTACGACGCCGTCGACACCTGCGCGGGCGACTCCACCTGCATGCTCGCCTGCCCGGTCGGAATCGACACTGGCGCGCTGATGCGGGACTTCCGCCACCGCCGGCACAGTGCGCGCGAGGAGCGGGCCGCCGAGCTGGCCGCCCGGCGGTTCCGGGCCGTCGAGGCCGGTGCCCGGCTGGCCGTGGCCGCCTCCGGGAAGATCACGCACGCCCTCGGGGACCGGGTGCTGGAGGCCGTCACGGGGGCGGCGCGCAAGGCCGTGCGCCCCGACCTGGTGCCCGAGTGGCTGCCGCAGGTGCCCGGGGCCGCCGCGCGCCGGCTGCCCGCGACCCGGCGGGTGGGCGCGGCCGCCGTGTACTACCCGGCCTGCGTCAACCGGATCTTCGGCGGGCCCGCGGGGGATCCCGGTCCGTCGCTGCCGGAGGCGGTGGTGGCCGTGTCGGAGCGGGCCGGCAAGCCGGTGTGGATCCCCCGCGACGTGGCCGGTACCTGCTGCGCGACGATCTGGCACTCCAAGGGCTACGAGGCCGGCAACCGGCTGATGGCCAACCGGATCGTCGAGGCCGCCTGGGGCTGGACCGCCGGGGGCCGCCTCCCGCTGGTGGTGGACGCGTCCTCCTGCACCCTGGGCCTCGCCCGCGAGGTGGTCCCGTTCCTGACCGCGGACAACCTGGCCCTCCACGCCGAGCTGCGGATCGTCGACTCCGTCGTGTGGGCGGCGGAGGAGCTGCTGCCGCACCTGGAGGTCCGGCGCACCGTCGGCTCGGCCGTCCTCCACCCGACCTGCTCGACGCGGCACCTCGGCGACGAGGCGCAGCTGCGGGCCGTGGCCGGGGCCTGCGCCGCGGAGGTGGTGGTCCCGGACGACGCGGGCTGCTGCGCCTTCGCGGGCGACCGGGGGATGCTGCACCCGGAACTGACGGCCGCGGCGACGGCGCGGGAGGCCGCGGAGGTGACGGCACGGCAGTTCGACGCGTACCTGTCGGCGAACCGGATGTGCGAGGTGGGCATGGACCGGGCCACGGGCCGCCCCTACCACTCGGTGCTGGTCGAGCTGGAGCGCGCGACGCGCCCCTGAACGGGCCGGCGCACAAAGGAGCGCGTACGCGGGAGCAGGCGCCGTGCACGCGCCCCCGGGCCGGAAAATCGATTGCCGCGGTCCGGTCCATGAGACGAACCTTGCGCGGGTTGCACTCATTCGACCAGTCATGGGGCGTCATGCAGATCAGCGATCTTCCCTATCCGGATCCCGGGGTACCCGACGCCCGCTCCGGGCCCCGGTTCCTCTGGTGGCTGGGCCGGGGGCAGCTCGGCGGCCAGGCCCGGAGCCTGGCCTGGGGCCTCGTGCACTTCTGCGGGGTGGCCGGGCTCCCGTACACGGTCGGGGTGGGCGTCGGGGCCGTCGTGGACCGCGACGGCGGCGGGCTGCTGCTGGCCGGCGGACTGCTGCTGCTGTCCGGGGTGGCCATCTCGGCCGGCGACGCCATGCTCCACCGCACCGCCGTCACCAACTGGATCACCGCGGCCGCGCGGGTGCAGCAGCTCCTCGCCCGCAAGACCGCCGAGCTGGGCTCGGCACTGACCCGCCGGGTCGCGGCGGGAGAGGTCACGACCGTTTCGACGGGTGACGTCGAGAAGATCGGATGGTTCGTCGAGGCGGTGTCCCGCTTCCTCGCCGCCGCCTTCGCGGTCGTCGCCCTCTGCGTGGGCCTGCTCTTCTACGCGCCGGCCATCGGCGTGGTCGTCGCGGCGGGCTTGCCGGTGCTCGCCCTGTCGGTGCTGCCGCTGCTGCCCCGCGCCACGCGGCGGGCGGACCTCCAGCGGGAGAAGGCGGGCAGGGCCACAGAGCTGGCCTCGGACACCGTGGCGGGCCTGCGGGTGCTGCGCGGCATCGGCGGTGAGGAACTGTTCCTGGGCCGCTACCGGGAGGCCTCCCAGGAGGTCCGCGAGGCGGCCGTGCGCAGCGCCCGGATGTGGGCGCTGATCTCCGCGATCCAGGTGCTGCTGCCGGGCGCCCTGCTGATCACCGTGGTCTGGTACGGGGCGGTGCTCGTGCGGGACGGCCGGCTGGCGGTCGGCGAACTCGTCGCGGCCTTCAGCGCCGTGGCCACGATGCTGTACCCGCTGCGGCACTTCGAGGAGATCGCGCAGGCCTACTCCTTCTCGCGGCCCTCGGCGGCGCGGGCGGCCCGCGTTCTGTCGCTGACGCGTACGGAGGACGGGACGGAGGGATCCGCGGCCGGGCCGGCGGCCGCTCCGGCGCCGGGCGGGGACCTGTACGACCCGGGGACGGGGCTGCTGGCTCCGGGCGGGCGGTTCACGGCGGTCGTGTGCGGGGACCCGGACCTGGCGGGACGGCTCGCGGAGCGGCTCGGCGGGCACCCGGTGGACGGCGCCGGCGCGGCGGCCCCGGTGCTGCTGGGCGGGGTCGCGCTGGACGAACTCGCGCTGGACGCCGCGCGCGGGCTGGTCCTCGTACAGGACAAGGACCCGGTGCTGCTGTCCGGGACGCTGCGGGAGCTGTTCGACGTACCGGCCTCCGGGTCGGTCACGGCGGCCGCCGCGCTGGCCGCCGCCCGGTGCGGGGACGTGCTGGACGCCCTGCTCCAGTCGGCCCCCGAGGGCGTGGAGGACCCGATGGACGCCCGGATCACCGAGCGCGGCCGGTCCCTGTCGGGCGGGCAGCGCCAGCGGCTCGCGCTGGCCAGGTCCCTGCTGACCGACCCGGAGGTGCTCGTGCTGGACGAGCCGACGTCGGCGGTGGACTCGCACACCGAGGCGCGGATCGCCGAGGGGATCGCGGAGCTGCGCGCCGGGCGCACGACGGTGGTGCTGGCCTCCTCGCCGCTGCTGCTGGACCGCGCGGACCGGGTCGTCCTGGTCCACGAGGGGAAGGCGGTGGCGGCGGGCACCCACCGCGGGCTGATGCGCGGGGAGCCCCGCTACCGGGCGGTCGTCACCCGGGAGACGGAAGAGGAACAGCGGTCGGCCGGGGCCGGCGCGGCCGTACCGGATGTGCCGGCCGTACCGGCCGTACCGGCCGAGGAACTCACAGGGATCGAGGAATCCGCATGATCGGCGTGGCTCCGCCGTCCTACGACCCGGCGGCCCCCGAGACGGCCGCCACCCTGCCGGTGGGCACGTCGGCGACCGTACGGGGCTACGTGCGCGGGCTGCTGCTGCGGCACCGGCGGGCCTTCGTGCTGCTGGTGGCGGTCAACGCGGTCGCGGTGGTCGCCTCCATGGCCGGCCCGTACCTGCTGGGGCAGGTCGTGGACGACCTCTCTGCGGGGGCGCGCGAACTCCACCTGGGGCGCGTGGCGCTGCTCTTCGCGCTCGCGCTGGCCGTGCAGACCTGCTTCGTGCGGCTGGTGCGGCTGCGCGGGGCGATGCTCGGCGAGGAGATGCTGGCCGACCTGCGCGAGGACTTCCTGGTGCGGTCGGTCGGCCTGCCGCCGGGCGTCCTGGAGCGGGCCGGCACCGGCGACCTGCTGTCGCGGATCACCACCGACATCGACCGGCTGGCCAACGCGATGCGCGAGGCCGTGCCGCAGCTGGCGATCGGCGTGGTGTGGGCCGGGCTGCTGTACGGCGCGCTCGCGGTCACCGCGCCGCCGCTGGCGCTGGCCGCGCTGGTGGCCCTGCCGGTGCTGGTCGTCGGGTGCCGCTGGTACTTCCGGCGGGCTCCCGCGGCCTACCGTTCGGAGTCCGCCGGGTACGCGGCGGTCGCGGCCGTGCTGACCGAGACGGTCGACGCGGGGCGCACCGTCGAAGCGCACCGCCTGGGCGGGCGGCGGATCGAGCTGTCGGAGCGGCGGATCAAGGAGTGGACGGCGTGGGAGCGGTACACGCTGTTCCTGCGGACGGTCCTGTTCCCCGTCGTCAACGTCACCTATGTGACGATCCTCGGCGCGGTGCTGCTGGTCGGCGGCTACTGCGTGCTGCGGGGCTGGATGTCGGTGGGCCAGCTGACCACGGGGGCGCTGCTGGCGCAGATGATGGTCGACCCGATCGGCCTGATCCTGCGCTGGTACGACGAGCTGCAGATCGCGCAGGTGTCGCTGGCGCGGCTGGTGGGCGTGCGGGAGATCGAGCCGGACGCCGGTGACCGGGCGGTCGCCCCGGAGGGCCGGGACGTGCGGGCGCAGGAGGTCCGCTTCGGCTACCGGGAGGGCGTGGACGTCCTGCACCGGGTGTCGATGTCCGTGCCGCCGGGCACCCGGATGGCACTGGTGGGTCCTTCGGGGGCGGGCAAGTCCACGCTGGGCCGGCTGCTGGCGGGCGTCTACGCGCCGCGGACGGGCGAGGTCACGCTCGGCGGGGCCCGGCTGTCGCGGATGCCGGCGGAGCGGGTGCGCGAGCACGTGGCGCTGGTCAACCAGGAGCACCACGTGTTCGTGGGGACCCTGCGGGACAACCTGCGCCTGGCCCGGACGGGTGCGGCGGACGCCGAGCTGTGGGCGGCGCTGGGCGCGGTGGACGCCGACGGCTGGGCGCGGGCCCTGGAGGCGGGACTGGACACCGAGGTGGGCTCCGGCGGGAGCGCGCTGACCCCGGCCCAGGCCCAGCAGGTCGCGCTGGCCCGGCTGGTGCTGGCGGATCCGCACACGCTGGTGCTGGACGAGGCGACCTCGCTGCTGGACCCGCGTGCGGCCCGGCACCTGGAGCGTTCGCTGGCGCGGGTGCTGGACGGCCGGACCGTGATCGCGATCGCGCACCGGCTGCACACCGCGCACGACGCGGACGTGATCGCGGTGGTCGAGGGCGGCCGGATCAGCGAACTCGGCTCGCACGACGAACTGGTGGCGGCCGACGGGGCGTACGCGGCCCTGTGGCGGTCCTGGCACGGCTGACGGGGCCGGGGCGCGGGTGTGGCGGCGGCGGGCGGCCGGGGGCTCAGATGAAGCCGAGGGCCGCCGCGCCGCCCATGCCGCCGAGGAGCATGAAGACCGGCATGAGCACCTTGAGCTCGACCCAGCTTCCGGCTCGGAAGCGCATCATCTTCGGCGGGCCCACCGGGTACCAGCGCTTGCCCGCTATGGGCAGGGGCCACAGGACCGGGCAGCCGGAGACCGTCAGCGCGTCGCCGATGTCGTGGACCAGAGCGCCGAGGAGGACCGGCAGGCCGAGCCAGAGGTACTCCTGGCCCGGGCCGGTGAACAGCCAGCCCGCGCCGTTGCCCGGCTCGTCGAGCACCCCGGCCAGGATCCACGCACTGGTCGCGCCGAGGAGCCAGACCAGGACGTCGCTGGACATCCGGGCCGCCCGCCACAGCAGTCCCTCGACGGCCAGCACCAGGTGCACGAAGAGGATCGCCAGCACGCCCCAGCGGTCGAAGCCGACCGCGACGGCCGAGGAACCGGCGCCTATCAGCACGGCCCAGAGCCAGGTGTGGGTCAGGGTGCGGTGGCCCCCGCTGCGGCGGGCGTCGCGCGGGGAGCGGGTCGCCTTGTAGACGGCGTAGGAGAGCTTGTCGACCACCTCGCACAGGCCCCGGGAAAGGGGGCCGAAGGCGCGCGAGATCGTCGCCGACTTGTGGTCGAGGTCGGGGGCGAGGGCCGCGCCGGCGCAGATGAGGGCGCCGACGACCAGCACCGGCCAGGGCATCGGGTGTCCGGACGCCGCCGCGGCCGCGCCCACCCCCAGCCAGGCCGCCGCCCCTGACAGTGAGTGTGCCGGCCCCATCATGCTCGTTCCCCGCCCCGCTCCTGTTGTGGTGGGGCCCTGTGGAGGGTTCCGGTCGGGCCGCCGCGACGGCCCAGCGTACCCGCGATGATCTTCGTTCCGTCCGCCGGTTCCCTCTTCCGGGGGGAAGCCAGGCAAGATGGGGGGCGTGACCCTCATTGATCAGCTCCCGCCGACCGCCGACCCCGACGCCCTCTTCGAGGCCTTCTCCTCGTGGGCGGAGGACCAGGGCATCACCCTGTACCCGGCACAGGAGGAGGCACTGATCGAGGTCGTCTCCGGCGCGAACGTGATCCTGTCGACCCCGACCGGGTCCGGCAAGAGCCTCGTGGCGGCCGGGGCGCACTTCACCGCACTGGCCCAGGACAAGGTCACCTTCTACACCGCGCCCATCAAGGCGCTGGTGTCGGAGAAGTTCTTCGACCTGTGCAAGCTCTTCGGCACCGAGAACGTCGGCATGCTGACCGGCGATGCGTCCGTGAACGCCGACGCCCCGGTGATCTGCTGCACCGCCGAGGTGCTGGCCTCCATCGCCCTGCGCGACGGCAAGTACGCCGACATCGGCCAGGTCGTGATGGACGAGTTCCACTTCTACGCGGAGCCGGACCGCGGCTGGGCCTGGCAGATCCCGCTGCTGGAACTGCCCCAGGCGCAGTTCGTCCTGATGTCGGCGACCCTCGGCGACGTGAAGCGGTTCGAGGACGACCTGACCCGCCGGACCGGCCGCCCGACCTCGGTGGTCCGCTCCGCGACCCGGCCCGTGCCGCTCTCGTACGAGTACGTGACCACGCCGATCACCGACACCATCACCGAGCTGCTGGAGACCCGGCAGGCCCCGGTCTACATCGTGCACTTCACCCAGGCCCAGGCGGTCGAGCGGGCGCAGTCGCTGATGAGCATCAACATGTGCACCCGCGAGGAGAAGGACAAGATCGCGGAGCTGATCGGCAACTTCCGCTTCACCACCAAGTTCGGCCAGAACCTCTCCCGCTACGTCCGCCACGGCATCGGCGTCCACCACGCGGGCATGCTGCCCAAGTACCGGCGCCTGGTCGAGAAGCTGGCCCAGGCCGGCCTGCTGAAGGTCATCTGCGGCACCGACACCCTCGGCGTGGGCGTCAACGTCCCCATCCGCACGGTGCTGTTCACCGCGCTCACCAAGTACGACGGCAACCGCGTCCGCACGCTGCGCGCGCGGGAGTTCCACCAGATCGCCGGCCGGGCCGGCCGGGCCGGGTTCGACACCGCCGGCTTCGTGGTCGCGCAGGCTCCCGAGCACGTCATCGAGAACGAGAAGGCCCTCGCGAAGGCCGGCGACGACCCGAAGAAGCGCCGCAAGGTGGTCCGCAAGAAGGCCCCCGAGGGCTTCGTGGCCTGGTCGGACACCACCTTCGAGAAGCTGATCGCCGCCGACCCGGAGCCGCTGACCTCCCGCTTCAAGGTCACCAACATCATGCTGCTCTCGGTGATCGCCCGTCCCGGCGACGCCTTCCAGGCAATGCGCCACCTCCTGGAGGACAACCACGAGCCGCGCAAGGCCCAGCTGCGCCACATCCGCCGGGCCATCGCGATCTACCGTTCGCTGCTGGACGGCGGCGTCGTCGAGAAGCTCGACACCCCGGACGCCGAGGGCCGCACGATCCGGCTCACCGTCGACCTCCAGCAGGACTTCGCGCTGAACCAGCCGCTGTCCACCTTCGCGCTGGCCGCCTTCGACCTGCTGGACCCGGAGTCCCCCTCCTACGCCCTGGACATGGTCTCCGTCGTCGAGTCCACGCTGGACGACCCGCGCCAGATCCTGGCGGCCCAGCAGAACAAGGAGCGGGGCATCGCGGTCGGCGCGATGAAGGCCGACGGGATCGAGTACGAGGAGCGGATGGAGCGCCTCCAGGAGGTGACCTATCCCAAGCCCCTCGAAGAGCTGCTCGTCCACGCCTACGACGTCTACAGCAAGAGCCACCCGTGGGTGCGGGACCACCCCGTCTCCCCGAAGTCGATCATCCGCGACATGTACGAGCGCGCGATGACCTTCACCGAGTTCACCTCCTTCTACGAGCTGGCCCGCACCGAGGGCATCGTCCTGCGCTACCTGGCCAGCGCGTACAAGGCGCTGGACCACACCATCCCCGACGACCTGAAGTCCGAGGACCTGGAAGACCTCATCGCCTGGCTGGGCGAGCTGGTCCGCCAGGTCGACTCCAGCCTCCTCGACGAGTGGGAGCAGCTGGCGAACCCGGAGGTGGAGACGGCGGAGCAGGCCCAGGAGAAGGCCGACCAGGTCAAGCCGGTCACGGCCAACTCCCGCGCCTTCCGCGTGCTGGTCCGCAACGCCATGTTCCGCCGGGTCGAGCTCGCGGCCCTGGACCACGTCGACCAGCTGGGCGAGCTCGACGCCGAGTCCGGCTGGGACGCCGACGCCTGGGGCGAGGCCATGGACGCGTACTGGGACGAGTACGACGACCTCGGCACCGGCCCCGACGCGCGCGGCCCGAGGCTCCTCCAGATCGAGGAGGACCCGGCGCACGGCCTGTGGCGCGTCCGCCAGACCTTCGCCGACCCGAACGGCGACCATGGCTGGGGCATCAGCGCCGAGGTCGACCTCGCCGCGTCCGACGAGGAGGGCCGGGCCGTCATCCGGGTCACCTCGGTCGGCGAGCTCGGCGAGCTCTGACCGGAATCCGCAAGCCACCGCGGGCGGCCCCGCCCGGCCCGCCGGACCCGACAGTGGAGAACCTGTGATGACGAACCCCGCCGAGAAACTGGTCGATCTGCTCGACCTGGAGCAGATCGAGGTCAACATCTTCCGGGGGGCCAGCCCCCAGGAGTCCCTCCAGCGCGTGTTCGGCGGGCAGGTCGCCGGCCAGGCGCTGGTGGCCGCCGGCCGGACCACCGAGAGCGACCGGCCGGTCCACTCGCTGCACTCGTACTTCCTGCGCCCGGGCATTCCCGGGGTACCGATCGTGTACCAGGTGGAGCGGGTGCGCGACGGGCGCTCCTTCACCACGCGCCGGGTCACCGCCGTCCAGCAGGGCAAGACCATCTTCAACCTGACCGCCTCCTTCCATCACCCGGAGGAGGGCAGCATCGAGCACCAGCTGCCTCCCCGCCTCGAATTCCCGCACCCGGACACGCTGCCGAAGGTCGCGGACGAGATCCGCGAGCACCTGGGCACCCTGCCCGAGGCGCTGGAGCGGATGGCCCGCCGCCAGCCCTTCGACATCCGGTACGTGGACCGGCTCCGCTGGACCCCCGAGGAGCTCAAGGACGCCGATCCGCGCAGCGCGGTGTGGATGCGGGCGGTCGGCCCGCTGGGCGACGACCCGCTCGTGCACACCTGCGCCCTCACCTACGCCAGTGACATGACCCTCCTCGACGCCGTGCGCATCCCCGTGGAGCCGCTGTGGGGCATGCGCGGTTTCGACATGGCCTCGCTGGACCACGCCATGTGGTTCCACCGGCCGTTCCGGGCCGACGAGTGGTTCCTGTACGACCAGGAGTCGCCCATCGCCCACGGCGGCCGAGGGCTGGCGCGCGGCCGCATCTACGACCTGGAGGGCAGGCTGCTGGTGTCCGTGGTGCAGGAGGGCCTCTTCCGCCCGTACCCGGCCGAGAAGGCAAGGCCCGCCGTTTCGCCCCAGTGACATCCGGGCGCCCTCGACGCCCCGGGCGCCCGCTCCCTGCCGACCGCCCGCCCCTTCCCGACCGCCCGACCGCCCTCCTCACCGAAGAGCTGATCGCACCGATGCCGACCCCGGCCCTCCCCTGCCCCTGCGGGCTGCCCGCCTCCTACGCGGACTGCTGCGGCCGCTTCCACTCCGGCGCCCGGCAGGCGCCCACCGCCGAGCTGCTGATGCGGTCCCGCTTCAGCGCCTTCGCGGTCGGCGACACCGCCTACCTCATGCGCTCCTGGCACCCCTCGACCCGCCCGGGCCGGCTCGACCTGGATCCGGACCAGCGCTGGGAGCGCCTGGAGATCCTCGCCACCGAGCGCGGCGGGATGTTCGAGACGGAGGGGGCGGTGGAGTTCCGCGCCCACTACCGCGAGGGCGGCCACACCGGCTCGCTGCACGAGCACAGCTCCTTCTCCCGCGACGGCGGGGCCTGGGTCTACGTCGGCCCCCTCTCCCCCGTCGAGTTCGACTGACCGCGCACATCCGCCAGGGCGCGGTCCAGGCCGGCCCGGTAGCCGCGCACCTCCTCCGGGGGCTCCGCCAGCAGCAGCGGCCGGGCCACCGCCTCGGCCGCCGGAACCCGGGGGTGGCCGTAGGGCGGGGGCGGGGCGAGGGCGGCGAGCAGGATCCGCTCCGCCGGGTCGGGCACGGCCGCCCGTACCTCCTCCTCCGGGAGCACGGACGCCAGTACGGCCGCCCGCGCCCAGGGGTCGGCGGTCCGTCTCAGCAGCAGTCCCACGTGCCGCTCCCGCCACCTGCGCGGCCGCAGGTCCGCCCCGGCCGCCATCAGCTCCCGGTCCTCCGGGGGCGCGGCCCCGCTCAGCAGCCCCGGCTCCCGGGCGGCGAACTCCCGCAGCTCCGCGGCCAGGTAGAGCCACACGACGGCCCGGTAGCGGTTGATCCGGTAGCCGACGGGCGTGATGCGCCCGCAGCGCGCGAGCCGGGTGAACCGGCTCGGCCCCACCTCCAGCACCCGCGCCCCCGCGTCGGCGCCGGCCGCGGTCTCGACCCTCGCGCGCAGCTCCCGCGGGAACCCCTCCCCCGC
Source organism: Streptomyces sp. NPDC044002 (assembly GCF_056434525.1). Lineage (NCBI taxonomy): Bacteria > Bacillati > Actinomycetota > Actinomycetes > Kitasatosporales > Streptomycetaceae > Streptomyces > Streptomyces sp. NPDC044002. The sequence goes on from NZ_JBWKEZ010000007.1 coordinate 40,539, forward strand.
CCTGACCCGGTCCAGCTCGGCCCGGGTGAAGCGGACGGCCCCGCCCGCCGACCGGGAGCCGGGGCGGACCAGTCCCAGCTGGACGGCCCGGGCGAACTCGCCCCGGCTCAGGCCCAGTTCTCCGGCCGCACGGATCCCGCTGAGCGGCGCGCACGCCGCCGTATCCACCTTCATCACAGTCCTCCCCCACGAGCGCCGATCACTCTGTGTGAAGACCGTAACCGGGAGTGAAGCCGGCGCGCGGGGCCTGTGGATAACCCATGGCCCGGACCGGGCCCGGCCTCAGCCGCCGGTGATCCGCCGCTCCGCGACGCCAAGGTGCTCCCCGACCCGGTTGACCAGCAGCGTCATCTCGTACGCCACCTGCACGATGTCGGCCTCCGCCGCGCTCAGCGCGCACAGGCAGCTGCCGGAGCCGGCCGCCACCACGAAGAGGAACCCCTCGTCGTACTCGACCATCGTCTGACGGACCTCGCCCGCCCGGAAGTGCCGTCCGGAGCCCTTCGCGAGGCTCTGCAGACCGGCCGCGACGGCCGCCAGGTGCTCCGCGTCCTCCCGCGCCAGCCCCGCGCTCGCGGCCGTCACCAGCCCGTCGTTCGACAGGACCACCGCGTGCCGGACCTGCTGGACCCTGCGCGTCAGATCGTCCAACAGCCAGTCGAGCTGCTTGTCCAGTGCCATTTCCAGCCCCTCCCCGTTGACCCGGCCGACGTGGCCGCGCCCCGCCCCGCTTGGTCGTGCCGCAAGCCTTCCCCACCAGGGGCTTTCCGGCAAGGAGGATGGACGCATGGCACGGAAGATGACTCAAGAGGAATGGCGGGCGTTCGGCCGCCGCCGCGCCCGTACCCCGCCCCCGTCCGCGGCCGGCGGGGACGGAAGCCCGCACACCGCTCCCATCTGCTCCGTTCCGACCGCGGCCGCCGTCGTCTTCACCACCGGCGAGAAGGCCGTCAAGGGGCGGAATCCGGCCCCTTGACGGCCCTGCCCGATCCGCACGCCACGGCCTACGGGCCGACGGCGTCGAGGAGCCGGGCCGTGTGCACCCGGCCCGCGTACTCCACCAGCCTGATCAGCACTTCCTTCCCCGAGTCCTTGTCCCGCGCGTCACACAGCACCACCGGGGTCCCCTGCTCCAGGTCCAGCGCCCGCGACACCTCGTCCGAGGCGTAACTCCGTGCGCCGCTGAAGCAGTTGACGGCCACCACGAACGGGATCCGCCGGTGCTCGAAGTAGTCCACCGCCGGGAAGCAGTCCTCCAGCCGCCGGGTGTCGGCGAGGACGACCGCCCCGAGCGCGCCCTGCGACAGCTCGTCCCACAGGAACCAGAACCGGTCCTGGCCGGGCGTCCCGAACAGGTAGAGCGACAGGCCCGCCCGGATGGTGATGCGGCCGAAGTCCATGGCCACGGTGGTCGTGGTCTTCTGGTCCACGCCGCCCGTGTCGTCGACGAGCTCGCCCGCCTCGCTCAGCAGCTCCTCCGTGCGCAGCGGCCTGATCTCGCTGACCGCGCCCACGAGCGTGGTCTTGCCGACGCCGAAGCCGCCGGCCACGAGGATCTTCAGGGCGAGCGCGGCCAGTTCCTCCTCGGCCGCGGCGCCCGCACCCGAACTCCCGGGACCCGTCGTGCCGTTGTCGTGCAGTCCCATCACAGTGCTCGCAATCCCTCGATGACTTCCCGCAGAATCCGCTCGTCCGGCAGCTGGGCGGGCGGCACCGGCCGGCTGACCCGCACGTGTCCCGCCTCCAGCAGGTCGCCCAGCAGCACCCGCACCACGCCAACCGGGAGGTCCGCCTCGGCGGCGAGCTCCGCGACCGACTGCGTCTCGGAGCGGCAGAGCCCGAGCAGGGTCCGGTGCTCCGGGCCGAGCAGGGCCTCGTCCCCCGTGCCGGCCGCCTCCGGATCCACCACGACCAGGGCGATCAGGTCGAACCGGACCCCGTGCGGGCCCGGTTTCGTACGCCCTCCGGTCATGGCGTACGGGCGGACCAGCGGGCCCGCCTCGGCGTCGTACCACTGGCCGTCCATGTGCCGGACCGCCGTCCTCACCCGGCGGCCGGGGGGCGGACCGCGAACCGGGGCGGTGTGTAGAGGTGTTCGCCGACCCGTTTGACCAGCCGGGCCATCTCGTACGCGATCAGCCCGATGTCGGCGCCGGCGGTGCTGAGGACGGCCAGGCAGGAGCCGTCCCCGGCAGCCGCGACGAAGAGGAACCCCTCGTCCATCTCGACCATCGTCTGCCGCACGGTCCCGGCGCGGAAGTGCCGGCCGGCACCCTTGGCGAGGCTGTGGAAGCCGGAGGCGACCGCCGCCAGGTGCTCGGCGTCCTCCCTGCCCAGGGCGCTGGAGGAGCCCACCGCCAGCCCGTCGTTGGACAGCACCACCGCGTGGCGGACCTCACGGACCCGCATCACGAGTTCGTCGAGCAGCCAGTCCAGTTCGCCGGATCTGCGGATGCCGTCGAGGGCGGTCCTGTGGTGTTCGGTCATCACACTTCTCCTTCGGTGCCTGCGTGGGGGGAATCGTCCTGGGAGCCGCGCGCCCACCCGGCCCGGTAGGCGGCCATCCGGTCGCGCGCCTGCTCCGGACTGCGGTCCGGCGCCTCCGCGGCGGGCCGGGCACCGGCCGGCGCCCGGTCGGCCGCGGGGGCCTCGCGGAGCTGGGGGACCAGGCTGGCCTGGCGTACGCGGCGCGGCAGCTCGGTCACCGAGGCGGCCGGCTCGGGCACGGGCGCGGCTGCCGGTGCGGTACGGACGACCGTGCCGCCGGGGCCGCGCGGCCGCAGCGGTGCCACGGGGGCGGGTACCGGCGCCGGGCGCGGTCCGGCATCGGGCCCGGCCGCGGCCGACGGCCCGGGCGCGGTCGCGCGTACGGGCGCGGTCGCGCGTACGGCGCCGGGCATCGGCTCCGGCGCGGACCCGGACGAGGGCTCCGGCTCCTGCTCCTGCACCGTACCGGCGGCGGGCGGGGCCTCGATCGCCCCCTGGAGCAGGGAGTTGGGCAGCAGCACCACGGCGGTGGTGCCCCCGTACGGCGAGGGACGCAGGTGGACCTGGATCCCGTGGCGCGCCGAGAGCCTGCTGACCACGAACAGGCCGAGCCGGTCGCTGTCGAAGAGGTCGAGGTCCTCGCAGTGCTCGATCCGGCGGTTGGCCTCCGCGAGCGCCTCGCGGCCCATGCCGAGTCCGCGGTCCTCGACCTCCAGGACGTAGCCGGCGCCGACGGGTTCGCCGCTGACGCGGACCCTGGTGTGCGGCGGGGAGAACTGGGTGGCGTTCTCGATCAGTTCGGCGAGCAGGTGGGTGAGGTCGGCGACGGATCCGCCGACGACGGCCGCCTCGGCGAGCCGGCGGACCTCCACGCGCGGGTAGTCCTCGATCTCCGAGACGGCGGCGCGCACGACGTTGGTCAGCGGCACCGGCATCCGCCAGGCCCGGCCCGGGGCCGCACCCGAGAGGATGATCAGGCTTTCGGCGTGGCGGCGCATCCGGGTGGTGAGGTGGTCGAGGCGGAAGAGGTCGCCGAGTTCGCCCGGGTCGTCTGCGCGGCGCTCCATGGAGTCGAGCAGGTCGAGCTGCTTGTGCACCAGGACCTGACTGCGCCGGGCGAGGTTGACGAAGACCCCGCTCACCCCGCTGGCGAGTTCGGCGCGTTCGACGGCGGCGCTGAGGGCGGCCCGGTGGACGGTGGACAGGGCTTCGCCGACCTGCGTGATCTCGTCCTCGGCGGGCGGCCCGGACGGGGCCTCGGCCTCGACGTCGATGTCCGCGGCCCGTCCGGCGCGCAGCCGTTCCATGGCCTGCGGGAGTTTGCGGTGGGCGATCTCCAGCGCGGTGTTGCGCAGGGAGACCAGCTCCACCACCAGGGCGCGGCCGATCCGTACGGAGATCACCAGCGAGGCGGCCACCGCCGCCAGGCCCAGCAGCACCGCGGCGCCGGCCGGAGTGAACGCGCCTTCGGCGAGCGGGTCGGCGCGCCCGGCGGACCGGGCGTGCGCGGCCTGCCGCACGTCGCGCATCGAGCCGCTCACCGCCGTGTAGGCGGCGTCCCAGCCGGCGGGCACCCCGCGGACCTCGCGCGCCGCCAAGGCTGCCGCCGACGCCGCGGGGGCGGAGGTAGCGGCGGCCGGGACGGGGTTCGGGGCCGGTGCGGGGGCGGCGGCCAGGGCCCGGTCCTCGGCGGCGGTGAGCTCGGCGTAGGGGGTGCCCTTCGAGACGGCCTCCCAGACGGAACGCTGGGCCGCGGGGAGGTCGCGCGCGGTGGCGGCGGTGAGGGTGCGGCGGGCCTCCACGGCGCCGGCCAGGCGGCGCTGCGCGTCGGCGGTGCGGGGGCCGGGCAGGGCCAGCAGCGCGTCCTCCCGGGACAGCAGCTCGCCGGCCCGGGCGAACTCCAGCAGCACCCGGGCGTCGGGGCCGAGTTCGGCGTCGGAGCCGCCGGAGAGGGCGCCCTCGGCGGCGAGGGCGGAGTCGGCGACGCGGGTGTAGGTCTCGTAGGCGCCCTCGGGGGTGGCGCGGCGGGCGGCGACGTCCTTGCGGGCGGGGCCGAGTGCCTCCGCGGCGGCGACGAAGGCGCCGAGGCGGGCGACGGTGTCGGTGCGGTAGTCGCCGGAGTCGGCGACGGTGTGCCGGTCGCCGAGGCGCAGCCGGCGTACGGCTTCGTCGGTGCGGCGGGACTGCTGTTCGAGGGCGGAGGCCTCACCGGAGGCGGGGTCGGCCAGGAAGCGGACGGCGGCCCGGCGCTCGGCCTGGATCTCGGTGAGGGCGGCGGCGACGGGGGTGCGTATCTCGGCGTCGACCTGGCGGACCCGGCTGAGCCGGGCTATCTCCTGGGCGGTGCTGACGGTGGCGAAGCCCCAGAGGGCGAGCAGCGAGACGACCGGGACCATCAGCAGGGAGACGATCTTCGCCCGGACGGTGGCGGGCCGCAGCCGCTCCCACGGCCCGCCGGCCAGGCCGGTGCCGGCGCGCCCGGCCGGGGCGGGGCGGGGTGCGGGCTCCGGCGGTTCCGCGGCGGGGGGACCGGCGTGCGCGCGGCGGCCGCGCGACGGGGGCTGCCGTGGCGGCGCGGCTTCCGGTCTTGTGCGGGGTCTGCGCATGGGCTCCTCGTTCCGGGGCGGTACGGATCCTCAGGGGGCGGGCGGGGGTCAGCGGGAGGGGAGGGGGCCTTCGCCGAGCCGCCGTGCCGCCGCGCCGGCGGCGGGAGCGAAGCCGGGGGCGGCGCCGGCGGCGGTGCCGGGAGCGGGGGCGAAGCCGGCGGCGGCGCCGGGAGCGGGGGCGAAGCCTGCGCCGGGAGCCGTCCCGGACGCGGGCTCCCGGCCGGCCGGCGCGGGAGCCGCCGACGCGGGGGCGGAGGCCGATGCCGCCCGCTCGTCCGCCGTCGGGGAGAGCGCCACGAAGGCGGCCGTGATGAAGAGGTAGGAGCCGAGCCCGACCGCGAGCGGGAAGATGAACTGCAGGGCCGTGGCTCCGGGCAGTGCCGCGTCCGAGGGGGTGACGCGGACGGAGACGGCGATCATGCCGGTGTAGTGCATGCTGCTGACGGCGGCGCCCATGACGAGGGAGGCCACGGCGACGGCCACCGGCGACTTGATGTTGAGGGCGGCCCACAGCGCGGCGGTGGCGGCGACGACGGCGATGGCGACCGAGAGGCCGACGGTGAGCGGGTCGTACTCGATCCGGCCGTGCAGGCGCAGGGCGGCCATGCCGAGGTAGTGCATGCTCGCGACCCCGAGTCCGGTGGTCAGGCCTCCGAGGACGAGGGAGCGGCCGCGGTCCCTGCCGTAGCCGACGGCGAAGACCCCGGCGCCGACGACGGCCATGGCGACGAGCAGGCTGAGCAGGGTCAGCGGCACGTTGTAGTGGATCTCGGTGCCGGTGACGTGGAAGCCGAGCATGGCGATGAAGTGCATCGTCCAGATGCCGGTGCCGATGGCGGAGGCGGCGGTGAGGAGCCAGTTGCGGCGGGAGGCGCCGGTCGCGGCGAGCGCGCGGACGGTGCAGCGCAGGCCGAGGGCGGCGCCGATCGACGCCATCACGTACGACAGTGCGGGTGTCAGCCAGCCATAGGCGGCGTGGTCCAGGTGTCCCATGGCCACGGGACGCTAGTCCGGGTGAGGGCGCGAACAAGGGGCGCATTTCGAAAGCCGCTGCAACTGCTGGAATATGACAGAGAGACGTTCAACTCCGATCACACCACGTGTCACCTTGTGCACGGTCCGCAGGGCTCGGGACGGTGCGGGATCATGTGTGCATGAGCCGTATGAGTCGTACGAACGAAGACCACACGCATGTGCAGGAGTTCTTCGGGGCCCGCGCGGCCGCCTGGGACGGGAAGTTCCCGGAGGACGGCCCCGCCTTCGCGACCGCCGTGTCGGAGTTCGGCGTGGGACCCGGGGAGCGGGTGCTCGACGCGGGTTGCGGGACCGGCCGGGCGCTGGTCCCGCTCCGCGCGGCCGTCGGGCCGTCCGGAACCGTGCTCGGCGTGGACCTGACCGCGCAGATGCTGGCCGAGGCGCGACGGGCCGGCCGCGACCGCGAGGGGACCCTGCTGCGGGCCGACGTGGCCCGGCTGCCGCTGCGGGACGGGGTGCTGGACGCGGTCTTCGCCGCCGGGCTGATCGCCCACCTGCCCGATCCCGCCGAGAACCTGCGCGAGCTCGCCCGCGTGGTCCGCCCCGGCGGCCGGCTCGCGCTCTTCCACCCCATCGGGCGAGCCGCGCTCGCCGCGCGCCACGGCCGCGAGCTGACCCCGGACGACCTGCGGGCCGAGCACAACCTCGGCCCGCTGCTGTCCGGTTCCGGCTGGCGGATGACCTCGTACGCCGACGAGGACGCCCGCTTCCTGGTCCTCGCCGTGCGCGCCGCCTGAGCGGGGGCGTGCACAGGACGGGACCGGGACACGCCGGGCCCGGGGGTTACGCCCGGGGGTGGGGGTTGGCGCCAGCCGGGTGACGCAGGT
>NZ_JBWKEZ010000007.1:47503-167020 GCF_056434525.1 Streptomyces sp. NPDC044002
CCTTGCTTCTTGTGTGTGTTGTGCTGGGGGGGAGAGACCTGCGCCCACCAGGAGGGACCCCCTCTTCTTTTTCCTCTCCGTTCACCCCGCCGGGGGGGGGCCCCCCCCGGGCCGGGCCCGGGACACGCCGGGCCCGGGGGCTACGCCGGGGGCTGGGCGTCGGCGCCGGCCGGGCGGCGCGGGTGCGGCACGGGGCAGCCGCCCGCGCCGGGCACGGGGAACGTGCCGAGCTCGCCGACGTCGTAACCGTCGCGGTAGCCCTTGATCTCCGGGTTCTGGCGGGCGTAGTGCGGGGCGGTGCGCGGGGGCAGCAGCCGCACGGCCCGGCCGCGCGCCCGCAGCGCGCCCCGGACCAGCCGCTGGAGGCCGGGGCCGGGGGTCTCGTACCGGAAGGCGGTCAGCAGCGGCTCGTCGAGCAGGGCGAGGCTCGCGCGGCGCACGGCGGGGGCGAGCGGCGCCGGGTACCAGGAGGCCATCAGGTCGAGGGTGGAGTCGGCGACCGCGCGACCGCCCTCGTCCCAGCCGAAGTGGGCCTCCTCGTAGGCGTCCAGTGCGGTCTCGAACTCCTCGTACGAGCCCGGGATGTCCGTGATGCCCAGGTGCCGGCCGAGGGCCGCGTAGTAGTTGGCGCAGGCCCTGCGCTCGTGATGGGTCAGCGGGCGCCAGCCGTAGACGTCGAGCCAGCGTGCCGGAATCACCACGAAGGTGCACAGGACGTAGCGCATGTCGTCGTTCGAGATGTCGTAGCTGCGGTGCATCTGGTTGACGCGGCGGATCGCGGTGCGTGCGGTGTCGCTCTCGAAGCCGTGCTCGACGACCGCGTCGAGGAGCAGCGAGGTGTCGTCGTACCGCTTCTGGGCGCGGTCGGTGAACTCCGCGGTCTCGGCGAGGAGGGCCCCGATGGAGGGGACGGCGTAGGTCCTGAAGAGCGCGAGCTCCAGGGCGCGGGTGAAGTCCCAGGGGAACTCGTAGGTGGCGGTGAGCCGGTAGATGGCGAGGAAGTCCTTGTCGGGGTCGAGCCGGAGGATCTCCCTCAGCCGGTCGTAACGCTGCACCGGTCTCCCTTTCTGTGGCGGGTCCCCAACTCTACGTGCAGGTAGCGGGCTTGGAAATCGATGCCCGTCGGGTCTCGACGTGCGAGTTACCCGCTGGTTAAGGTGCGCCGACGAGAACGCGATCGGGAGGGACCGGGAGGCCACGTGTCCGACGAGGAGGACGGGGGCTCGCTGTACGTGCTGACGGCCGTGCTGCTGACCCCCGCGCAGTTCCCGGCGGTGCTCGGCGACGACTTCCCCGAGGCGTGCGCGCATCTGGGCGTGGAGCCGGCCGCCGACGGGTACGGGCTGGTCCTGGGGCAGGACGAGGAGGGCGCGCGCTGGACGGTCGTCGTGGACGACGTCTCGCTCGTGGCCGCGGCCATCGCCTCCTGGGACTGCGGTATGGACTACGACCTGTCGCCCGACGAGCGCACGATCGTGGTCTCGCTGGCGGGCTGGCCGTTGGAGCTGACGGTGTCGACGGCGGGCATCCCCGAGCCGCACGACCCGGAACAGGGTGCGGACGGCACGGGGCGCGTGCCGCTGGCGCCGCCGTCGGCGGAGGCCTGGGGGCCGGTGCAGCGGCGCCTGGGCGCGGACCAGATCGCCCGCGAGTGGGCGGACTGGCGCGAGCGCGTCGCGGAGGACGGCGGGGCGGCGGCTGCCGCGCACCCCGGGCTCGCGCGGGCGCTGGAGGAGGCCGCCGGGTACGCCCGGCAGGCCCCGCCGCCGGGGCGGGTCCGGTCGGCCTTCGCGGGCGAGGGCGTACGGACCCTGCGGGCCGACGGGCCCGGCTGGTCGCTGGTGGCCCGGACGGGCGGCCCGGCGTTCGTCCTGCTGGACGAGGAACCGGGCGGGGTCCTCTCCGTACCCCGCCAAGGGGACGCCGGGCTGCCGGAACTGTCCGGCCTGCTGGCGGCGCTGGACGGCGTGGCGGCCCGGCCGGCCTGAGTGCGCGGGGCCCGGGGCACGGGCCCGGACGACCGGAAGACCCGGCAATCGGCAATCGGCAATCGGCAACGGAACACGGGGGAACGTGATGGCGGGATCGACGGAGCCGGTGGAGTCCCGGCCGGTGGGTCTGGTCGTGGGCGGCCGGGTGGAGGTCGCCGACGACGACTGGGGACGCGAGCGGGCGGTGATCCGGCTGGACGCCGAGCGCTTCGGCCCCGAAGCCCTGTACGGGCTGGAGGACTTCTCCCACGTCGAGGTCGTGTACCACTTCGACCGGGTGCCGGTGGAGAAGATCGAGACAGGCGCCCGGCATCCCCGGGGCAACCTGGACTGGCCCCTGGTCGGGATCTTCGCCCAGCGCGGCAAGAACCGCCCCAACCGCATCGGCCTGTCCCGGTGCAGGGTGCTCGCCGTCGACGGCCTGGACGTGCACGTGGAGGGCCTGGACGCGGTGGACGGAACCCCCGTGCTCGACCTGAAGCCGTACATGACGGAATTCGCCCCCCGCGGCGAGACCCGCCAGCCCCCGTGGGCAAACGCCCTGATGCGGGACTACTACTAGGACTCCTCCTCCATGCACGCCCGCAGCCGTCCCCGCAGGGACGGAACGGCCGCGGCGTCACACGGCATGACGAGGACGAACCTGCCCCTCTCGATGCCTTCGGGCCGCTGTGTCCAGGAGGGGAGCCTCAGCGCGTCGTAGAACTGCCGGAACACGGCGTCCGTGTCGTGCATCTCCCGGCCGGCCAGACGGACCGTCCGCCGCCGCCCGCCCCGCCCCCGTCACACGCGTTCGAGCGGGACGTGCGGGAGGGGCGGCAGGGTGGTGGTGATGGGGTCGCCGGGGCGGATCGTGCCGCCCTGGTGGACCACGCCCATGATCCCGGCCTTGCGGACCACCCGGCCCTCCTCGTCCCGGCCCACGACCTGCTTGAGCAGGCCGTCCTGGAAGGCGTTGATCTGCGGGCACGGATTGCGCAGGCCCGTCACCTCCACCACCGCTTCCTCGCCTATGCGCAGCAGCGTGCCCGTCGGCAGGGCGTGCAGGTCTATGCCCTCGGTGGTCACGTTCTCCCCGAGCTGGCCCGGAGCGACGCTGAAGCCGGCTCCGGCGACCTCGTCGAACAGTTCCCGGTGGATCAGGTGGACCTGGCGCAGGTTGGGCTGGGTCGGGTCCTGCGCCACGCGCGAGCGGTGCTTGACCGTGACCCCGGCGTGGACGTCGCCCTCGACGCCGAGGCCGGCGAGGAGCGTGATGCTCTCCCGGTTGGGCTTGGTGAAGGAGTACTCGGCGTTGCTGCTGACGGCCGCGACCGTCGCGCCGTTCGCCGTGGCGCCGTCCGCCGTCGCGCCGTGCCCCGTGGTGGTGCTCATGAGAAAGTCCCCTGTCCCCCTGCCGCCCCCCGGCGGCCGAACTGCTGCTTCCGCCATGGTCAACGTGCGGGCGCGGCCGTGTGTTCCCGGCCGGGTTCCGCCGCGGACTGGCCGACGCGACGCTTGCCGGGGTCCGGGAGCCGCACGACGATGGGGCCCTCCGCGTACCCGGCTCCACGACCCCTCGGGAGGGTGACATGGGCGATCCGTCGTTGGCGCTGCCGGGCGGGGCCGATCCCGTCGAGCGCACGCGCGTCCTGCGGCGGGCGCACGAGGCCTTCACCCGGGACGGCCGCGTCGAGCCGCCGGTCCGGGCCGTCATCGCGCAGTCCTGGCGGCGGTGCGCGCGGGCGCGGGTCAGCCCGGAGTCCGCGCCCCGGCAGGCCCGGCCGGAGGCGGAGCTGCCGGCCTACCGGGAACAGCATCCGCTGGCGCCGGTGATGCCGCTGTTCCGGGATCTGGTCGGGGCGTTCGCGGCGCGCGGGGCCCATCTGCTCGCGGTGTGCGACGCCCGCGGCGAGCTGCTCTGGGTCGAGGGGGAGACGGCCACCCTGCGCCGCGCCGAGCGGCTCGGCTTCGTACCGGGCACGCGCTGGGCGGAGTCGGCGATGGGGACCAACGCGCCGGGCACGGCGGTCGCCGTCGGGGAGCCCGTGCAGGTCTTCGGCGCGGAGCACTTCAGCCGCCGCGTGCACCCCTGGACGTGCGCGGCGGCCCCGGTGCGGGACCCCGGCACGGGCCGGGTGCTCGGGGCGGTCGACATCACCGGCGGCGACGGGCTGGCCCACCCCCATTCGCTGGCGTTCGTCCAGGCGGTGGCGCGGGCCGCCGAGGCCCAGCTGGCGCTGCTGGCGCCGCAGCCGCCGGCCCCCCGCGACACGCTCGCCGCGCTCGGGCGGGACGAGGCACTGCTGGTGCTCGGCGGCCGGCGGATCCCGCTGGGGCGGCGGCACAGCGAGATCCTGACGCTGCTCGCGCACCACCCCGAGGGGCTGTCCGGGGAGGAGCTGGCCTTCGCCCTGTACGAGGAGGAGTCGGTGGCGGCGGTGACGCTGCGGGCGGAGATGTCCCGGCTGCGCGCCCTGCTCGGCGCCGGGAACCTGCTGTCCCGGCCGTACCGCACGGCCGTCCCCCTGGAGGCCGATTTCACGGCCGTGACCCGGCACTTGGCGGCGGGCGCCGTCTCCGCCGCCCTCACCCGCTATCCGGGCCCGCTGCTGCCCGCCTCCTCGGCCCCGGGCGTCGTCCGGCTGCGGCGGCGGATCGAGGAGCAGGCGCGGGCCGCGGTGATCGCCCGGGCGGACCCGGGGCTGCTGGCCGACTGGGTGTGCAGCCCGTGGGGCGCGGAGGATCCCGCGGTGTGGCGGGCCCTGGCCGATGCCCTGCCGCCGCAGGGACGGCCGGCCGCGCTGGCCCGCGTACGCTCCCTCGACGAGGAACTCGGCGCCGGGCGTGCAACGTATCCGCAACCTGCCCGCCCCTAGCCTCCTCGCCGAGCGCTGTCCGACGGCGGCCGGCGCCCGGCAAGGGGAGGACACCCATGGCCCGTTACGCGGCACCCGGTACCGAGGGCGCGCTGATGTCGTACGCGTCCCGCTACGGCCACTTCATCGGCGGGGAGTACGTGGAGCCTGCCCGCGGCCGGTACTTCGAGAACCCCTCCCCCGTCACCGGCCGGCCCTTCACCGAGGTCGCGCGCGGCACGGCGGAGGACGTGGAACGGGCCCTGGACGCCGCCCACGCGGCGGCCCCCGCCTGGGGCCGCACCTCCGTGACCGAACGCTCCACGATCCTCCTGCGCATCGCGGACCGCATGGAACAGAACCTGGAGGCCCTCGCCGTCGCGGAGACATGGGAGAACGGCAAGCCGATCCGCGAGACCCTGGCAGCCGATCTCCCCCTGGCCATCGACCAGTTCCGCTACTTCGCGGGCGCCCTGCGCGCGCAGGAGGGCGCGCTCAGCCAGCTCGACGACGACACGGTGGCGTACCACTTCCACGAGCCGCTGGGCGTGGTCGGCCAGATCATCCCGTGGAACTTCCCGATCCTGATGGCCGTGTGGAAGCTGGCCCCGGCGCTGGCGGCGGGGAACACCGTCGTCCTCAAGCCCGCCGAGCAGACCCCGGCCTCCGTCCACTACTGGCTGAGCCTGGTGTCGGACCTGCTGCCGCCGGGCGTGGTGAACATCGTCAACGGCTTCGGCGAGGAGGCCGGCAAGCCCCTCGCCTCCAGCCCGCGCGTGGCGAAGATCGCCTTCACCGGGGAGACCTCCACGGGCCGCCTGATCATGCAGTACGCGGCGGAGCACCTGAAGCCGGTGACGCTCGAACTCGGCGGCAAGAGCCCGAACATCTTCTTCGACGACATCTGGGCGACGGACGACGACCTGCGCGACAAGGCCCTGGAGGGCTTCACGATGTTCGCCCTGAACCAGGGCGAGGTGTGTACGAGCCCGTCGCGCGCGCTGATCGAGCGCGGCCGGTACGGCGACTTCCTGGACGCGGCGGTGGCCCGCACCGAACTCATCGTCCCGGGCCACCCGCTGGACACGGACACGATGATCGGCGCCCAGGCCTCGGAGGAGCAGCTCCGCAAGATCCTCTCGTACGTGGAGATCGGCCAGCGGGAGGGCGCGAAGGTCCTCACGGGCGGCAGCCGCATCGAGCACGGCGGCGATCTGGCGGGCGGCTTCTACGTGGAACCGACCATCTTCGAGGGCGACAACCGGATGCGGATCTTCCAGGAGGAGATCTTCGGCCCGGTGGTGTCGGTGACCTCCTTCCAGGACTTCGACGACGCCGTCCGCATAGCCAACGACACGGCCTACGGCCTGGGCGCGGGCGTATGGAGCCGCGACATCAACACGGCCTACCGCGCGGGCCGCGCCATCCAGGCGGGCCGCGTCTGGACGAACTGCTACCACGCCTACCCGGCCCACGCGGCCTTCGGCGGCTACAAGCAGTCGGGCATCGGCCGGGAGACCCACAAGATGATGCTGGAGCACTACCAGCAGACGAAGAATCTCCTCGTCTCGTACTCGCCGAAGAAGCTCGGCTTCTTCTAGGAGCACGGAAAACGGCGCCTGACCCGGGCTTTTGCCCGTCAGGCGCCGTTGGCGCGACCCGCTCGACGCGGACATCGGAATTTCCTGCTCCTCCCAGTTCCTCCCGCGCCTCTCCCACTCCAGACCAGCTGTCCCGGACCAGTCCCGGACCAGTCACGGACCAGACTTGGCTCACGGGGTGGGCGGCACGCCCCTGCTGACGCGGTACCACTCCTCCATGGACTGCTCGATGAGACTGTTGGCCTGCTCCTGAACGCCATCAACGCCGCCCTCATCGCCCACCTCGTCGACGGCGCCCGCGCGCACCTGGCCGCCGCCGGGTACGCGAACGTCGAAGCCCTGACCCGCGACGGAGCCGCCGGCTACGCCGACGGGGCGCCGTACGACCGGATCATCGCCACTGTCAGCACCCACGGCATCCCGCACTCCTGGCTCGACCAGCGCGCGCCCGGCGGGCGGCTCATCGTTCCCCAGCGCATCAAGGGCAGCGTCTCCCCCTCCATCGTCCACGAACGCCGAGACGACCGGTGGGTGCCTCTCGGCAAGTCCTGGACGACCCGCTGTTCACCGAGCTCGCCACCCCGACACAGCTCCAGGACCGTCGCGACCTCGTCGAAGCCTGCGCCCTGGGCTCTACATCGGAGCGACCGCGTGATCAGAGACAGCCTGTCGGCCCCCTGAGCTGCTACGGGCTGAGGAAGCCGACGTCCGCATTTGGTCGGCAATCCCCCGCCCGGGTGACACGCCCTGTTCGAGCGAGTTTCGTCGCCACGAACGCAGGCGCACCAAGCCCACCCAGACAGACGGGAACATTCGTTCCCCTTTTGCCCCTGATTCAGCCGTGACGCACCCGCATCGGAGCCGTTCTTAGAGCACCAGTGCCAGTCGTGCGCCCATCCGGAGGATCCCGTGAATCTCCTGCCGAAACACTTGGACACCGTCCCATTAATCGAACACGGCGAGCCCGCCCAGCGCCTGCACCCAGCGGGTGGGAGTCGTGTTGACGCCTCATCTGCCTGCTCCCGCGGCTCACGACCGATTTTCGGGAGGGCTGCGTGAGCAAGGACTCGGCAAGCGGATCCGGCGCCGCGGGGGTATCGGACTCCGAGCGGCTCCTCTTCGGCGGCGAGCTGGCCTACGACATCGGCTGGGACCAGCACGAGGGCGCCTGGCTGGGGCTCGGGCTCTGGACGATGGCGCGCCGGCTCCCCCGGCTGGCGGGGACCGGCCTGCGGCTCGCCCACCTCGCCGACGCACGGGCCCTGCGCGTCGTCCTGGCCTCCGAGGCCGGGCGGGGCGTCGCGCAGGCTGTCGGCCTGGTCGCCGTCAACAGCGTGCTCGGCCACGTCCTCGCGGCCGGCAGCACCAACGAGCGCCTGACTCAGGCGCTGCCCGCGCTCACGGTCGTCGCCGTCACGGCGTTCCTCGGGTCGCTCCTGCGCTCGGCCTCAACGGCGGCCACCGGGGCCCTGGAGCCCAAGGTCCAGCGAGTCGCCACCGAGCAGTACCTCGGGTTGGTGCACCGCACGGAGTTGTCGGCGATCGAGGACGACGAGTTCCATCGGCTGCTGGACGCGGCCCGGTACGGCGCCGACTCGGCCCGGCGCATGATCCGCTACTGCACCAACACCCTGAACTCCGCGGTCTCGCTGATCGCAGCGGCCGGCGTGCTCACCGTCCTGCACCCAGTGCTGCTGCCGCTCTTGGTCCTGATGACCCTGCCGAGCGCGTGGAGTTCGCTGATGATCTCCCGCCAGCGGTACATCTCCTTTCACGCATTCGTGCAACACGCCCGCGCCGGACACCTGCTCGGCCAGCTGCTGACCCAGAAGGAAGCGGCTGCCGAGGTCCGCGTCCATGGCGTCGGGCCCTTCCTGCTCGGGCACTTCCGGACCATGGCCGAGACCAGCGAGCGCGAACAGACCCGGCTGGCCCGCCGCGCCGCCCGGATCGGGCTCGCCGCCGACGGCGCCGGCGGCCTCGCCACCCTCCTCACCTACGGCGCCCTGGGCGCGCTGCTCTGGGGCGGAGCGATGGAACTCGGCGTCGCCGGCACGGCGGTACTCGCCATCCGTACCGGCGCCGCCAGCCTCGACAGCCTGGTGCTCCAGGTCACCGAACTCCACCAGGAGTCCCTGTTCGTCGCCGACTTCGAGCGGCTGTGCCGGGAGGCGAAGACCCGGGCCATCCCCGTGGGCGGGGACCCACTGCCAGAGCGGCTGCGGGAAGTCCGGTTCGAGGAGGTCACCTTCACTTACCCCGGCAGTGGCGGTGACGGCGAGCCGGAACCCACGCTGCGCGAGGTGAGCCTTTCGTTCCCGACAGGGAAGATCATCGCGCTGGTGGGTGAGAACGGCTCCGGCAAGTCCACCCTGGTCAGGCTCCTCGCCGGCCTCTACCTGCCGGACGAGGGCAGCGGCACGATCTGGTGGGACGACGTCGATGCCCGTACCGCCGACCGCGACCAGGTCTTCGGCCGCGTCGCGCTGATGTCGCAGGACTTCTACCACTGGCCTTTCACGTTCCGGGTGAACGTCGGTATCGGCCAGCCCGGTCAGGCCATCGACGACCGGGCGGTCGAGGAAGCCTCCGGCTTCTCCGGTGCCGACGAGGTCCTCGACGACCTGCCGCGCGGGCTCGGCACGCTGCTGGCTCGGGGCTACCGCGGCGGGCACCAGATCTCCGGCGGCCAGTGGCAGCGCATCGGCATCGCCCGCGCCAAGTACCGGCAGGCCGAGATCCTGATCGTGGACGAGCCCACCAGCGCCCTGGACGCGGTCGCGGAACAGCGGGTCTTCGACCAGATCAGGGCTCTGGCCGCGAGCACCGGGCAGACGATCGTGCTCATCACCCACCGCCTGCATTCCGTGCGCCATGCGGACCTGATCCACGTCCTGAAGGCCGGCCGGGTCGCCGAGTCGGGAAGCTTCGCCGAGCTGATGGACCCGGCTACGGGTACGGGGGACTTCCGCGACGCCTACCTCGTCCAGGCCTCAGCCTTCAATGCCGCGATCCCCACCCAGTCGGCCGGCGGCCACGACACTCTGCACACCCAGGACCACGCATGACCGCCGCCGCGACCCAGGGCCAGGACACCGGGGTGAACGTCCGCAGCGCGGCGGAACGCGACGAGGCCCGTCCGCCTGCCTCCGGAGCCGGACTTGCGCTGATGCCGGTCGACGGCCTTCACCTCGAGCTGCTGCCCGCAGACCGGCTGCTGACGGAGGCCGTCCTGTGGTGACGCTCCCTCGCCCCCGGCCTTCCGCACGCGAGAAGGCGCCGGACCTCGGGACGGGGTTCCGGTTGTACCTGCGAGGGGAGTCCGCTGGTCTGGTGGGGACTTCGGTGCACCTGGTGGCCCTGCCCGCCCTGGCCGTCCTCGAACTGGACGCGACGGCCGGGCAGGCCGCTCTGCTCGCCTCCCTGGCCCACCTGCCCACCTTCCTCCTGGCCCTCCCGGCGGGCGGCATCGTCGACCGGTACGCCAAGCGGGCCCTGCTGGTGGGAACGGACCTTGCGGGCGCTGTCGTCGTCACGGTGGTTCCCGTGGCGGCGCTGGCCGGGGTGCTGTCGATGCACGTCCTGTACGCGGTCGCTCTGGTCCTGGGTGCGGTGACCGTCCTGCACCAGGCGGCGGCCATCGCGATCGTCCCGCAGCTGGTCGAACCCGCCCTGCTGCACCGGGCCAACGCCCGGGTGGGTGCCGCGTTCGGGGCCGCGGACACGGCCGGAACCTACCTGGGCACCGCGGTCGTCGCTGCCGTCGGCGCGGCGAAGGCCTTCTGGCTGGACGCCCTGTCGTACCTGGTGTCCGCATGGTGCGCGGCCCGGATTCCGGAGCCTGGCCGGCCGGCAGCGGGCAAGGGGCGGCCCCGGCGGCGGTTGGCCGGGGAGATCTGGGAGGGCGTGGCCTACACGGCGCGGACTCCGCTGGTCAGGGACGTCGTCCTCGCGCTGACCCTCACTGGTGTGGGTGTCGGCGTGTCCGGCGCCCTGTTCGCGTACTACCTGCTGACCGCGCTGGAGGCGGGACCGACCGGGCTGGGGATCGTGATGGGTGTCTCCGGCGCGGGCGCGCTCGTCGGTGCCCTGGCGGCTCCGCGGATCGTGGCCCGCCTCGGCCCCGGCCCCACCCTGCTCGCCGGATTCGCGACCTGCCCAGTTGCGGGCGTGCCCCTGCTGTTCGCCCGGCCCGGGCCCGGCTGGCTGGCCGTCCTCGCCGCCGCGGGCGGGCTCCAGCTCGCCGCCGCGGCGGTGGCGGGCACCACCCAGAGGTCGGTACGCCAGCAAATCTGCCCGCCCCACCTGCAGTCGCGGGCGCAGCAGACCTCGACCTGGCTGGTCTCCGGGAGCAAGCCCTTCGCCGCCCTGGCCGGCGGCGCCGTAGCCACTGCGTACGGGGCGCGTACCGCTCTGGCCGTCGGGGCGCTGGTGCTGGTCCTACCGGCAGTAGTGCTCTGGCGCTCCCCGGTCAGCCGCTTGAGCGCGATGCCCGTCCCCGCCCCTCCCCCCGGCGACTGCGCCCTCGCCCGGGGCGACCGTCCGCCCGCCGAGGCCACCGAAGCGGACCCGCACACGTGAGCGCCACCGCCGCCCCCTTCACTCCGCCCTCTCGCCCTCTCGCCCTACTGTGAGGCTTCTGTTGCCACCCACCCGCGAGCACATCAGCGATCTCGTCACCGCCTACCTGGAACAGCACCCGGCTGAAGCGCCCCTGCTGGCACCTCTGTTGCGCATGCTGGACGAAGACGCCGAGCCCACGAGCCGCTCGACCATCCCGGGGCACATCACGTGCAGCGCCGTCGTCGTCGGCCACGGCAGCCGTGTCCTGCTCATCCACCACAACACCTTCGGGCTGATGCTGGCACCCGGCGGGCACGTCGAGGCAGGTGACCGCTCGCTGCTGGAGACGGCACTGCGCGAGGTCCACGAGGAGGCCGGCATCCCGCCCGGCGCCCTGTGCGCCACCGCCGCCTACGGGAGCCTGCCCATCGACATCGACGTCTTCGACGTCGACGCCAACCCGGTCAAGGGCGAAGGCGCCCACCAGCACTGGGACTTCCGCTTCGTCTTCCAGCTGGTGGACAGCGAGGTCGAAGTCACCGTGCAGACGGAGGAGGTCTCGGCCGCCGAGTGGCGCGCCTTCGACGAGGTCACCGCCCCGCAGCTGCGGGCGAAGCTCTGCTCCTCCGAACTCGACGGCCGCATCGAGCCGGTCAACGCCTCGGCCTTGATCCACGACGGGCACGGCCGCTACCTGCTGCACCTGCGCGACGACATCCCCGGCATCTGGGAACCCGGGGCCTGGGCGCTACTCGGCGGAGGCCGCGAGCCGGGCGATACGTCCCTCGAAGACACCGTCCGCCGTGAACTGCGGGAGGAGGCCGGGCTCGAGCCGGGAGTCGTGGAGCCGTTCGCCGTCGACCTCGCCACCGGCACCGACGGCCTGACCGTGCCGGTGCAGGTGTTCACCGCCCAGTGGAACGGCGACCCCGCCGGCCTGCCGCTCACCGAGGGCGTGATGCTGGCCTGGTTCCACCCCGACACCATGGCGCGCCTGCGGCTGAACCCCTCCACCCTGGACCTCGTACGCCGGCACGTCCAACACTCGGCCCGCAGCACGACGGTGCCCCACGGCGGAGCCGGCGGGCCGGACAGGCCGAAGGCGGGCAGCACCAGCGTTCCGCACATCGTCGGCGTCCACCTCTACCTGGAACGCGACGGCCAGGTGCTGCTCGGCCTGCGGCACCCCCACTCCGCGTACGCCGGCGGCACCCACCACTTCCTCGCCGGGCACTGCGAGCAGGAGTCCGCCGTGGCCTGCCTGGTCCGCGAGGCGCGGGAAGAGGCCGGGCTGCTCATCGACCCCGCCGACATCGACCTCGCGCACGTGGTGCACATGGTGGACAAGCCCGGGGACCAGCCCAGAATCGGGCTCGTCTTCCGCGCCCGGCAGTGGAGCGGAACGCCCGAGGTCCGGGAGCCGGACCGGTGCGTCTCCTGGGGCTGGTGGCCCACCGACGGCCTCCCCGAGCCGATCGTCCCCTACACCCGCGCGGCCATCGAAGGCATCCAGGCCGGCCGTCCCTATACCGAGCTCGGCTGGACCTGACCACCCTGCACCCCACCCGCCCCACTCAGCTTGAGGAGTCGTCCGTGCTCGATCCCCTCGTACCGCCCGCCCGTACCGGAGTCGCCCTTGATGAGAGGGCGGCAGTCGCGCGGGCGGAGATGGTCGCCGCGCTGGAAGCCGCCGGTCATCTCCAGGCGGGCCCGCTCCGGGGCGCGTTCCTCGCGGTGCGGCGGGAGGTGCTGATGCCACGGGCGTACGTGCGGCGCAGCGGGCCGGACGAGACCCCGCCGCGCTGGGACCTGCTCGACTGGGCCGTTCCCGCAGACCGGGAGGAGCTGCTCGGGCTGCTGTACGGCGGGGAGAGCGTGCTGGTCCAGCACGACGGCGAGCCGGTGCTCGGCCGGGTGGCGGCCCCGCGGTCGGGCGGTTCGATGACCGCCATGTCCAGCACGGTCGGCATGACCGTCGCGCTCCTGCAGCGCCTCGGCATGCGGCCGGGCCAGCGAGTCCTGGACGCCGGAACCGGTGCCGGGGTGACTGCAGCCGTCGCCTGCCGGATCACGGGCGATGCAGAGGTGGTCACCATGGACCGGAACGAGCATGTCACCGCCGCCGCCCGCGAACGGCTGGCCCTGCTCGGTCACCGGCCCACGGCCGTGACCGGGGACGGACAGCACGGCTGGCCCGCCGGCGCGGACTACGACCGGATCTTCGTGTCGTACGCGGTCACGCGGGTGCCGGATGCCTGGTCGCAGCAGCTTGCCGTCGGCGGGCTGGCGCCGGCGACCTTGTCGACGTCCTCGCCGTCCTGGCCTGGTCTGGGCGTCCTGACCCGGACCGGCAGCGGGCGCGTCCAGGCCCGTCTGGAAGCGGTGCGGCTCGGGCACCGGGCGGGCCACGGCTGGAGCCGGCTGTACCTCAAGCCCGGCCTGCGGAGCCGGATCGAGGCCGCGGACGGGGGCAGCACACGCACCACCCGCACGGGTCCGCCGCCGGAAGAGGCGCGGGGGCTCTGGCTCGCCCTGGACCACCTGCGCCCCGGGCTCGTGCGGAACCGGGCCGCCGACCACCTGGTCATCGGGGCCCCCGACTCTCGGCATGTGCAGGGCGGAGTCCTGCACGAGGACGGCACGTTCACCGTGCTGCTCGCCCGCCGCCCGGGGGCGGCGCGGTGAGCGCCGGGGCCCGGCACACGGTGCCCGTGGACGTCCACCTCATCCTGCGCCGCGACGGCGAGATCGGCCCGGAGGTGCTGCTGTCGCGCCGGGCAGGGCCGGTGTATGCGTCGGGCCTGTGGCACCTCCCGTCCGGGCACCTCGACCCGGACGAGGACATGGTCGCAGCCGTCATCCGGGAAGCCCTTGAGGAAACGGGCGTCCAGATCGAGACGGACGACGTGACCGCGGCGATCACCGTCCACCACCGCCCGCCGACCGGATCCCGCTCCCGAATCGGCGTGTTCTTCGAGGTACGCCGCTGGTCGGGTCAGCCCCGGATCACGGAACCGGACCGGTGCGACGGCATGGACTGGTACCCGCTGAACTCCCTGCCCGACCCGATGGTCGCGTACTGCCGGGCCGGACTGGACACCTACCGCGCAGGCTTGCCCGCCGCCGTGCACTTCCAACAACCGCACGACGCCATCGAGTACAGCCCGGACGACGCCGACCGCACCCAGCTCCTGGCCGGGCCGCCCGCCGACGCGGCGGAGCTGCCGTACCGGCTGCGGCTGTTCGCCGAGCAGGCCATCGGCCGGATCGCGGAAGCATCGGAGGTGTCCTGGGTTCGCACCGGCAGCCGGGTGTGGCGGCTCACCGCGCCTGGCGGCGGGACCTGGTACCTGAAGCGGCATCGCGGGGCGAAGTTCCACGGCCGGGAAGTGTCGGCGTACCGGTCGTGGGTGCCGTCCCTCGGGCCGCGGGCGCCCCGTCTCGTCGCGGCCGACACCGACGCGCAGGCCGTCGTCGTCACCGCACTGCCCGGGCGCCCGCTGCACGGCATGGTCCTCGACCCGGCCGACGAGGCGCGCATCCAGCACGCTCTGGGCCGCCTCGTCCGTGCCCTCCACGGCAGCTCACCCGAACGGCCCGCCGAAACCGCAACGGCGGCCGACAAGATCAAGCGCCATCTGGAGGGCGCTCGGCCGTACTTGGCGGACGGGGACGAGGACCTGATCCTCGCCCTCGCCCGCAGTTACGCGGACCTGCCGAGGCCCGTGCTCGTGCCCACGCACGGGGACTTGCAGTACCGCAACGTCCTGATCGGCGACGACGGCGAACCGCTGCTGTTCGACTTCGAGCGTTCCGAGTACAACACCGCGACGCGGGACCTGGTGCGGCTGAGCGACACCTGGACCGGCCGCCCGGACCTGCGCGAGGCGTTCCTCGACGGCTACGGCCTGATCCTCACCTCCGAGGAGGAGCTCCGCCTGGACTGCGAGGCCGCCTTCGACGCTGTCTCCGGCATCGCCTACGGCACCAGCCACGGCGACCCCGAGGTCACCGAACGCGGCCACCGCACCCTGGGCCGGCTCCACACGATCTACCGCCCCTGAACCGGGCCCCACCGCACCGTCCCCTTCGAGAAAGGAACCCCGTGCCCGAACCCCGCCTCGCCACCCCGGCCGATGCAGCAGAGATCACCCGCCTGCGCTCGGACAACATCCTCAGCGAACCGCCCTTCTCCTCGACAACCGCCGCGCCGATCCCGCGTACGCGTTCGCGCACCTCCGCGCCGGTGTCCTCGACCGGCTGCCGCACGCCCAGTCGCTGCTGCCCGAAAGCCTGCGCCTCCTCGTCGTCGAAGGGTTCCGGCCCCAGCACTCCAGCAGCGGTACTTCGAGGAGTACGCGGCCGAGCTCCGCGCCACCCTCAGCCGTGCGCTCACGGCCGCCGGCCTCGTCAACTACGGCACGGAGTGGTGTCACTGGTCGTTCGGCGACCGCTACCGGGCTCTCATGACCGGCCGGCCCGCCGCCCTCTACGGACCTGCCTCCCAGCACCCCATCGACCGTTCCTGAGCCACCCCCGCCCCAGAGGGAGCCTGCACCGCATGAGCACCACCCACACCGCACAGACCTGGCACGCCCACTACGAGTCCGGCCGCGACTTCCGCCCCCTGACCGACACCGAGAAGACCATCCTCGCCGAGCACCTGGCCCTGCCGGAGGGCACTCGGGGGGCCAGGGCCCTGGAGGTGGCCTGCGGGACCGGGGAGCTCGCCCGGTTCCTCGCCTCGACCGGGTACCAAGTCGACGCCGTGGACTGGGCTCCCCCGGCAAGGGGCCCGCGCACTCCGGTCCCGGGCAGGGGGTAGCCGAGGGGGCTCCGGGCGCGGCCCCGGGGTCAGTCCGCCGCGCCCGCCGGTACCGGCAGGACCGAGACGTTCCGGAACGCCCCGGTGAGGAAGCCGGCCGCCGCCTCTTCGGCGGGGTTCACCGACAGCAGGAGCAGGTCGTGGCCGCGTGCCGACAGGGCCTCGGGCAGGGTCGGTGACGTGCCTCGGTACCCGCCGGAGGCGACGACGAGGGTCGGGTCCGCCAGGGACCGCAGGCTCAGGAACCGGTCCGCGTGCTCCCCGCCCAGGTGGGGGTCGAGGATCTGCGAGGGCACGGGGGTGAAGCCGAACCGGCTCTTGAAGTTGAACAGGCCGGGCTGGACCACGTGCCCGAAGAGCGACGGGTCGTTGCCGAGCGAGGCGTGGGCCAGGCCCCTGCCGCGGGCGAACTCCAGCGCCTCGGCGTACACGGCCCGCAGCACCCGGCCCGACCGGGCGTCCGGGGCGGACGCGGAGAAGCGCATCTGGAGCACCGAGGGCTCGGGCCGGACCCGCCAGAGGGACCCGGCGACCATGGTCGGGCCCGCGTAGACGCTGACTCCGATGTGCTCCGCGGCCGCGTCCAGCAGCCGCTCGCGCCGGGCGCGCGCGAAGTTCCTCCCGCGCGGCATGCCGGCGATCTGGGCGTCGTAGACGTCCAGGAAGTCGTCCATGAGCTCCTCGGTCAGGCCCTCCTGGACCACGAGCCGCAGCGACTCGTCGAGGATGACCCGGCGCCCCAGCCGGACGTTGCGCCGCTCGGTGCCGGAGAGCGCGGCCGTGTACTCCGCCTCGGAGGACCGTACGGGCGCGCACCAGTTCACCCAGTGCGGGCGGGCCGTGAAGCCGAGTTCGGCGAGGACGTCGTCGTCGGCCTCCTCCGAGTCGGCGAGCCTGGCGATGTCCAGCGGCACGGCGGCCTCCCGCCAGGCCCGGCGTTCGGCCTCGGCCCGGTCCAGCGTCGCGATGACCAGTCCGTCCTGCTCAGCGATTTCCACCGAAGGCTCCTTCCCGAGGGGGGGTTGCGACCGCGGTCCGCCCCGCCTGGCGGGTGTACACGGCCCAGATGGCGATCGAGACCACCCAGATGCACAGCGAGGGCAGCCAGAAGCGGAAGCCCTCGAAGCGGCTCGCCCAGGCGTAGAGGAAGCCCGACAGGGGCGTGGCCCCGGTGATGAACATCCGGATGGTCGCGTTGGCCCGGCCGGCGATCTCGACCGGGATCGTCTCCTGCCGGTAGGTGATGGAGGCGACGTTGCTCACGGCGACGGCGAAGCACTCGATCATGAACCCGGCCAGCTTCACCGGCACGTTGGGGACCGAGACGAGCGCGAGTCCGGCGAACGCGACCAACTGGCAGGCCAGGATCCGGCGTTCGGGGCCCACCGCGGGCAGGATGGCCGGCGCCAGTCGGCTGGCCACCGCGCCCATGAGCAACCCGACCGCGAGGACGCCCGAGATGACGGTGGTGTTCATGTCCCGCTGCCCGAACTCGGTGATCAGGGCCGGTTCGAGCTGGCCGATTGCCAGGTTGGTCATCGACATGGTCACCACGAGCCAGAGGATCTCCCGCTTGCCGACCCAGCGGAACCCGATCGCGAGATCGCGGCGGAGGTCCATCTTCCCGTGGTCCGACGGGATCTTCGGCAACAGCAGGGCCGTCGCCCCGGCGAGCAGGTACAGCCCCGCGATGCACAGGGCCGCCGGGACTCCGCCCAGCGCGGAGAACGCCGCCCCGCCCAGGACCAGGCCGATGACCTTGGAGAACTCGATCGTCGAGTTCAGTTTGGCCACCGCCACGGGCCGGCCCGGCTCGCTGATCAGCCGCGGGATCAGGACGAACTGGCCGGTGATGGTGCTCGCCACTCCGCCGATGCCGGAGAGCAGCAGCAGGCCGGCCACCGCCACCTGATCGGACAGCAGACCGGCCAGCAGCACCAGGCACGCGGCCTGCTGCAGCTGGGACAGCACGTAGATCGCCCGCTTGTCGTAGCGGTCGATGAGCGCGCCGAGGAAGGGGGATCCGACATACGTCACGCCGCGCATGGCGAACGAGACGAGCGACATGGCGACCGAGTCCGTCGCGTCGAGCACGGCCAGCGGGATGACGATGCCCAGCTGCCAGTCGGCGACCTTGGACAGCATGGTCGAGCCGAGCAGGGCGCGCAGCACCCGCCGGTCCGACGCGGCGGTGCCGTCCGTCATCGGGCGTCCGCTCCGCCGCCGGCCGACGCGGACAGCCGCGCGGCCAGCGCCGGGTGGGCGCACAGCGCGTCCAGGCCGCGCCGGGTGTTCGCCTCGACTCCGGCGTCGTCAACCTGGTGCACGATCCAGCCCCAGGTGTCCGCATACTCCCGGAACAGGGCGGCCGTCTCGTCCTGCATGCGGCTGAACGACTCCTCGCTCCGCTCACCCGCCACGCCGTAGTCCTCCAGCGCGCCGACCGCGCCGTTCTGGGCGGTGCGCCACCGGTAGGCGTACGCGGACGGGCCGTCGACCAGGATGCCCACGTCCGGCTTCAGCAGCCCGGAACCGAAGACGAGGTCGAGCATGCCCCGCAGCGCGCGGGCCAGCTCGCCGACCGGGGCCGCCGCCGGGTCGCCCTGGCCCTCGGCGGCCAGCCGTTCGGCCACCGCGAGTTCCTTCAGGACGTGCTTGAGGGGGAAGGACTCCTGGACGACGACCGCGCCCCGGGCGAGCGCCGGGCGGGTGACCTCCGCCGCCAGCAGGACGTTGCCGGCGATCTCCACGAACGCCGCGGCCAGGGCGCCCGAGGCCCTGTTCCGCATGACCGGCTCGGCAGCCAGGTGGCGCTCCCAGTCCTTGTCGCGCCACTCGTCGTAGCCGCGCGGGATGTCCAGCGGGCGGTCGTCGCGCAGCCCCGCGCCGTACAGGGTGCGGAAGGACTCCAGCCACAGCTGCTGGAGGGGTACGGCCGGCCAGGGCGCCGCGGTCTCCTCCAGCGCGGCGCGCCAGCTGACGGTCACGACCTCCTGGCCCGCCTCCCGAAGGCGCTCCTCGAAGGCACGGCACAGCGTGCTCTTGCCTATGCCGTCGATGCCGAGGAAGGCGACGGTCAGTCCCTGCTGCATGTTCTGCTCTCCTGGTGTTCCACTGGGGGGGTTCGGTGCGCTCCGGGTGGGGGGCGGCTCAGCACTCGTCGTTCAGCCGCTGGGTGATCTCCTCCACGTAGCAGCGCAGTCCGTCGACGCGGGAGGCCTCCAGCGCCTTGCGGACCAGGCGCGCCGCCGCGGGCCGGTCGGCGCCGTCGGCCAGGGCCTGGGCGAGGATGAGTTCGTAGGTGACGGGCCGCTGCGGGTCGACCGACCACGCGTACGAGACCCCCTCGGTGTCCGCCAGCTCGAAGTGGTCGAGCTTGCCGACCTCCGGGAAGCCGGCCAGCTCCTGGGGGTGCGTGAAGAGGCGGGCCTCCAGGCAGTGCCGGGCTCGGTCCACGCGGACGTCGTCCGGGGAGATGTGCTCGCCGCGGGCGATGCGCAGCTGGAGTCCGACCAGGTCGACGCCGGTCTGCCGCTCGGACATCTGGTACGCCAGCGGCAGCCGCCCGTTGACCTCCAGGAAGTAGTAGCGGTCCGGGCCGACGATGAACTCCACCGTCATCACGTTGCGCAGGCCGAACGCCTCCGCCACCCGGGCCGCGTCCGCGCGAAGCGCCGCCAGGGTGTCGGCGCCGACGCCCTGGACGGGGGAGGCCTCCAGGAGCTTGAGCCCGTCCGCGACCAGCAGGCTCTCCCGCTCGCCCAGCGGGATCACGGTGCCGTGGTGGTCCACGGCGAGGGTCACACCGATGACCCGGTTCACGGTCAGGTACTTCTCGATGTACCAGGACGTGTCCGCCCCGCCTGCCGCGAGGGCGCGTTCGACGTCCTCGGCCGAGCGGGCGATGCGGACCTCCTGGCCGCCGTAGCCGTATTCCGGCTTGAGCACGGCGGGCAGGCCGACCTCCCGGACCCGGGCCAGGACCTCGTCGCGGCCGCGGGCCGAGGCGTGCGGGAGGACGGGCACGCCGATGCGGTGCGCGGCCTCCACCGCCGCCGCCTTGCTGCCCGCCAGGCGCAGGGCCGCGGCCGAGGGGCCCACGAAGGTCACGCCCAGGGCTTCCAGGCCGGCGACGAAGTCGGCGTTCTCGGCGAGCGACCCGTATCCGGGGTACACGCAGTCGACGCCGCTGCGCCGTACCGCGGAGAGCACCCGCTCGGCGCTGTCGTAGGTGTCGGGCAGGCCGTACCCCTCGACGGAGACGGTGTGGTGGGCCCACGCCGCGTGGGTGTCCTGGGTGTCCGTCGCGGCGCACAGCGCGGTCGTCTCCAGGCCCAGCGATCGGCAGGTCCGTGCGGCGCGCACCGCGATGGCAGCGCGGTTGGCGATGAGTATGTGCTGCATGTGATCTCCTGGCCGGACGGGCCGCCCGGCGGTCTGGGTCAAGGGGAAAGCCGTTCCATCCACTGCTCGGTCGCCCGGGCGACGCGCCGGATCCGGTCCTCGTCGTGCACGTCGGAGCTGAACTGCCAGCACAGCTCCATGCCTGCCGGGACGTACTGCGCGTAGAGCTTCACCGCGTAGGGCTGGGTGCGGTCCGTGGTCATCTCGGTGCCCACCGCCCCGGCGCGGGCCCGGAACGGTCCGCTCGGGCCGAGGTCGTTCATGCGGTGGCCGAGGAAGTTGAGGTAGACGTCCGGCTCGGGCAGGGCGCAGAGCCGGTGGCGGACGGCGGGGTCGTCGTGCAGGTGGCGCAGCGCGCCCCAGGTCTGCTCCATGTCGCGGATCTCGCCGATCTGCCGGCGCAGCGCTGCGGCGACGGTGGCGTCGGCGTCCGCTTCCGGGCCGGTCTGCCCGCTCCGACCGCTGTGCTCGGGCAGTGCCAGCACGTAGGGGGCGATGCTGTTGAGCCATCCGACGGTGTCGGGGAAGCCGGGTCCGCCGGTCGGGTCGGTGCGGCCGTGCCGGCACACGTCGACGGCCGCGGCGCGCGCGCCGGTCTCCGCGGTGACGGCCATCACCAGCGCGAGGACGAGCAGTTCCTCTTGCTCGGCCGGGCCGGCCTCGGCGGCCGGGGCCACCGTGGTGGCGAAGGACCTGATGTGGCGCAGGTGCATGCTGCCGGTGGCCCGGTCGGCGGGCAGCGGGCGCAGGGCGTCCCAGGGCAGCGCCTCCCAGCGGCGCAGGAAGTGCCGGTCCAGTGGGCCGTTGGCGAAGCGGCGCAGGGTGCCTGCGTGCGCGGCCCAGGACACAGCCGCCGGGAGCCCGGCGGTGCGGCCCGCGGCCACCTGGTCGTACAGCGTCCCGAGGTCGCGGGTGAGGATCTTGCGGGACATGCCGTCGGTGACCAGGTGGTGGAAGACCAGCAGCAGCCGGTGGCCGCGGCGGCCGGCGAAGACGGCGACCCGCCAGACGGGGCCCTCGCGCAGGCTGAGGGAGCGCTGCAGGCGGTCGGCCTCCGCCAGGAACGCCTCGTCCTCCTCCGCCTCGGTGCCCGGCGGCAGCTCGTGCCAGGACAGCGGTACCGGCGGCGCGGGGTCCGTGACGGCCTCGGGCGCCTCCACGGGCCCGGTCAGGCGCAGCCGCAGCGCCGGGTGGCGGTCGGCCAGCAGTCCCAGGGCGGTGCCCAGGGTCGCCCGGTCGACGGTGCCGTCCACGTCGAGGAGGACGGAGACGTTGTAGTGGTCGGACTCCCGGTATCCCCAGTCCAGAAAGCGGTGCTGGGCCGGTGACAAGGCCGGCGGCAGGTCGGCGGCGGGTGCCGGGCCGGCGGGCGCGGCGGCGCGTCGCTCCGCAGCGAGCGCCAGCAGTTCGCCGAGCGTAGCGGTGCCGTAGAGGTCGGCGGGGCGGATGGGGATGCCGGCCTGGCGGGCCCGGACGACGACCTCCATGGCGCTGAGGCTGTCACCGCCGATGTCGAAGAAGTTGTCGGTGTCCTCAACCGTCGCCGCGCCCAGGACGTCGCGCCAGATGCCGGCCAGTTCCGGGCTCTCGGCGGCCGCGGGGCCGCCGAGTTCACGCAGCGCCCGGCGGTCGGTCTTGCCGTTCGGGCTCAGCGGGATCTCGTCGAGGGCGACGAACCGGGAAGGCAGGGCGTAGGCGGGCAGCGACCGGGCGAGGTGCGCGCGCAGGCCGGCGGTGTCGGTGCCCTCGGCGAGGACGACGTAGGCGACCAGGCGCAGGGAGTGGTGGGCCCGCTCCGCCACCACGGCGGCGGCGCGGACCCCGTCGTGGCCGCGGAGCCGCTCCTCCACCTCGCCGAGCTCGACCCGATGGCCGCGGACCTTGACCTGGTCGTCGTTGCGGCCCTCGTAGGCGATCCGCCCGTCGGGCCGGCGCCTGGCCAGGTCGCCGGTGCGGTAGAGGCGGCCGCCGGGGCGGAACGGGTCGGCGATGAAACGCTGTTCGGTCAGGTCGGGCCGGCCGAGGTAGCCGGCGGCCAGGCCGTGGCCGCCGATGTGGATCTCACCGGTCTCGCCGTCGGCACAGCGCTCGCCGTCCCGCAGGATCTCCACGACCGTATTGCCCACGGGCCGGCCAAGGGTGATGTCACCTGCCGCGTCGGCGCCGACCCGCTCGCAGAGGGAGTAGACCGAGGTCTCGGTGGGCCCGTAGATGTTCCACAGTGCGCCCGCACCGGCCAGCGCGGCGGCCAGCGAGCCGGTCAGGGCCTCCCCGCCCGAGACGATCGACAACCGGCTCCCGGGCCGCCAGCCCGAGGCCGTCAGGGCCGCGAGCATGGAGGGCGTGCCCATGACGAAGGTGGCGCCGCCGGCGGTCAGCGCCGCGTCCAGCAGCTCCGGGTCCCGGGCCACGGCGCGGTCGACCAGATGTACGGCGCCGCCGGCGACCAGCGGCAGCAGGATCTCCAGCTGGGCGAAGTCGAAGGACACCGGGGCCAGGGCGAGCACCGCGTCGTCCGCGCCGAAGCCGAACTCGGCGAGGCTGTGCCGCAGGATGTTGGCGATGCCCCGGTGCGGCAGCACGGCGCCCTTGGGCGTACCGGTGGACCCCGAGGTGTAGATGACGAACGCGGCGTCGTCCGGAGTCACGGCGGCCGGGCGCCGGGCGGCGGGGGCTTCGGCGGCGGGGGCCGCACCGCTCCCCGACGGCTCCCCGTCCACGTACACCAGCCGCTGGTCCGTCCCGTGCGGGGGCACGTTCAGCCCGAGCCGGGTGAGCAGCGCCGCGGGCCGGGCGTCGTCGATCATGAACGACAGCCTGTCCGCCGGGTACTCCGGGTCGAGCGGCAGGTAGGAGCCGCCGCTCAGGAGGACGGCGAGCATGCCGGCCACCAGGTCCCGGGACCTGTCGAGGTGGATGCCGACCCGGTCGCCGGCCCGGACCCCGGCCGCCCGCAGCCGTTCGCCCAGTTCCTCGGCGCGGGCCAGCAGTTCGGCGTACGTGCAGGGGCCGTCGGCGTCCCGCACCGCGACGCGTCCGGGAGCACGCAGCGCCTGGGACCGCACCAGCTCGTGTACCAACTCCGGTGCCGACAAGCCGGGTTCCGGCTCGGCCGGCCCGGGCGCACCGCCCGCGGCGACCCCGAACGCCTGCTTGTACATGGTCAGTTCCGCCTCGATGCATTCGATGATGGTGGTACCGCGCTTGAACCCGTGCCGCTCGCCCTCGAACACCACGTGCCGGTGGGGCGCCGCCCCTGGCCGTACGCCCGCCAGGAAGCGCTCGGCCTGCGACGGCGGGCAGATCGGGTCCGCGCTGCCCTGGAGGAGCAGGAAGGGCGCCTCGACCCGGTCGGCGGAGTGCGCCGGGGAGCGGACCAGGTACCGCTCCCGGGCCTGCGGCCACGGGCCGATGAGCGTGTCGAGGTAGAAGGCCTCGAAGCCGCCGTTCTGGGACTCCCGCCAGGACACCGGGTCCAGGACGGGGTAGTACAGGGCGGCGCAGCAGTACGTGTCCGTGGCGGTCAGGGAGACCGCCGCGGTCCAACCGCCCGCACTCGCGCCGCGGATGGCCAGCCGCGCCGGGTCGGCGCTGCCCTCGGCGGCGAGCCCGCGGGCGACCGCCGCGCAGTCCGCCACGTCGGTGACGCCCCACGCGTGCCGCAGCCGTTCGCGGTACTGCCGGCCGTATCCGGTGGAGCCGCCGTAGTTGACCCCGACGACACCGATGCCGCGGCTGGTGAAGTAGGCGACCTGGAGGTCGTAGGCCATGGGGAAGCGGCTGGTGGGACCGCTGTGGGCGAACACGACGTACGGGGGGAGCTCGCCGGCCGGCCCTTCGACGTCGGGGTGGCGCGGCGGGAAGACCACGGCGTGGACCTCGCGGCCGTCCGGTCCCTCGAACGACCTGGCCTCGGGCCGGGGCAGAAGCTCCGGGTCGGCCGTGGCCCGGGGCACCGACAGGGTGGCGTAGGTGCCGGCGCGGGTGTCGAAGCACACGGTCGTGAAGTCGGCCACCGCGCTGGCGCCGATGGCGACCAGCCGGCGGCCGTCGCTGGCCAGCAGCGGCTCCCACTCCGTGAACGGACAGGGCAGTGCGCACAGTTCGCCGGTGGCCGGGTCGAGGATCGAGAGGGTCAACGCGTGCGTACCGTGCAGGACGGCCAGCCGCCCGCCCTCCAGCGATGCGCACCAGGTCAGGCCCAGCTTGGTCAGCGCCCCGCCGAACTCCTCTTGGCGCGGGCACACGTTGACGGGCTCGCCGCCGTCGAGCGGCACGCGGTGGACGTTCCACCAGCCCGGCCGGTCCGTCAGGGCGTACAGCGCGCCGTCGTCCGTCCAGACCACCTGCGCCACCGACTCCGGCGTATCCAGGGTGCGGGCCGTGTCTGCCGTATCCGCTGCCATGTCCGCTCGGCCTGCTCTGCCTGCGCTGTCCGTGGGGCGCGGCGCGACCCCGTCGAGCACAGCGAGCGTGCCGTCGGGGCCGACGGCCGCCACCTGGACCCGGCTGGCGTCCCACGGCATGTCCGGGTGGTCCCAGCCGATCCAGGCGACGTGCCGGCCGTCGGGGGACACCTGGGGGCCGGTCAGGAAATCGTGCCCGCCGGCCAGCGGGCGGATCGCGGCGGCGTCCTCGGCGGCGGAGCCGTCCAGCGGCACCGCCACCAGGTCGCGCCGCGGCACCCCGTCGGGCCCAGTGGTCTCGCGTACGCACCACACCTCCCCCGCCGAACGCGCGGCGACGGTGCGCGGCGCCAGGACCGGGTCGGCGAAGCACTGGCCGAGGGCGGCTCCTGAGACGGGCGTGAGGGGCTGCGGAACCGCGCCGGCGGCTTCGGGTTCGAACCGGTAGAGGCGCTGGTCCTCGGCCCGGACGAAGACGACCAGGGGGCCGTCCGCCGTCTGCTTCCCGGCCCAGGCCCGGCCGCCGTACTCCATCACCCTGCTGCGCACGTTCCAGGGGGCGGGCAGGACGCTGCGCGCCTCGGCCGCGTCGGCGGTGCGCCGCATGAGTGTCGTACGGCCGCCCTCGTGGGGCAGCCGCTCCGACCACCAGATCTCATCGCCGACGAAGCCCGGCCAGTTGGGGTGGCTGTCCGTGGCGCTGACGTCCTCGGCCGAAATCGGGGAGTTCCACGTCCCGTAGGGAGCTGCCTTCTTCACGCCCGTCTCCTCCTGAATCAGTGGATCTCGCGCAGAGCCCGCAGCACCAGCGCGCCGTCGAGGCGCACGGGGTTGTTGCCGGCCCGGGCCGTCGACCCCAGGCCCGCCTCGACCTGCTCCGGGAGGTCCTCGGCGGACACCCCGTAGTCGGACAGCCGCGGGGACCACCCCAGGTCCGACAGCAGCCGGCCGAGCCGCTCCGGCACCCCTCGCGGCTCGATGCCCCAGGCGGCGGCCACGGCCTCCAGCTGGGCGTGGACGTGGGCCGCCCCGCGCTCGTCGTCGCAGTGGGTCCCGGCTCGCTCGAGGTTGTAGCCGTACAGCCACTGGAGGTTGAGCAGGCAGGCGACCCCGTGCGGGACGCCGTACCGGCGGGTGAGCCGGTACGCGAAGGCGTGCGCGGCCGTGGTGCGGGTGATGTTGATCGCCCGGCCCGCGGCCAGTGAGCAGCGGGCGAGCTCCTCGCGCACCGGTGCCGACGTGTCCTTCAGCCCGTCGCCGAGCGGCCCGGCCAGGCCGCGCAGCGCGTCGAGCGCGTGGGCCCGGGAGCCCGGATCCGACCGTCGGGCCCACAGCGACTCGACGGCGTGGCAGAGGGCGTCCATCGCACAGCTGGTCAGGACGTCCGCCGGGCAGCTGGCGGTGAGCTCCGGATCGATCACGGACCGCGTGGCGGCGGCCAGGGGGTGGTCGAAGGAGTACTTGCGCTCGCCGTCGAAGACGGTGGCGAACCGCGTGACCTCGCTGCCCGTACCGCTGGTGGTGGGCACCAGCAGGAGCCCGCCCACGTCGGTGGCGACGGGGCCCTCGCCGCCCGTGAGGCAGGCGAGGGCCGCGTCGCGCCCGGCGGGCAGCCCGCGCACCAGTTTGGCCACGTCCATGGCGCTGCCGCCGCCCAGACCCACGACGAGGTCGGGCCGCCAGCTGTCGCGCAGGGCGCAGCCGGCGAGTACGTCCGCCAGGTCGGGGTTCGGCCGGAAGTCCGCGAAGAGCCGGTGGCTGGGGGCGTCCAGCCAGTGCTCGAACCCGGTCCGCACCAGTCCGCTCTCGGTGGCCACGACCAGCACCCGGCGGGCGCCGGACTGCTCGATCAGCGCGTCCAGTTCGCGGACCGCACCGGCCCCGAAGGTCACCGGAACGGTGTCGTCCCCGCGCGTGTCAGGCGTCAAGGGGGGGCTCCTGGACACCCAGCCGGCCCGCGAAACCGTCCCGGATGTCCCGGGTGGTCATCGCCGCCGTCGCGCGGGAGAAGGACGTGCCGGTGCTGGCCACGTGGACGTGCAGCAGGTGCGGGCCGGTCTCGCGGAGCGCGGTGGCCAGGCCGTCCACGACCTCGTCGAGGGTGCGGCAGGTCCGCGCCGTGGCGTAGCCCGAGCCGAGGGCGACCGCCGCGAAGTCGGTGGCGTGGGACGTGGTGGCCTGGCCGCCGGTCGACTCGTACGTGCCGTTGTCGAACACGAGGTGGACGAGGTTGGCGGGGGCCGAGGCACCCACGGACGACATGGTGCCCATGTGCATGATGGCGGCGCCGTCGCCGTCGAGGACGACCACGGGCTTGTCGGGGGTGCGCAGGGCCACCCCGAGGCCGAACGCGGCCGCGTGGCCCATCGACCCCTGCATGTAGAAGTGCTCCTTGGAGCCGGTGGCACCGAAGAGCTCCCGGGAGGTGTAGCCCGTCGTCGAGATGACGGCGGCCTCGGCGACCACGGGTTCGATCGCCCTGAGCACCTCCAGGCGGCTGAGGCCGCCGCCCGGGTCCGCGACCGGGGTCTCGTGCTTGGCGATGGCGCCCTTCTCGGTCAGCACGAACACGGTCCGGCCCTCGGCCATCTCCGCCACGGCGCGGTCGAGCGCCGCGCCAAACGCCTGCGCGTCCGCTGCGGCCGGCACGGTCACGTGCGCGATGCCCACGGCGTCCAGGATCTGGTGCGTGGCGGTTCCCATCACGGCGTGCTGCGGTTCGTCCTTGGTGGGGTCCGGCCAGCCGCGCAGGCTCATGAACACCAGGACGGGGATCTCGTAGGTCTGCGCCAGCGAGGTCAGCGGGTTGATGAGGTTGCCGAGCCCGGAGTTCTGGGCGATGACCGCCGAGCGGTGCCCGGCGACCGTGGCGCCGGCGGCGGCGGCCAGCGCGGCGCCCTCGTTGGACGCGGCGAGGTACAGCCCGTCGCGTGTCAGCTGGTCGATGGGGCCGCTGAAGAACGAGCACGGCACACCGGCCACGAAGTCGAAGCCGCGGTCCTTGAGGGCCGCGCAGAATTCGTCGTTGGAGATCATTTCTCGAGCGCCAGCCAATCGCCGAGGTTCTGCAGGGCGAAGACGTCCGAGACGGGCGCGATCTCGTCCTCGACGCCCAGGGAGCTGCCCTCGGCGACGATGGCCGTGAACGTGTCCCGCAGGGCCTGGACCGTGGCCCGCAGGCCCTGGTTGGCGTAGATCACCATGGAAACGCCGTGCTTCTCGGCCTCGGCCGCGCTCCACTGCGGGTAGGTGGTCGGCACGATGACGACGGGCCGGCGGCCGTCCCAGGCGTCGAGGAACTCGACGATCTCGCCCTCGTCGCGCTTCTTGGAGTGGATCAGGATGGCGTCCGCGCCGGCGTCCGCGTAGGCGTTGCACCGGGTCAGGGCCTCGTCGACGCCCATCTGGTTGATGAGTGCCTCGCAGCGAGCGATGAGGAAGAAGTCCTCGGTGCGCTGGGCGGACTTGGCAGTCTCGATCTTGCTGACGAAGTCCGGGATCGGCAGCAAGGTCTGCGCCGCGGAGGCGAAGCTGTTGACCTTGGGGTAGAGCTTGTCCTCCATGGCCACCGCGGTGATGCCGGCGGCCTCGTACTCGTGGACCATGTGCGCCACGTTGAGGTTGTTGCCGTAGCCGGTGTCCACGTCGGCGACGACGGGGATGTCGACCGCCTTCTGCATGTTGGCCGCGGCGGCGAGGTATTCGGTCATGGTCAGGACGCTGGCGTCAGGCAGGCAGCGGGAGGCGGAGACCTCCAGGCTCGACGCCCATACCGCCTGGAAGCCGGCCTGCTGGGCGAGCGTGGAGCCGAGGGCATCGTGGGCACCGGCGGCGCGGACGAGTTCGCCGCGGGCCATCAGTTCGCGGAACGACGTACGATGAGCGGGCAACGCTACTCCTTCTGGGCATGCCGGGGACACCGAAGGGCGCCGTGCGGTCCCGGCGGGCAGGTGGAAGTACCGCGCGGCGCGCACAGCGCGGCCGGGCGGGAAAAGCTCGTGCGGGGTGATCCGGTGGGTCAGGAGTCCTGGGCGGCGATCCAGGTGCGCAGCATCAGCCGCTGGTGACCGCCGTCGAGGTCGCGGAACTCCACCCTGCCGTGCAGGGTCCACCGGTTGTCGATGAAGATCATCTCGCCCTCCTGGAGACGGCCCTGGGACCGCAGCTCGGGCGAGTCGAGCAGGGCGTCCAGCGTGTCGAGCGCGTGGACCTGCTCGGGCGTCAGCGGCTGGATTCCGGGCTGACGGTGGCCGATGTCGATGTACTCCCGCAGGTAGTGCACGCGGTCGCTGCCGTTGCGGGAGTCCAG
The DNA here is from genome assembly GCF_056434525.1 of Streptomyces sp. NPDC044002. Classification (NCBI taxonomy): domain Bacteria; kingdom Bacillati; phylum Actinomycetota; class Actinomycetes; order Kitasatosporales; family Streptomycetaceae; genus Streptomyces; species Streptomyces sp. NPDC044002. The sequence continues at coordinate 76,440 of NZ_JBWKEZ010000007.1, forward strand.
GACCGGCCGGAGGACCGTCCGCGGGGCGCCGGGAGTGTCGTCCCGGGTGTCGAAGTGGACGGGGGTGCGCAGGGTTTCGAGGACGTCGGGCCGCGACGCGAGTCGCTCGACGATGTCGGCCAGCCGGACGAGTACGAGGTCGCCGCCGACGGCGGCCTGGCGGACGCAGCTGAGGGCGAAGTAGTCGGGTACCTGACCGGGGCGGTGGGGGGAGTCGGTGTGCAGGTTCCCGCCGGTCCGGGAGTCGGAGTAGCGGCCGGTCGATCCCTCGCCCAACTCCACGCCACGGTAGCGGACTTCGCGCAGCAGGGTGCCGGCGCCGTCTTGCGGCAGCAGCTCGCCCAGGGCCGCGGAGGCGGCGAGGGCGAAGGCGCGGTGGCCTTCGAGGTCGAGATGCCCCAGTCCGGTGAGCACGAAGTAGCCGGGGTCACCGTTCAGACAGCGTTCGGCGTACGGCCGCAGTTCGGCGGCGAGTACGTCGTGGGGGGCGTCCCGGGTCAGTTCCGGCGGGACGGGAAAGCTGACCGCGTCGAACACGTTGTGCCTTGCCATGAAACGTCCTTCAAAGAACTCGACCGGACATCGCCTTCGGAGAGTCGATGCCCAGGAGGTGGAGGCAGGTCGGTGCGATGTCGCGGAGGTCGCCGGACCGGGCCGGTTCGCGGCCGGCCCCCAGCACCCACAGGGGTACACGGTTGGCCGTGTGCCGCGTGTGGGGCGTGGCGCCGTCCTCCTCGCGCATGCACTCCGCGTTGCCATGATCGGCGGTGATCACCATGAACACGCCGTGCTCGCGCGCGGCGGCCGCGAGGTCGGCCACGCACCCGTCGACGGTCTCGGCGGCCCGGCGTACGGCGTCGTAGTTGCCGGTGTGTCCGACGGTGTCGACATTGGCGAGGTTGGCGACCATCAACTGGGCTTCGCCCGTGGTGATTTCGGCCAGCAGCTCTTCGGTGATCCTACGGGCCGACATCTCCGGAGCCCGGTCGAACGAGGGAACGTCGGTCCGGCTCTGCACAAGGACGTGCCGCTCACCCGGTTCAAGGACCTGGGTGTAGCCGTTGAGGAGATACGTGACGTGCCCGAACTTCTCCCGTTCGGCCACGTGCAGCTGCTTCAGGCCAGCAGCGGCAACCGCCTGCGCCAGCGTACCCTCCAGCCGGCCCGGATCGAACACCACCTGTGCCGCGATGTCGTCACTGTACTTCGTCATGGTGGTGAGGGAGTGACCGGATCCTGCCAGCACGACGGCGAGTTGACGCAGGCCGTCAGGGCGGAAGTTGGTCATGACGATCTCGTCGCCGGGCGCGATCCTGGGCGCGTCGAGCACGACGGGCAGCAGGTTCTCGTCGGTCGCTCCGCCGTCGTACTGCTCCCGCACGGCGGCACGCCAGTCCGGCACGGGTGCGGGACCGTCCCCGGTCAGTGCGGCGACGACCGCCGCGGTTCTCTCGGTGCGCCCAGAGCGGTCCATGGCGAAGGACCGCCCGACGACCGTGGCCAGCCGGGCGCCGCGTTTCACCAGACCTGACACATCGTCAATCACACTGTGAGCGGGAACATCCCGCCCGTCGCTGACGGCATGGACGTAGGTGCGGTCCGACCAGCCGAACTCCTCGGCCAGGTCCAGCACGGCCGCGATGTGGTCGACGTGGCCGTGTGCGCCGCCGGTCGAGGCGATGCCGATGACGTGCACCGCGGATCTCGACCCGATCGCCCTCTCGAAGACCGAGGCCAGCTCCGGTCTGCTGCGGAATCCGTCGCCCGCGATGGTCCGGTCGATCACGACGGCCGCCTGCGGGATCGTTCTCCCCGCGCCGATCGTGAGGTGCCCCACCTCGGAGTTGCCCACCTGGCCGGCCGGCAGGCCGACCACTTCCCCCGACGCCTCGAGCAGGGTCGGAGGGGATTGCTCGGCCAGTGCCGAGATAAAAGGAATGTGAGCTTCCAACAGCGGGTTATGGGAGCCCTCTGGGGCCCATCCAAAACCGTCCAGCACCAGCAAAAGAACGCGCGGATTCGCGCCGTCCATGCACTGCCCCCGTATGTCGATCTGAAACGTTGGTGCGGTTCCAGCAAGATCGCCAATCAAGCTTGCGTGATTGATCGCTGGGCGTCAAGAAGGTTAATTCCACGTTCACCCGAGGGGTAAATGTCCGTTTCCACCCCGAAATTACCCTATTTCCCGACGGGGGCGGTGAAATCGAAAGGAAGCGGGGAGCGGTTGACGGCCAAACCAGACACTGCTTAAATCTGCCACTGATCATCTTGGTGGCCGTGCGGCTGGACTTCCGATCCCCGGCCGATTCTCCCTTGTCGCCACAGTGCGCCCCTTCGGGCCCGCCTCCGTTGCGAAATCCCGGTGCCGTCAATTCCCTTCAGGGCGCGTCACCCCGAGCGGTCGCCCGCGATTGACGCGCACCTCCCTCATGCCCCGCGTACTGCTCTAGGAGCTTCCTTGACCGCGCAGTTGAACCACAGTGACGGACCTCACGGCGCGCCCGTCGCCAGGCACCTCGTCTTCGTCGACGCCGCGCACCAGTACTCGATGGCGGCCACGCCGGGCGCGCCGGTCCTCGTGGCCGAGCTCGCCCCCGAGGAGGGCGGCGGAACTGCCGCGATGGAGTTCCTCCGCAGGGAGGACACGGCCGCCAGAACGGTCACCGTGCTGACCGGGGCGGGCGCGGAGCTGACCCTCGCACCGCCGGCCGAGCCGCTCGCCTCCTGGGCGGCGACCGCGTTCACGGCGGAGTTCGAGGAGTATCTGCGGGCGACCGGAATACCGGAGGCAAAGGATCCGGAAATTTCCGAGGCCGGCCTTTCGGCGCTGGGCGCTCTCCTTGTTCTGCGTACGCACACCGGGCCCGAGGAGTCGTACACGGAAGTCCTCGTGTGCGCCCGCGTCCGCAGCATCGGCACGCTCTTCACAAGAGTGACACAATTCGCGCACGCGGCGAGTACAGGTATCGCCGAACTCACCCACCGCGCACTCGCCGCCGCCGATTCCCTGCAGGATTACGTGCGCATCGAGAACACCGCGTACCTCAACCCCGAATCAGGTATCGAGATCGAGCAGAAGCTGAACCTGCTCGACGAGGTGTCCATCTGGGACCTGAGCAAGCGGGTATGGGGCGCGGTCGACCGCGGCGAGTTCCCCGGATTCATCACTGATCCCGGCTACGAACTCACCCGCTGGCATTTCGTCCAGCACAACTTCGAGGTGCTGGCACCGGCCGGTGAAATCGGTCACATCGCGTTCCAGGCGAACCCGGACGGCCGTTACCAGCTCAAGATCAAGAAGTTCGCCGCGGACGCGCTGCGCCGCGAGGAGTCCTTCGTGAAGGGCGTGGTGGTCGAGGACGGCGACTTCGAGGGGTACCTGGCGCGCGCGTACCCGGGCCTGACGGTGCGCCAGCTGCCGGGCTTCCGCCGTACCCGGTTCGACGTCAACGTCCAGTCCCTCGCCACCGGTCACTGCTTCGGCATCGAGACGGACGAGGTCACCGTCCCGGACCACGCCGGCCGCAAGCTCAAGCAGGTCGAGATGGAGTACCTGGAGACCCGCCGCCACGCCGGCATGGACGCGACGACCATCGACGCCGACATGGACCGGCTCACCTCCCTCGTCGAGCGGTACCTCGCCGACCAGGGCATCACCACCGAGCGCACCTTCTACTCCAAGCTCTCCTTCCTGCGCGACTGCCTGGAGGGTTCTGCCGCGGAAGCCGCCGGGGCCTGACCCACCCCGCGCCATCCCGGCCCTCCCGGTCCCGACGCGCCGCCGCGGTCCGGACGGCGGCCGGCGACACCCCTCATCGCTACTCAACACCAGCAGAACCATAAGGACGTGCAGTGTGAAGACAAGTCGAAGGAGAGTCCGCTCCTTTCGCGACATCACTCACCACACCATCGACGTGCGACGCCCCGTCGTCACCCTGTTCAGCGGCGGCCTGGACAGCACCTACCTCCTGCACAGGCTGGTCCAGGCCGGAGCCACCGAGGTGCACGCCGTGAGCGTGGGCCTGGGCAGCGACGAGGAGCCCGCCCAGATCCAGCAGATCGCCGATTCCCTCGGGGTGCGCCTGCACGCGATCGACGCGCGGACGCGCTTCGTCGACGAGTTCGTCCGGCCCGCCATCGCCGCGCACGCCATCTACCTGGACACGCACCCGATCAGCTCCTCGCTGAGCCGCCCACTGATCGCCGAGACCGCGGTCGGCGTGGCCCGGGAGCTGGGCGCCCCCCTCATCCTGCACACTGCCAACCGCTCGCAGAACACCCTGCGGCGCATCAACGGCGCGCTCGAACTCCTCGGCTTCGAGGGTGAGTTCGGCAGCCCGTACGACCTGGAACCGGTGAGCCGGGAGCAGAAGATAAAGGAGCTCCAGTCCATCGGGCTGGACCAGATGGCCGAACGCACCGCCAGCGGCGACTCCAACCTGTGGTGCCGTGAGTTCGAGTCCGGCGTGCTCGACGACCCCGAGGACCACGACGTCCCGGAGGAGTACTACCGCTGGACCGCGCGGCGCGACGCCCCCGTGCCGGCGGAGTACGTCGAGGTCGGCTTCCGTGCCGGCGTACCGGTGTCCGTGAACGGCCGCGAACTGCCCCTCATCGACATCATCGAGCAGCTGAACCGGACCGTGGGCGCCCACGGCCTCGGCCGCTACACCGGCCTGGAGCACCTGCCGGGCGGCGTGAAGGTCCTCGAGGTGCGCGAGATGCCTGCCGCCAGGCTGCTGCTCGCCTCCCGCCGCCACCTGGAAACCGCGGTGCTCGACTCCGAGACCCTCCGCGAGAAGCTCCACATCGAGCAGATTTGGGTGCGCGAGGCCCTGGAGGGCCGCTGGTTCGGCGAACTGCGGGCGGCCGGCGAGGCGTTCATCGGCCGGCTCAGCTCCGCCCTCACCGGCACGGTCACCTGGCGGCTCGCGGACGGGCGGCTCGCCACGAGCTCCATCGTCGCGGCGGACCCCCGGTACGTCCGCAGCAGGGAGGACTGGGAGGAAGTCTCCGTCAGGCAGGAGCTGTCGCACTGCGGCGGCAGCCCGGACGACCGGATCGGAATCGCGCAATGGTAGACGTCCAGCACACCACCAGCCCGACGGTGCCGGGCCCGGACCTCTCCGGCTTGCGCCTGGTGGTCATCGACGCCGACGTGCCCACCGCGCGTACCGCGCACACGCTCGGCTGCCACACCGTGTTCGTCCAGCAGCCGGGCTCCCCCGTACCGGACCTGGTCGACGACCAGTCCGGCTACTACTCGGTCGACTTCACCGGCGAGCTGTTCCCCGGCTTCGTCACGGACGTACTGGCCCCGCTGGCCCCCACCGCGGTCGTCTCGCTCAGCGCGGCGGGGCTGGGGGCGGCCGCCCTGGCGGGCGCGCTCCTCGGCACCCCGGGCCTCCGGCCCGAGGTGCTCGCCGGGCTGGCCGGCGTGTCCCCCGCCGCCACCGGGCCGGCCGGCCGCGAGGTGATCCTGCACGCCTTCTCCACGGACGGCGACCACCGGCTGCTGGCCGTAACCCCGCTGCCCACCGCGTCCGCGGCGCAGGCCGGGCCGCCGCTGACCCCGCACGAGCAGGCCGCCGCCGCGGCGGCGCTCGGCTCCCACCTCGACGGCGCCGGCCTGCTGAACGGGCCCTCCCGCACCCGCGCCCGGGTGTCCGGCGACGCGGTCCACGTGATCGCCACCCGCCCGCATCCCGGCAGCCCCGATGAGGCGGCGCTGGTGCGCCGCGCGACCGGGATCGACCTGACCCGCTGGGCCCTCGGCTGGCCCCTCGGCCTCCGGGAGGCCCACTGCACGGTGTCCGACCGGACCCTGGAGACGAGCGCCTGATGACTCCCACCGCACTGTTCATCAACAAGCACCCGTACGCGCACTTCAACCGGGGCGGCACCTACATCCTGCCGACCGACGAGGTCGACATCCACCTGGTGACGCGCAACCAGTTCCACGGCGGCGTCTCGGGTCTCGCCGACCATCCGCTCGCCCACGTGTCGCTGTGCGACGCGGAGGAGGAGGACCGCTGGCGGGCGATCTGCGAATGGACGCTGCGCAACCACCGCATCGACCGCGTCATCGCCGTGCACGAGCGGGCCGTCCTGCTGGCCGCCGAGCTGCGGACCAAGTTCTCCCTGCCGGGCATGGACCACGCCACCGCCGCCCGCTTCCGCGACAAGGTGGTCATGAAGGAGGCGGTCCGCGCCTGCGGGGCGGCGAAGGTGCCCGGGTTCTCCGCCCTCGACAGCACCGCGGACCTGGAGAACGTCGACTGGAGCACCGGGCGGAAGGTCATCAAGAGCCGCCTGGGGCTGGCCGCCAAGGACCTCTACATGGTCGACACGCTGGAGGAGGCCCGTACGCTGGTGGCCGGCCTGGACCTGTCCGGGTCCCACTACGAGATCGAGGACTTCGTCACCGGCCAGATCTACCACTGCGACTCGGTCGTCAAGGACGGCGAGATCCTCTTCACCAGCGTCGGGAAGTACCTCGCGGACCCGGCCGGCTACTCGCCCGGCGGCATTTTCGGCACCGTACTCGTCCGCGAGGGCGAGCTGCAGCAGCGCATCAACGAGCTCAACACGGCCGTCCTCGGGGGCCTGGGCCTCCAGGACGGCACCACCCACCTGGAGCTGTTCCACACCCCCGCCGACGAACTCGTCTTCTGCGAGGTCGCGGGCCGGCCGCCGGGCGGCATCATCCCGCCGGTGATCCAGTGGCAGTACGGGTTCAACATCGTCGAGACCCAGATCAGGCTGGACGCCGGTCTCGACATCTCCCTGGGCCCCGCCCCGGCCTCCGAGACCGGCGGGACCTGCGGATTCATCGCCTTCTACCCGGGCGGCAGCGACGAACTCGGCATCGACCCCGCCGAGTTCGCGGACCTGGGCATCGTGGAGCACATCGGCCACCGGGGGGCGGGGAACGGACGCGGCGGCGTCCGCCATTCCACCGACTTCCTCGACGCCTATGTGGTCAAGGCCCCCGACGACGCGGAGCTCCTGCGTCGCATCGCCCGCGTCGAGGAGACCTACCGCCGCTGAGGCGGTACGGGACTCCCCCAGCGCAGTGCCAGCACGATCCCTCTCTGGACGAAAGACGAGCCATGACCAACTTTGATTTCCTCGGCATCGGCGTGGGCCCGGCGAACCTGAGCCTCGCCGCGCTGGCCGCCCCCGTGACCGAGCTGACCGCCGAGTTCCTCGAGGCGAAGCCGGAGTTCCGGTGGCACCCCGGGCTCATGCTCCCCGACTCCCAGCTCACCGTGACCTTCTTCCGGGACCTGGTCACGCTGGTCGACCCGACGAGCCGGTTCTCGTTCCTGAACTTCCTCGTGCAGGACGGGCGGGCGTTCCGGTTCCTGGAGGCCAACGGCCTCGGCTGCTCGCGCCGCGAGTTCGAGCAGTACTTCCAGTGGGCCGCGGCGCAGCTGCCGTCCGTCCGCTTCGGCACCCCCGTGGAGTCGGTGGCCCTGTCCGGTGAGGGTTTCGAGGTCACCTCGTCGGGCGGTGACGTCCGTACGACCCGTACCCTCGTCCTGGGTTCGGGATCCGAACCCCACCTGCCGGACTTCGCCAAGCCGTTCGCGAGCGACTCGGTCCTGCACAGCAGCCGGCTGACCGCGGTCCGCCCCGAGTGGAAGGGCCGCCGGGTCCTGGTCGTGGGCGCGGGCCAGAGCGGCGCCGAGGTCGTCAGCCACCTGCTCTCCGACGAGAACGCGCTGCCGTCCTCCCTCACCTGGACGTCGAGCCGGATCGGCTTCCAGCCCCTGGACGACTCCCCGTTCACCAACGAGTGGTTCGCGGCGCCCTTCGTCGACTACTTCAACGGCCTCTCCGACCGGCGCCGTGCCGAGATCCTGCGCGAGCAGAAGGACGCGGGCGGCGACGGGATCACCGACGAGCTCGTCACGTCGGTCTACCGCCGCCTGTACCACCTCGACATGGTGCTGGACTCGCAGATGCGGCACCGCCTCCTGCCGTCGCGCCGGGCGGTCGGCCTGGAGCGGGACGGCTCCCACTACGTCGCGGAGCTGCTCGACGTCAACCACGACTCGGTGGAGAGGCTCCCGGTCGACCTGGTGATCTTCTGCACCGGGTACCGGCGGGGCATCCCGGAGTACCTCAAGCCGCTGCACGACCGACTGCGGCTCGTCGACGGGGACTTCGCCATCCGCCCGGACTACACCATCGACTTCGACGGCCCCGAGGACCTGAAGATCTACGTCCAGGGCCTCGCGGAGCGCACGCACGGAATCGCCGACAGCCTGCTCAGCCTGGCGTCGTGGCGCAGCGCCCGCATCCTGAACTCGATTGCCGGCCGCGAGATTCACCGCGTCGACAACACCACGACCACGGTGGCCTGGCGGTAATTCCCGGCTCCGGTGTCCCGCCCGGGCAGTGCGCCGATCCGGCCGCCTGCCCGGCCCGGGGAGCCACCCATGCGACGAGCCGGACGACCAATCCAACGAGGGGATCATGACCATCAGCAACGCGGCAGTCAAGCCTTTGTTCGAGCGAACAAGGGTCTCGCAGACCGATGAGACGGTCTTCGTCCTGAAACTGGTGGTCGCGGGGGCCATCGGTGTCTTCGGCGGCTTCCTTGCCCTGACCTGCGGGTGGCTCGGCACATCCGTCGGCGTGTTCCTGCTCGCGGCGATCTACACGCACATGGTCGAGCTCCAGCACCAGTGCCTGCACCATTCGTCGTTCCGGCGCAGCGGCTTGCACCGGCCGGTCGGCATCGCGCTGGGGCTGCCCCTGCTGACCGCCTACAGCCACTACCGCGTCCAGCACCTCCAGCACCACAAGTACCTGGGCACGCCGGACGATTCGGAGTTCTTCGGCTTCGACACGCGCAAGCCGCTGACGTGGGGCGCCCTGCTGCGCAGCACGCTGAGCCCGGAGCGCCTGTTCCAGGTCGCCGTCGACGTCGTCAAGAGCTGCGCGGGCACGTGGACCTACACCCGCGGCAAGATCGGCGACCGCCCGAGGAAGCAGATCATCGCGGAGTACCGCCTGTTCGCCCTGGCCATCGCGGCCGCCGTGGCCCTCGGCTTCGCCGGCTACGGCCGTGCGGTACTCGTCCTGTGGGCGATACCCCTCCTCATATCGATCCCGATCCACTTCCTGCTGGAACTGCCGGAGCACGTGCTGTGCGACACCAGCAGCACGGACGTTCTGCAGAACACCCGCACGATCAGCGGCAGTTGGTTCAGCCAGTGGTACACCAACGGCAACAACTTCCACGTTGAGCACCACGCCGCCATGGTCGTACCCATCAACCGCCTCGCCGAACGCCACCCCTTGGCCCGCGAACTGGCCACCCACACCGAGCAGAGCTACGTGGCCTTCTACCTGAAGGTGGCTCGCGAAGCCCACCGCAACACCCGCCACCGCACGGCCTGACAGCCGCCCCCGCCCCACCCTTCGGACCCGGTACGCCCTCCCCCGTCCTCCGTGACGGGGGCCGGCGCCACCGGGTCCGAAGGCATGCCCCGAGCCGCCGCCTCCACATCAAGTCGCCCGAGCGATTGTCTGAGCCTTGACTGGTACGGCCGACCTGGCGGCCATCTCGATCTTCGCACAGTGGGCGGCACGGGCTTCCTCGTCGATCTGCTTCTCGTGTTCGGCGCGCAGCCCGGTCCGGCCGTCGAGGCCCTCGCGGAGGATGTCGGCGTGGCCGGCGTGGCGGAGGGTCTCGCCGAGGACGTGGACCGTGAGGGCGAACAGGTTCGTGTTGGGGTATGGCTCCGACCACCACGGCACGTGGCCAGGGGCGTCCAGGGGAAGCGCCCGGATCGTCGCGTCCGAGTGTTCCCACGTGCGCCGGTAGAACCCGATGATCTGGTCGCGGGTCTCGTCCTCGGCCGCCCACTGGTCGCTTCCGTCGTAGTCCTGCCACCGGGACAGCGGTTCCGGGGAAGGGCGGTCGAAGACCTCGCCGAAGTACCTGGCCTCGACGGTGGCCAGGTGCTTGACCAGGCCGAGCAGGTTGGTCCCGGTCGCCGTCAGAGGCCGGCGGGCGTCGTATTCGGACAAGCCGTCGAGTTTCCAGAGCAGGGTCTCGCGGTCCCGCCGCAGTCTCCCGTGCAAGTTGTCCTTCGCGAATTCATCGATCATGCGGCATGAGCCTTCCATGGGTTGTTCGTGGTCTCGTCTCTGTCACAAGGAGACGTGGGGGTGGGCGCGAGGTGCTTGACGACTCGCGGCCGACCCGACTGGGCCGGTGCCACGTGAGAATCCGGCCGGCGGTGAGCGCCGCCGGGCAGGGCGATCGCGCCGCCCGTTCCGATGCCTGCGGCTACCGAGCCGAAGCGGGCCGGCCCGACGCCCGGCAGCGTCATGCTGCCGGAGCCGAGCAGGCCGAAGGCCTGACCCTGGCCGTCCTGCGGCAGGGCGTCCAGCAACGTCCGTTGCGGGCCGAGACCGTAGGAGAATCCGAAGCCGCAGAACAGCAGCAGAGGCGCTTGCCGCGAGCGTCCGGTGCGGGCCGAGTGCCGCGACGGTGCGGGTCGAGAAGAGCAGCCGGAACCGCGGCTCGGCCCGCACCTCCCGGTAGGTGGCACGGCGGTTGCCCTGCGCGGATTCGGCGGTCGGGTTCATGGCGCCCAGCCTCGCCGTGCGCCCCCGTCACTCACCATTGATTCGTGGTTGGACGAATCGGAGCAGATACCCCGCAGTAGCATGGCCGGGTGCTGCGCTTCGAAGTCTCCGTCGACGACCTGCTGCGCAGCCGCTTCGCGCTGTCGCCCGCGCTGGACCTCTGCCTGCTGCTGCGCTCACTCTCCGGCCACACCCCGCCGCTGCCGCGAGCCTGGGCCACCCGGCTCATGCCGGCCTTTGAACGGCTTCGCCGCGAGACCGAACTGAACGCCGCCCTCGCCCTGCAGACCCGGCAGGGCGGACCGAACTTCGTAGCCCCGCCTCCGCGCGGCCTCAACCAGACGTGGGCGGACGACCTGGCCGCGATCCGGGCCACACCGCTGGAAGCGGCCCGCCGCGAATTCGCCGCAACCGCAACCGGCCCGTCCGCCCGTGATCCCCGCGTACGCGCGGTGCTGGACTCGCCGGACGCCGTCTCCAGGATCGCCGAGGCGATGGACCGGGCGTGGCACGAGCTGCTCGCCGCGGACTGGCCGCAACTGCGCGCGATCTGTGAGCGTGACGTCGTGCACCGGGTGGGTGTGCTCGGCGAACACGGATGGGCCACGACCATCGAGAGCCTGCACCCGGGCATCGCCTGGCGCGGCGGCGGCATCGAGATCGGTTTCTTCCGAGGGGGAACGGTTCCCCTCGTCGGCGACGGGCTCCTGCTGATCCCTTCGGTGTTCGTCGGGCATGTCGCCGCCCACCTGGAAGACCCCTGGCCCAGGACCCTGGTCTATCGTGCCCGCGGCACCGCCGCCCTGTGGGGCGAACAGGAGAGCGCCCCCCAACCGGACGCGCTGACCGCCCTGGTCGGCCGGGCCCGAGCCCGGCTGTTGTCGGCACTGGACGCCCCGGCCAGTACCAGCCACCTCGCCCGGAGCCTCGCCATGGCACCCGGCGCGGTAGGAGACCACCTCGCCATCCTGCGAGGCGCGGGGCTGCTCGTCCGCGCCCGGTCCGGACGGTCGGTGCTCTACCGGCGCACCCCGCTCGGTGAGGCACTGGTCGCCGGCTCGGGCTGAGGGCGCAGTCCACGAAGAGGGTCGGCCGATCCTGGGGTGGAGTGGGCCAAATCTTGCTCAAGGCCGGGCCTGCGCCCGCCGCCCGGGCACGGGAGGCGTCTAGCTTGTCCGGACATGAGTGTCGATCGTGGGTGTGGGTCAGAGGTGTCCGTCGCGCGTCGCCGACTGGTGCGTGCCGGGTTGAGCGGGGCCGCGACGTTAGGGGCGGGGCTGATGTGCGGGGCGTCGGCTGCCTCGGGGGTGCGAGCCGGGGCGGCAGCCGTCGGCGGGTCGCAGCCGTGCGCGCCGGGGCCTGCGTGGCGTGAGCTGGTGGCCGGGAACCGGCGGTGGCGAACGTTTCACGAGAGCCATCCGGACCGTGCCGGCAATGTCCGCCGGGCGCTGGTGGGCGGGCAGCACCCGTTCGCGGTGATCCTGGGGTGCGTGGACTCGCGGGTGCCACCGGAGTTGGTCTTCGACCAGGGGCTGGGTGATCTGCTCACCGTGCGGTCGGCGGGCGAGGTCCTGGACGAAGCGGTCCTGGGCAGCATCGCGTACGGGGTGCTGGAACTGGACGTCCCGCTGATCGTCGTCCTGGGCCATCAGGGGTGCGGAGCGGTCGCCGCTGCCGTGCACGCCGAGGCCGGCGGCGCACTCCCGGCGCACATCCGCTACCTGGCGGACCGGATCCGGCCGGCGATCGATCACGGGCTTGAGGGCGAGGCCCGGATCGACGCGGCGGTCACCGAGAACGTGCGCCGGGTCCGGGCGCGCCTTACCGCCGAGCCGGACCTCGCCGCCCGGATCGCCGACGGCTGCCTGGCCATTGTCGGCGCACGCTACGAGCTGACCAGCCAGCTGGTGCACAAGGTGCCCTGATCAGCCGTGGCCGGTGAACTTCCGGGCGGACCCGCACCAGCTAGACTTGCAGAGTTATGCAATTTACTAGTTCTGGATATGACGGACGGGGGTTGCGGTGTGGCCGGGTTCGAGGAAGCGGCGCTGGAACGGGTCCTTGTGGCGCGGGCTCGCCTCCAGGCTGCGCAGGAGGCTGGCGATGCCTTCGATGAGGCGCAGGCCACGGAGGAGCTGGAGGACGCGCTGCGCGTGGCCCGTGATCACGGCGTGGCCACCGGTGCGGAGGACACCCGATGAGCCCCGGGGTGCCCTCGGTGGGTCTGGGGCGTCGGTGATGGCCAGGCGCCCCGGCGGGCAGACGGCTGTCGAGGTACGCAAGCACGTGTGGACGGTGCCGCTGGTGCCGGGTTCCGTGCGGGCCGCGCGCGAGCGCACCGAACGCTCTCTGGTCCTCTTCGGGCTGGAGAGCTCCTCGGCGCTCTTCGGGGCCGTGCTCTTGGTGGTCAGCGAACTCGTGACCAACGCCGTCCGGCACGCTCAGCGCTCCCCGGACGCAGAGGTCACCCTCCACATGACCGAGCACCTGCTTGTGGCCTCCGTCGGGGACCTGGACTCGCGCCCGATAACGCTGGCCGACGCCGGCCGGGCCGCCGGGCAGGGGCTGCGCACGGTGGCCGACCTGGCGCGCACGTTCGGCGGCGACGTCCGTATCGAGCCCTTCTCCGGTGGGTGCGGCAAGACGGTTGTCGTCCGCTTCATCCTTCCGGAAGGCACGCCGTGACCAGCAGCAGCAGCGGAGAGGCCGCCCGGCTGTACGAGATCACCTGCCTCGGTACCGGCCCGGAGCCGGAGGTTCACACGGTGGAGATCGGCGAGGTGGCGGCCGTCATCGCGTACGCCGGCCAGCACGGCATGCAGGTCCTCGTCCGTCCGTGCCGCCGGCCGGCCGCGGGCCCGGGCACCAGGAAGGAAGGCGCGTCATGAGGAACGACCTGCCCGAGGACGACACGGCGGCGGGGCACGAGAAGTGGAAGGAGAAGGGCGTTGCGATGCGGGCCTTCTTCTACATCTTCGGCACGCACGTGTTCGCCGGGTTCGTCTGGTTGCTGTTCTACCTGGGGCAGCACGCCCAGAAGTGAGGCCGGGACCGGGGGGGATCCGGGCGCGCCTGGGGTGCGGGTTCGGCGTGGGAGAGAGCGGCCGTCTCCCGGTGTCAGAAGCGCGTTGAACCCGCACTAACGGAAGACGGCCGCCGCATGTGGGGTGCGGCCCCTGCGGGGCCGGCACCGTGGGGCGCCGTTCAGGTGTGGCGGCCGGCCTTGAGGTCGGCCAGGAGTTCGGCCTGGCCTTCCAGGACTCCGGAGAGGATGCCGCGGGCGACCCTCAGGAGCTCGGCGATCTGGGGATGGGTCAGGCTGTAGTGGACGTTCGATCCTTCGCGGCGGGTGACCACCAGGTTGGCCTTGCGCAGGACGGCGAGCTGCTGGGAAAGACTCGCGGCCTCCACCCCGACCTCGGGCAGCATCTCGGCGACCGCGTGCTCGCGTTCGGACAGGAGCTCCAGGACGCGGATGCGCACCGGGTGCCCCAGCGTTTTGAAGAACTCTGCCTTCAGCTGGTACAGCGGCGTGCTCACCTGTGTACTTCTCCCCTGACTGCCCATCTCATCCACCCGGAACCGTTCCTCCGTAGGGCATCCGTTCTGCCCTCTTCACACCTTGCGACCTCCACAATTGCAGATCCCTGCAACTCACGGGTCCTGGCGGGGTGCCTTCGTGACCTTCGACTCCCCGGAGCGGGGCCTTCGCCGGTCAGGCCTTCTTGGTGGTGCTGGTCTCAGATGAGGGCGTGCGCCTCGGGCGACTGCCCGGTGGGCCATTCGTCGGTGGTCCACTGCTTGACCGTCCCGCGAGCTCCGTGGGCGGCCAGAGCGGCGGCGAGGTCGCAGTGGACGGGCACGGGCGGGCAGGTCGCATCGGGGACGAGCGAGCCGTCGGCGGGGATCGCGGCGAGCTCGAGCCGGCGTCCGCTCTCGCAGAGACGGCGGGCGGCCTGGGCGACCGCGATCTGCCCGCCGGCCGACCAGCCCAGCAGACCGGTCAGGTCCAGGATGACCGGGCCGGTGCCACGGGCGAGCGCCCAGCCGATCGCTCCGGTGAACCGGTCGGTGGCCTCCGCGCCGAGATACCCGGCCAAGGACAACACGCCCAGGTCCTGACGGGTGGTGTAGCGCCATTCAATCGTCATCGTCAGCTCCTCGACTTCACAAGGGAAGGGTGATCCAGATGGCCTTGCCGCGCCCGTCCGCATCCGCCCGGACGACGGCGGTGCCGCCGAGCTCCATCGTCATCTCCACCACCATGGCCAGGCCGCTGCCCGGCGCGGTGCCGAGCGCACCGAACAGAGCGGGCTGGTAGGGGTGACGGTCGTGGACGGCGAACGCAAAGGCGCCGGGTCCGTGGGCGTAGGTCACGGTGATCACCGGTGAGGTCACCGCGGCGTGCCGGACGGCGTTGGTGACCAACTCGGCCACGATCAGCAGCGCCGGTCCCACGCTCGGGTGGCGAAGGCCCACCCCGCATTCCACGAGGACCAGCTCGGTGGTCTCCCGGGCGATACGCACGGCGGAGCCCATGGCCGGCACGTCCAGCACGTGCCGGTAAGGCATCGCCTCGACCTGGACACTCACCGGCCCGCCCCCGAGACCGTACGGGCGAGACGGAACCCGGAGACGGACTGCGGGTGCAGGCGCAGCAGGGTGTCGTGCGGGCCGTGACTCCAGCCGGGCAGGGTACGCCGGTAGTGGGCGGCCTCGTCCGGGTCGGCTATGACGTCAGCCGGCCCGTGGGCGCTGGCCGTCCAGCCGGTCCCCACCGGGGTGCGGATCTCATCGACCTGGTAGGTCAGCAGTGCCCGGCCGAGGATGGTGGCAGCTTGTACCGGGGCTCGGACGACGAGGCGCCCGTACTCCATCACGTGTACGGCGGGCCGTACGACGGCCACCTCCCGCTGGACGTAGATGAGGCGGCCCTGGGAGGAGCCTTCCAGGAGCCACAGGGCCTCGGTGCCGGAGACCTCGATCATGCGGAGGTCGGCGGGGACGGTCATGGTGCGGCCTTCCGGATGCGGTGCGGTCGGTGATGCGTACGGGGCAGCAGGCCCGCCTGCTCCAGGTGCTTTCGGGCCCCGGCGATCGCCTCCGGGGTGGTGGCGTACTCGCGGCCCTCCAGGCGCAGCAGTTCCAGGGCGCCGACGGCGTCCAGGGCCTGGCGCTGGCCGGGCCGGATACCGGAGGTCATCACGGCGATGCCGCGCCGGTTCAGCTTCTCGACGGCGTCTTTCAGGACGAGGGCTCCGGTGGCGTCCAGCGTCGTCACCCGCGCCATGCGCAGGATGACCACCTTCACGTCGGCGACCTCGGAGAGTTCGAGGAGGAAGCGGTGGGCTCCTGCGAAGAACAGCGGACCGTCGATGCGGTAGGCCACGATGTGCTCCGCCAGCAGCGCGTGCTCCTCGTCGCCGTGCTCGCCGGGCAGGTCCGGCCGGAAGTCGACCTGCTCCATGCGCGCCTGGCCCGCCACCGCCTTCAGCGCGAGCGCTCCGGCGACGACGAGGCCGATGATCACCGCGTACACGAGGTCGAGGATCAAAGTGGCGGCAGCG
Source organism: Streptomyces sp. NPDC044002 (assembly GCF_056434525.1). NCBI lineage: Bacteria > Bacillati > Actinomycetota > Actinomycetes > Kitasatosporales > Streptomycetaceae > Streptomyces > Streptomyces sp. NPDC044002. Next base: position 92,618 of record NZ_JBWKEZ010000007.1, read on the forward strand.
GTGAGGACGAGGACGGCCGCGTCGGAGCGGGTCGCCCTGGCCATCGCGCGCAGCGAGCCGGCCTCCACCATGCGGATCGCCGTCGCCAGCAGCACCCCCGCGAGTGCGGCAAGGGGAATCTTCGAGACCAGGGGTGCTGCGGCGAACACGATCACCGCGAGTACCGCGGCGTGGGTGAGGGCGGCCAGCCGGGAGGAGGCGCCGGTTCGGACGTTGACGGCCGTGCGGGCGATCGCGGCGGTGGCCGGTACGCCGCCGAACAGCGGGGCCGCGAGGTTGGCGACGCCCTGCCCGAACAGCTCCTTGTCCGGGTCGTGCTGCTGCCCCACCGTCATCCCGTCCGCCACGGTCGCCGACAGCAGCGACTCCAGCGCGGCGAGCGCCGCGACGGCGACTGCCGGCGCCAGCAGCGAGCCGAACGCGGCAGCATCCAGGAAGGCGAGGGAAGGAGCGGGGAGCCCGGCGGGCAGGTCGCCGATCGGGGCCGCCGCGTCCATGTGGAAGAGCTGCGCGAGTGCGGTGGCGGCGATCACCGCGACGATCGAGAACGGGATGGCCGGCTTCCACCGGGCCCCGGCCAGCATCACCGCCGCGACGCCCGCCGAGAGGCCGATCGCCGTCCAGTTCGGGAAGGCGACGAACTCCGCCACCGCCCGCCACGCCACGAGCAGTACCTTCTCGCCCTCCGGCTTGGCGACCCCGAGCGCGTTGGGTATCTGCTGGAGGCCGATCACGCACGCGATCCCCAGTGTGAAGCCCTCCACCACCGGTGCCGGCACGTACCGCATGTACTGCCCGGCCCGCAGCAGGGCGAGACCGATCAGGAGCACACCGGCCATCAGGCCGACGGTGAGGACGCCGCCGGGCCCGTACCGGGCGACGATCGGCACCAGGACCACGGTCATCGCACCGGTCGGGCCGGACACCTGGAGGTTCGAGCCGCCGAACAGCGCGGCGAGCGCGCCCGCGACCACGGCGGTGGCCAGCCCCGCCTCCGCGCCCAGGCCGGAGGAGACGCCGAACCCGAGGGCCAGCGGGAGAGCGACGATCGCCACCGTGAGGCCGGCCAGGAGGTCCCGGGCGGGGTCGCGGGCCATGACGGCGTAGTCCGCCCGGGCGGGCAGGACGGAGCGGATCCGGCCGAGCACGGCCGCCAGGGCGGTGTTCACGCTCACGAGGCCGCGACCTCGGACCCGCGCAGTTCCTCCAGCAGCTCGCTCTGCCCGGTCAGGACCTCGGTCAGGATCCGCCGCGCGGCCAGCATCAGCTGCGCGACGTCCCCGCCGGCCAGTGCGTAGACGACCGTCGCGCCGTTACGGGAGGAGGTGACGATCCCCGAGCGGCGCAGGACCGCGAGTTGCTGGGACAGGGCGGAGGGCTCGACCTCGATCGCGGCCAGCAGCTCCCGCACCGGCGTCGGCCCGTCCTGCAACAGCTCCAGAACCCTTATCCGCACCGGGTGTCCGAGCATCCGGAAGAACTCGGCCTTCGCCTGATACAGCGGAACCGGCACGGTCTCGCACCCTTCTCACCACCCCGAACGGGGCAAACGCCTGATGCTGTGCCCGCGGCTACCTACGGACACAGCAATCACAGCATCTATGAAATTGCAGATTTCTGCAATTTACAGATCCTGCGAACCGCCCCAGCCGACGGGACGGCCCACAAGGTCCCCGCGTTCAGGCGGGGTGGATGTTCTTGTTGTGGTGGAAGGTGTTGTCGGGGTCGTACTTGGCCTTGACCTCCGCGAGTCGCCGGTAGGTGTGGTCGCCGTAGGCCTCTCGAACGCGGCCGGTGTCGTCGTCGGAGTCGAGGAAGTTCACGTAGACGCTTCCCGCCCGGTGCGGCTGGAGGGCCTGCAGGAACCGCCGTGCCCAGGCGCTCTCGGCCGTGGCGTGCTCGCCGGACTCGTCGGGGAGCCATACGCCGTCGATGACGATGTTGTGGGCCACGTCCCGGCCGGCGTAGGCAGTGGCGTCACCGGGGATTCGGCCGACGGCACCGCCCATGTGGAACATCGCCGCGTACGACCGGGGCGAGCCGGCCCGGTAGCCGTGGTCGGCGATCACGGCGATGACGTCGTCGGAGAGGCCGGTGAGGTCCGTGGACTTCCAGTAGTAGTGCCACCCGTGGAGGACGGTGTCGTCGATGCCGCTCTGGAAGGCGACGTAGGGCGTGGGTGAGAGCAGGTCGACGAGCGGCTTCCCGAACCGGCGCAGGGCCCGCACCGCATGCTCACCGTCCTCGACGGCGCCGGCGTAGCAGCAGGCCACGGCGACGGCCGGCCGCCAGTGCAGCTCCTCGGGGATGACCGGCAGCGGGGGGACCGTGCCGAGTCGGACGACCGTGCCGAGTTCGTCGGGCGCCTGGGCGGCGAAGTCCCGGTAGAAGCGCAGCACGTCGGATGTGTCCTCGGCCGCCCAGAAGACGGGTCCGGCCAGAACGGTCGGGCCGAGGGGGTGCAGGGCGAACTCGAACGAGCTGACGACACCGAAGTTGCCGCCGCCGCCCCGCAGGGCCCAGAACAGGTCGGGGTTTTCGTCGGCGGCCGCCCGGAGGGTGCCGCCGTCGGCGGTCACCACCTCGGCGGCCAGGAGATTGTCAACTGCGAGCCCGTACGCGCGCATGAGGAACCCGATGCCGCCGCCGAGGGTGAGCCCGGCGACGCCGGTGTGGCTCACGATCCCGCCGGTGGTGGCCAGGCCGTGGGCCTGCGTCGCCCGGTCGACGTCGCCCCACAGCGCACCACCCTGGACTCGGGCCGTGCGCCCGGCGGGGTCGACCGACACGGCCCGCATCGCGGACAGGTCGATCACGATCCCGTCGTCGCACACGGCGGTGCCGGCCACGTTGTGGCCCCCGCCCCGTACGGCGATCTCCAGGTCGTGATCACGCGCGAAGCGCACGGCCGCGGCCACATCGGCGGTCCCGCCGCATCGGGCGATCAGCCGGGGGCGGCGGTCGACGGCGCCGTTCCACACGGCTCGGGCGGTGTCGTAGTCTGCGTGGTCGGCGGTGATCAGCCGGCCCCGGAATCCGTTGAACTCCATCGCGGTCGCCTCCTCGCTCAGGTGACCGACTCGCCCGTCGGCGGGCCATCGGCCGTCCCCTCCCGAGGGCCCCATCACACCACCGGGGACCGGCGCCGTGAAGTCAAGAATCTGGACTTCACGCCCGGAGCCGGGAGCGCGACACTGGTCTTGTGCGCAGTTACGGCCAGTACTGTCCCATCGCCCGTGGCGCCGAGATCTTCGCCGAGCGCTGGACGCCAGTGATCATCCGCAACCTGTATCTGGGCTGCGGAAGCTTCGGCGAGATCCTGGAAGGCGCGCCCGGACTCTCCCGCACCCTGCTTTCGCAGCGCCTGAAGCAGCTCGAACGGCTCGGCATCGTGGAGTCGGCACCCAAACCCGGCGGGCACGGGCACGGGCGCCGCTACGAGCTCACGCCCGCGGGCCGCGATCTCTTCAAGGTCTGCGGGTCGCTGGGCGAGTGGGGTGCCCGCTGGCTGGAGATCGCCCCCCAGCACCTCGATCCCTTCGTGGCCCTGTGGTCGATGTGCAACATGCTCCGCCGTGACCGGCTCCCGGACCGCCGTGTCGTCATCCGCTTCGACTTCGCCGGCGCCCGGCGGCCGGAGCGGTACTGGCTGCTGATCGAGCATGCGGACACCGAGATCTGCAAGACGTACCCGGGCCTCGACGAGGACCTCTACATCACGGCGGAAGCCGAGGCCTTCGTGAAATGGCATGCCGGCCAGCTCACCTGGGCAGAGGCCACCCGCGACGGCCGCATCCAACTCCTCGGCCCGTCATGGCTCGTACGGGCCTTCCCGACCTGGAACGCCAAGAGCGCCTTCGCCCACATCAAGCCCGTCTCCCGGCCTGCGGCGGGCGCGGCTGCCTGACACCCGTCGACAACGGCCGCACGGCCGTGCCGCCGACATGCCGGGCGTGACGATCCAGCCCACAATGGAATGGCACGACACCGAACGAGGAGGACCCATGTACGTCGTGGTCCACCACAAGATCTTGAACCCGGAGACGGCGTTCCCCCGTGGCCAGGCCCTTGTCGACGGCACCGGAGCGCCCGACGGCACCCGGGTGCTGCAGTTCTACCCGCACGTCGACGGATCCGTCGTGACATGCCTCTGGGAGACCAACTCCGTGGCTGACGTCCAGGGCTTCACCGATACGACTCTCGGGGACTCTAGCGTCAACGTGTGCTACGAGGTCGACGCGGAGCAGGCGTTCGCCGACCGCCCTTCGGGCCTGAAGACGGCGCCGCCGAGCCCGGCGTGAACGATGGCGTCCTCGGGCTGCCCCTCACGGAGCTCACCGACGAGGTGATCGCGCTGCCGAACGACCACTCGCGGCGCGACGCCTTCCACCGCAACGCCGACATCGCGGCGCCTCTCGCCTGACGCACCGACAGACGCGAGGCCCCCGGCGGTTTGCCGTCGGGGGCCTCGGCGTCGGACGCTCCTCCTTCGTCCGCGATAGACCCCGGTTCGCGGGTGGCGGCCTCCCGGGAGGCGGAAGGCAGCGGAGTGGCGGGGACGTGTCGGTCGGGTGACCTCACCCTTCCGAGCGGGCATGTTTCCGGCATATGCGGTGACGCCTGTGGCTTTGTGTGCGGCATGACTCCTCCCCGCCGCCGCCCCCGCCGCACCCGTCTGCTCGCGCTCTGCGTGGCCGCACTGGCCGCTCTGCCCCTGGCGAGCGCCTCCGCCACCGGTGTCTCCGCCGCCCCCGCCGTCACCCGGGCCCCGTCGCCCTCGGACGGCGACGGGGCGGAGGTGCTCCGCGACCGGACCGTCCCGCTCGCTCTCGACGCCTTCCGGACGCTGTGCACCGCGGCCCCGTTCGGCGCCCCGCGCGAATGGACCTTCGACTTCTTCGACAACGTCCGCCTCACCGCCGTCGAGGACGGCATCGACGACGACGGGGGCACCCGTACCTGGTCCGGCCACGTCAAGGGGAGGCCGGACACCAGCGTCATCGTCTCCCTGCGCGGCGTCTGCTCCACCGACCGCACCCTGCTCGGCACCAGCGTCGTCGAGGTCGTCGCCGACCTCGGGGAGCACGTCTACCACCTGGAGACCCTGCCCGGCCGCCCCCTGCGCGCCCGCATCACCGAGGAGGACCCGGCCAAGCAGCCGCACCACGCTCCCGACGAGCCGGCGGTGGACCCGGCCGCGCGCACCGCGCCCCGTACGTCCCTCGCCGGACGGGCCGCGGCCACCTCTCAGGACCCGGCCGTCATCGACGTCATCGCCGGGTACACCCCCCTCGCCGTCCAGCGGGCGGGCAGCGAGCAGCAGGTCGTCAACACCCTCTACTGGGCCGAGCGCAAGATGAACGAGGCCCTCGCGGACAGCGGCGTCCCGGCCAGCATCGACGTCATCGGCACCTACAACACCGGCTACACCGGCAACAACACCTCCTCGGTGATGTGGAACAAGCTGCGCAACCCGCAGGACTCCGAGCTGGGCAGCACCGCCGCCGATCTGCGCCGCCGCTACGGCGTGGACCTGATCACCGTCGTCAACAGCGTTCCGGGCCAGTCCTCCGGACAGGGCAGCCTTCCGGTGCGCGGCAACTTCGACGACAGCCTCGCCTTCTCCGTCGTCGACTACGACTCGCTGACCGGCTGGTACAACCTCGGCCACGAGATCGGCCACAACCTCGGTCTCTTCCACGACCGGCGGACCCTGTCCCAGCAGGTCCCCGACGGCAGCTGGGTCAACGACCTCAACACCCCTTACGGGACGGGCTGGATCACCTCCGACGAGGAGCACACCTCCCTCATGGCGTACGCCAGCTCCTGCCGCCGGCCGTGTCGCACGGAGAACGCGTACTCCGACCCGGCCCTCGGCATCTACGGCCAGCCCCTCGGCAACGAGAGCAACAACAACGCCAAGCTCGCCCGCCTCACCACTCCCATCGTGGCCGGGTACCGCTCCCTGACCATCCCCCGGGCCCGCTACGCCCTCACTCTGGAGAGCTCCGACGGCGGCAGCGTCCGCCCCGCCGTCTACGGCCCCTACAAGCCGGGCACGGTCGTCGCCGTAACCGCCACCCCGGCCCCCGGCCACCGCCTGGCGGCCTGGATCTACGACGGCCGGCAGTACGGCCCGAACGAGCAGGTCAACGTGACCATGGACGCCGCCCACACCCTCAGGGCGGTCTTCATCGAGGCCTGAGGCCCGGCCCCGGCCCGGCCCGCCGCGCACACTCGGCAGGGCCGGAATCAGCAGCTCCGCGCCGTCATGCCCGACCGGTGGGACGCAGTTCGCGTTCGAGGGCGGACAGGGCGAAGGCGTGCGCGGAGCTGTGCTGCCAGCGGGACCTTCCGAACATCAGGTCCTCGGAAAGCCCGCTGAGCATGGCCACGGCCCGGATGGTGAACTCGGGAAGATCCACCTCGGCGAACTGTCCCAGGTCCCGGCCCTCACGAACGATGGCCTCCAGGCGCTCGTCCCAGCCGTCCAGCAGCTCGGTGAGGACGCGTCGGCCGGCTTCGTCGTGGCCCTGGATCATGACCTGCGTCCACAGCGCGTAGCGTTCGTCGCCCTGGTGGCGGGGCAGGTAGAAGCGGACGAACAGGTCCAGCTTCTCGGCGGGGGATGCGGCCCGGTCGGCGGCCTGCTGGAACCGGGCCCAGAGATCCGCCTGGCTCCATACGAGGACTTCCAGCAGGAGCCGGTCCTTCTTCCCGAAGTGGTAGAGGATGTGCCCGGTGCTCATGCCGGCCCGCTCGGCGATGTCCGACATCCTCAGGCCCGCAGTGCCCTTCTCGGCGATGAGGCTGATGGCGGCCCGCATCGCCCGCCCTCGCGCCTCGTCCCCGCTGGGCTGACGCTTCCTGTGGACCGGTGCCGGCACCCCGGACCGGGAGGCGGCGACGGCCTCCGTGCCCGCCGATCCGCTCCCGCCCTCCGGCGGGGGGAGGCGGTCGGACGGCGAGGACCCCGTCTCTGACGTCGGCATGAGCTCACTTTCGGTTCCGGAAATCCAGGCCCCAAGTCTAGGTTCCAGAAATCTAGACTCTTAATCTAGACTGAAAATCTAGTCAGCCCCACGGGGAGTGTGACGACCGGCTGTGCGCGGTCGCCCCGACGGCCGGCGACCCGCCTGTGCGACCCACCACCAGGAGACACCCTCATGACGCGCGGATTCGATGTTGTGGAGACCTGTATCGCCGACCTGCGCACTGCGCTGGAGAAGGGCGAGACCACGGCGGTCGGGCTGCTCGACGCGTACCTCGCGCGGATCGAGGCGTACGACCGGCCCGGCACGTCCACCGCCCTCAACGCGATGGTCGTGATGAACCCGGACGCCCGCGCGGAAGCAGAGGCCTCCGACGCACGCCGCGCGCGGGGTGAGACGCTGGGCCCGCTGGACGGCATCCCCTACACCGCGAAGGACAGCTACCTCGCGAGGGGACTGACGGCCGCTTCCGGCTCTCCGGCGTTCGAGCACCTCGTCGCCCAGCGCGACGCCTTCGCCATCGAGAGGCTGCGTGCGGGCGGGGCCGTCCTCATCGGCCTGACCAACATGCCGCCGATGGCGAACGGCGGCATGCAGCGCGGTGTGTACGGCCGCGCGGAGAGCCCGTACAGCGCCGACTGGCTCACCAGCGCCTACGGCTCCGGCTCCTCCAACGGCTCCGGCACGGCGACGGCGGCGTCGTTCGGCGCGTTCGGCCTCGGCGAGGAGACCTGGTCCTCGGGCCGGGCCCCCGCCTCGAACAACGCGCTGTGCGCCTACACGCCCAGCCGCGGCGTGATCTCGGTCCGCGGCAACTGGCCGCTCGTGCCGACGATGGACGTCGTGGTCCCCCACACCCGCACCATGGCCGACCTGCTCGAACTGCTCGACGTGATCGTGGCCGACGACCCGGACACGCGCGGGGACCTGTGGCGCGCACAGCCGTGGGTCCAGCTGCCCGCGCCCTCGCAGGTACGGCCCGCCTCCTACCCGGCGCTCGCCCCCGCCGATGCCGGGGCCGCATCCGACGCGCTCGCGGGCAAGCGGGTCGGCGTGCCCCGGATGTACATCAACGCCGACCCCGCCGCCGGCACGAACCCCGACGGAGGCATCGGCGGCCAGACCGGGCAGCCCGTCGACACGCGCCCCTCGGTGATCGCGCTGTGGGAGGCCGCGCGCCGCGACCTGGAGGCCGCCGGCGCCGAGGTGGTCGAGGTCGACTTCCCCGTGGTGTCCAACTACGAGTCCGACCGCCCCGGTGCGCCCTCGCTGCTCACCCGCGGACTGGTCAGCCGCGAGTACCTCACCTTCGAGATCGAGGACCTGTCCGCCTGGTCCTGGGACGACTTCCTGCGCGCCAACGGCGACCCGGCGCTCTCCACCCTGGCCGAGGTCGACGGCACCCGCATCTGGCCCAAGCAGGAAGGCGAGCTGCCCGACCGCTACGAGGGCTTCGACGACACGATCGGCGACTACCCGCGCTTCGTGCGCGAGCGCCCGTACGCCTCCCTGGCCGACATGCCGCACCTGGAGCAGGGTCTGCGCGGGCTGGAGGAGACGCGCCGGGTCGACCTGGAGCTGTGGATGGACGGTCTGGGCCTGGACGCGGTCGTCTTCCCCGCGGTCGCGGACGTGGGCCCCGCGGACATGGACGTCTCCGAGGCGTCCGCCGACCTCGGCTGGCGCAACGGCGTCTGGGTCGCCAACGGCAACCTGGTCCCCCGCCACCTCGGCATCCCGACCGTGACCGTGCCGATGGGCGCGATGGCGGACACCGGCATGCCCGTCGGCCTGACCTTCGCGGGCCGCGCCTACGACGACAACGCCCTGCTCGCCCTCGCCGCGGCCTTCGAGAAGACCGGCAGCCGCCGCACCGAGCCGCCGCGCACCCCGCGCCTGCCGGGACAGTGATCTGACGGGAGCCTCCGGGCGGACGCGCCAAGGACGTGGACGGGCGTCAGGCGACCCGGGCGGCGGTACGGGCCCGCGGGGTCAGGGACGCGTATTCGAGCGGGGCGGACGGGTCGATCGACACGTCCAGCGGGGCCGGCTCGGCGCCGGACCTGACGAGGAGGTCGCCCACCGCGGCGATCATCGCGCCGTTGTCCGTGCACAAGGTCATGGGTGGAACGCGGAGCTCGATGCCGGCGGAAGCGCAGCGCTTCTCCGCCAGGGCGCGGACGCGGGAGTTGGCGGCCACTCCGCCGACCACGACCAGTGTCCTCACGTCGTACGCCTTGCAGGCCGCCATGGCCTTGCGGGTCAGGACGTCGGCCACGGCCTCCTGGAGGGCTGCGGCCCCGTCGGCCACCGGCACGTCCTGGCCGCGCAGGCGGTGCTGCTCGGCCCAGCGGGCGGCAGCGGTCTTGAGGCCGGAGAAGGAGAAGGCGTACGGGTCGTCACCGGGCCGGGTGAGCGGGCGCGGGAAGGCCACGGCCTTCGGGTTCCCCTCCCGGGCGGCCCGGTCGACGGCCGGGCCGCCCGGGTAGGGGAGGCCGAGGATCCGGGCGACCTTGTCGAAGCACTCTCCGGCGGCGTCGTCGAGGGTGTCCCCGAGGTGCAGGATCGGCTCGCGCACGAGGTCGCGTACCAGCAGGAGCGAGGTGTGTCCGCCGGAGACGATCAGCACCACGCAGGGCTCGGGCAGCGGGCCGTGCTCCAGGGTGTCGGCGGCGACGTGCCCGGCCAGGTGGTGGACGCCGTACAGCGGCACCCCGGCCGCGTAGGCCAGGGTCTTCGCGCCGGCCAGGCCCACCTGGAGGGCGCCGGACAGGCCGGGTCCGGTGGTGACGGCGACCGCGTCGAGCTGGCCGATCCGCAGCCCGGCCTGGTCGAGGGCCTGCCGGACCACCGGGTTGAAGGCGTGCAGGTGGGCACGGGCCGCGACCTCGGGCACCACGCCGCCGAACCGGGCGTGCTCGTCCATGCTCGACGCCACCACGTGCGCGAGCAGCTTCCCGTCCTGAACGATGCCCGCGCCGGTCTCGTCGCACGACGACTCGATCCCCAGCACCACCGGTCCGCCCACAGCTCCCCACTCCTTCTGCACTAAGTCTTGCAGGTGCAATATATGTGCAATAAGGAAGCTGGTGGACGCCTGCGTGCCGGAGCTCAGGTGGTGGCCGGTGCGCGGTCGAGGAAGAGGGGCAGGCGGGCCCAGTGCGCAGCGAGTCCGGCTGGGCTGTAGGCGGCGGTGTCGGCCATGGTGAAGCCGTGCACGGTGTCCGGTAGGTCTCGGCGGTGAACGTGATGCGGGCGGCTTCGAGGGCCTCGTGGAGGTCGGCCACGGCCTCGGGGGGCATGCCGCTCGGGCAGCACCGTACGGTCACGTAGCTCAGCCCGCTCGGCAGTCCGGAACCGAACCCCCGGACACCCGCCCGGCCAGGAGCACCTCCGTCACGGGAGCCGCGCCCGCGGCCAGCGTGCCGACGGTGAACGCCGCGATGCCGATGCCGTACCCGCCCCTGGGGCCGCACCGGGCGAGGATCCGGCCGACGAGCAGCGCCGAGCACCGACGCGATCACGAATGTGGTCGTGGTCCACGCGTACGGGCGTCCGCCGCCGATGTCGGCGCGGCGCCGTGACGGCTGCCAGGGCCTGGGCGTTGTCCAGGGTGTTCGCGGAACGTGGCGGAGCCGAGGCGTGCCGGTGGCTCCGGCTCGTGCGGTGGCGCTGTCGAGGTGGAGAGGGAACGGGCGAGGGATGACGGGCACCGATTGGCGGAAGCGGTCCGTGGTCGTGACCGGCGGGACGCGCGGGATCGGCCGGGGCATCGCGGAGTTGTTCGCCCTGCGCGGCGCGGCCGTGGTGGTCACGGGCCGGGACGGGGCGGTCGCCCGCGAGGTCGCCGGCGAGCTGGCCGGCACCACCGGCGGGCGGGTCGTCGGCCTCGGTGTGGACCTGCGGGATCCGGCGGCGATCGAGGAGGCGGCCGCCGAGGCGGAACGGTGCCAGGGGCACGTGGACGTGGTGTGTGCGAACGCCGGGGTCTTCCCCGAGAAGCCCCTTCGCGACATGAGCGCCGAGGACGTGGACGACGTCCTGGCGGTCAACCTGCGCGGCTCGATCCTGACCGTGAAGGCGTTCCTCCCGGCGATGGAGCGCGCCGGTCACGGCCGCGTCGTGCTGACCTCCTCGATCACCGGGCCCGCCACCGGGTACGCCGGCTGGACCCACTACGGGGCGAGCAAGGCGGGGCAGCTCGGATTCCTGCGGGGCGCCGCGCTGGAGCTGGCGCCCTCGGGCATCACGGTCAACGCCGTCCTGCCCGGCAACGTCCGCACCGAGGGCCTCACGGGCCTGGGCGAGGAGTACCTGAGGCGGATGACCGCGTCGATCCCGCTCGGACGCCTCGGCGAGACCGCCGACATCGCCCACGCCGCGCTCTTCCTGGCATCCGACGAAGCGGCCTTCATCACCGGCCAGACCCTCACCGTCGACGGCGGCCAGACCCTCCCCGAATCCCTCGACGCCTTCACCGCACGGACCACCTGACCCGCGGCCGCCCGGGCCGGTGTCAGCCGGCCCGGAGACCGACCGCCAGCGTCAGCTCCAGGACGCGGTGGGGCGATGCGAGATCCGGAAACAGCTCCCGCAGCTGCGACATCCGGTACCGGACGGTCTGGGGATGGACGAACAGCGCCGCCGCCACCTCGTCCCGCCTGCCCTGGTGGAGCAGCCACGCCCGCAGCGTCTCCTCCAGCCGCCGTGCGGTCGCGACGGGCAGGGCCCGCAGCGGTGCGAGGGCTCGGGCCCGCAGGTCCGCGAACGCGTCCACGTCGGCGCTCAGCACCAGCTCGGGCAGGTGCTCCTCGGTGTCGCGGATGTCGCCGGAGAGGGAGCGCGCGCGTGCGGCTCGTGCGTACGAGGCGGATGCACGGGTCCATGGCCGGGCCGGGCCGACCACGGCGCTGCGGCCGGTCAGCTGCCGCAGGAGATGGGCCCGGTCGGCGTCGGGGACGAGCAGCACGCCGAAGGCGTCCGGCAGGTCGTCGAGGACGAGGGTGCCCGGGTCGAGCGTGCGGTAGGCGGGCCGGGCCTGGGCTGCGGGCAGCAGGACGGCGGTCAGCGAGGCAGGGGGCTGCCACCCGGCCCGTTGGACGGAGGCCAGCAGCACGTCCGGGCTCGCGCCGGCGAGGAGGTCGCGGGCCAGGTGTTCCAGGTGGCGCTCGTGGTCCCGGCCCCGGGCGGCCAGCTCGTCGGCGTGGCCCGCGGCGCTCGCGGCGGAGAGCTCGTCGATGTAGGCGAAGGTCAGCTCGGCGAACTTGGCGACCTCGGCGGCGGGCAGACCCGCGGGTACGGCACCCGCCGCCAGGCATCGCCAGGCCACGCGGGCGCCGACGCGGTAGGCGCTGAGCAGGGCGTCCATCGAACGCCCGTCGCGCACCTCGCCGCGGCCCAGCTCGTATGCGGCGTCACCGGCGTCGCCGCCCGTGGCGTTCCCGCTCGCGAGGTCCAGGTAGTTCCCCAGGGCGGTGCGGACGGCTCGGCGGATGGTGACGCCCATGCGGCCCGAGAGGGCGTTCGCGTAGGGAGGGACCTCGTCGATGATCGCCTGGACGACCTCGTCGGCGGTGGCCTTCAGCGCGGCCCGGAGCGCGGTGACCGTTGTCCGATCCAGGGCCGGTTCGGCGACCCTCCGGATGGGATGACTCATTTTTTATTCCCTGCGAACAATTCAACCGGCCAGATTCACGTCTTACGGTCAGGACTTTACGCCTTGAGGCGCATCAAGCTGGGGGCATGACGAGTGCAGCCCTCCGCAGTAGGGCGTGGAAACTGCTGGAGATGATCACGACGCCGCTGCTGCCGTCGGACTACCTCGACCTGGTCAGCCCGCTGCGTGCGGGCGCTGACCTGCGCGGGCGCATCGAGGCCGTGCACCCCGAGACGGGTGACGCCGCGACCATCGTGATCAGGCCGGGAAGGGGCTGGCGCGGTCACACGGCCGGCCAGTACGTGCGGATCGGGGTCGACGTCGACGGGAGGCGCCTGTGGCGCGCCTACTCCATCACCTCGCCGGCGAACCGCCAGGACGGCCGCGTCACGATCACCGTGAAGGCGATCCCGGACGGCAAGGTCAGCAACCACCTGGTCCGCAGGGCGAAGCCGGGCACGCTGGTCCAGCTCGACCAGTCGGCCGGTGACTTCGTACTGCCGGAGGCCAAGCCCGCCAAGGTGCTCTACCTGACGGCCGGCAGCGGCATCACGCCCGTGATGGGCATGCTGCGCGACACCGAGCTCGACGACGTCGCCATGGTCCACTGCGCGCCGCGGCCGCAGGACGTGATCTTCCGCGACGAGCTGCACCACCTGGTCGCGGACGGGAAGCTGCGGCTCACCGAGGTGCACACCGACACGGACGGCGTCCTCGACATCGCCCGTCTCGATGAGCTGGTGCCCGACTGGGCCGAGCGCGAGACCTGGGCCTGCGGGCCCGCGGGCCTGCTCGACGCCGCCGAAGGCTTCTGGAGCGAACACGGCGTCGAAGAGCGTCTGCACACCGAACGCTTCCGCCCCGCCATCGTCGTCACCGGTGACGGCGGCGAGGTCACGTTCAGCGCCACCGGCAGGACCGTCGGCGCGGACGGCGCCACGCCGTTGCTGGACGTCGGCGAGGAGGCCGGCGTGCTCATGCCGTCCGGTTGCCGCATGGGCATCTGCTTCGGCTGCGTCACGCCGCTCAAGGCGGGCGCCGTCCGCGACCTGCGCACCGGCGAGATCACCGAGGCCGAGCCGGGCGTCCTCATCCAGACCTGCGTGTCCGCCGCGGCGGGCCCCTGCGACATCGAACGGTAGGAGCACCTTGACCGCCATCGACCCCACCGCCCACCTGACCGCGGAGCAGATCGAGGAGCTCGGCCGCGAGCTGGACGCGATCCGCGACGAGGTGATCGCCAGCCGGGGCGAGAAGGACGCCGCCTACATCCGGAAGGTCATCTCGGCGCAGCGCAAGCTCGAGCTGGTCAGCAGGGGCGTGCTGCTGTTCTCGATCTTCCCGCCCGCCTGGCTGATCGGCACCGCCGGGCTGTCCGTGGCGAAGATCATGGACAACATGGAGATCGGCCACAACGTCCTGCACGGCCAGTGGGACTGGATGCGGGACCCGAAGATCCATTCCACCACCTGGGAGTGGGACCACGTCTCGCCGTCCGATCAGTGGCGGCACTCGCACAACGAGCTGCACCACACGTACACCAACGTGATCGGCAAGGACAACGACCTCGGCTACGGCATCATGCGCGTCGACGAGGACCAGAAGTGGCACCCGTTCCACCTCGGCCAGCCGCTGTGGAACTTCATCAACGCCTGCTTCTTCGAGTACGGCATCGCGGCGTACGACCTGGAGCTCGGCAAGAACCTGCACAAGCGCCGCCGCAAGGACCCGGAGTTCCGCGCGCGGGCCAGGGCCGTCGGCCGCAAGATCCGCAAGCAGGTGCTCAAGGACTACGTGATCCACCCGCTGCTGTCGGGCCCGTCGTTCCTCACCACGCTCGCCGCCACCTTCACCGCGAACCTGGTCCGCAACCTCTGGTCCCACTCGGTGATCATGTGCGGGCACTTCCCCGAGGGCGTGCAGGTCTTCGAACGCCGGTCGATCAAGGGCGAGACGCGCGGCCAGTGGTACCTGCGCCAGATGATGGGCTCGGCGAACATCAGCGGCAGCAGGGCCATGCACTTCATGACCGGCAACCTGTCGCACCAGATCGAGCACCACCTGTTCCCGGACCTGCCGAGCAACCGGTACGCCGAGGTCGCGGTGAAGGTGCGCGCGCTGTTCGAGAAGTACGAGCTGGAGTACGTCACCGGGCCGCTGCCCAAGCAGGTGTTCTCCGCGTGGCGCAAGGTCTTCCGGCTCTCGCTGCCGAACAAGAGGCCGAAGGCCGGTACGCCGGACCGCGAGCAGGAGCTCGTCGCCGCCTGATTCCCGCCCCGCCGGTCGGGATCATCCGATCGGGTGATCCCGACCGGCGGGGGCCGCCGCTGGATCAAGTCCAGGAGAACGTTTCCTCGACGGACGGTCGGCTGTGCGGAGGGGTGTGGTGCGGGGTGGATGCGGTGCGGGAGTCGGCCCGGGCGGGACGGGTCGTGTTCTGGGAGGAGTCGGCACGGGACGGGGCACAGGCCAAGACCCTCATGGGGGCGGGGTTCCGGGTGCGGCTGGCCCGCGAGACGGGCCGGATCTTCGGTGCCGACGGTCCCCGGCACGTCGTCTTCGCCGCCGGCTTCCCGGCGGTGTGCGCCGAGGAGTTCGAGGCCGTACGACAGGTCGCGGTGGAGGCCGAGGGCGCGGTGAGCGTCGCCGCCGTGTGCCGCGGTGTGGACCGTGACGTGGAGCAGGCCCTGGCCTCGGTGCGGGGCAGCAGCAACGCACGGGTGATGGTGGTGGTTCCGGCTTCGGACGCGATGGCGCGGGTGATGGTCCACCGCACGGCCGCCCAGGCCCTCGAAGCGGCCGTGGACCTGGTCAAGCGGGCCCGGGACCGGGACGACCGGGTCGCGGTGGACATCTGCCTGGCGGATGCTTCCCGAGCCGACACCTCGCTCATGGCCCACCACTCCCAGGCCCTCACCGCAGCGGGTGCGGGGCTCGTCGTCCTGGCCGACACCGTCGGATCCCAGCTGCCCGACGCCTGCCACGACATGTTCGCCCGGGTCGGGGCGGCAAGCGGCCCGGAGGTGGTGCTCGCCTCCCACCTCCACAACGACCTCGGGCTGGGCCTCGCCAACTCCCTTCGGGCACTGGCGGCCGGCGTGCGGGTGCTCTCCAGTTCCTGGCTGGGCATCGCCGAGCGGGCCGGCATGGTCGCCACCGAGCAGCTGCTCTTCCTCCTCGCCCGCCACGGCGACGAACTGCTCGGAGCGGACGCGGCACCCTGGTGGACCGCCCCCGACCTGACCCGGCTGCCCGGCATCGCCCGCATGGTGGCGGAGGAGACAGGGGCGCCCCTGGGCGTCACCACCCCGATCGTCGGCACCGGCGTCGCAGCCATCTCCACCGGCACCCCCTTCGTCCACCCCGAGCTGTTCCAGCCCTTCGACCCCCACGAAGTGCTGGGCACAGCACCGCGCGTCGTCCTCACCCAGCTGGCCAGCGCACGCGTGGTCACCGCCGTCGCCGCCCGCCTCGGCCACACCCTCGACCCGGAGCAGAGCCGGGCCGCCATGAACTGGGCCAAGACCCGCTCCTACCGCACCGGTGAGCCGGTCATCGACGACACCTCCTTCGCCGCCTACCTCGAAGGCCTCACCGGGACCACCGCCGGGAGCACCCCGTGACCGCCGCCGGCCACTCCCCGGCCCGCACACCCGTCACCCTGGCCCGGGCCCGCCACGCCCTCCGGCAAGGCAGCGCGGTCGTGCTGCCCAACCCCGCGCCCCTCACCCACGTGGTCGCCGCGACCACCGCGGCCGCCGTCAACCAGGCCAAACACCGGCCCGCCGGCCAGCCCGTCGCCCTGTGGGCCCACCACCCCGACACCCTCGACACCCTCACCGGCCTGTGGGACCTCTCCCCCCGGACCCGCACGACGGCACTCCACCTGCTGGCCGGGGAACACCTCACGGTCCTCCTGCCGGTGCGCGCCCGCGCCACGCTCCCCACCTGGCTGGAACCGGCGGTGAAGGACGGCTGGATGCTGCTCTTCGGCGCCCGCTGGCAGCCCCTGCACCCCCTCCTGGACGACCACCCGGTGCTGTACGTCAGCAGCGCCAACCTCACCGGCCGCCCACCCGCCTCCGACACCGGCGAGGCTCTCGCGATGTTCCCTCCCGCAGTGCCCGTCCTGCACCTGCCCGAGCCCGGAGAGCCCGGACACCGCGGTCCACGGTCCGGCACACAGGTGCGACGGGCCACCACCACCGTCCGCGTGACCCCCGACGGACAGCTGCGGCTCCACCGCCACGGCGCCCAGGACCACGCCCACGGCCGGGCCGAGGACTACCTGCGCCACCTCCACGCGCGGGCACTTCCCGCCGATGGTGCCGGCTCGGGCCGGAGCGGAATCGGCTGAAACCAGCCCTTACCCGGACGGGGTGATCATAGGCTCGGGCCATGACCGCAACCAGTGACACCGCTTACGAGTTCCGCACCGCCCGTCCCGAGGACGCCGAGGCCATCGAGGCCATCGACGGGTCCTTCACCACGGGCACCGTCTTCGAGGTCGCCGTCAGCGAGGACGGGTTCGCCTTCAGGGAGGTGGCCGTGGAGCCGCCGCTGGTGAAGGTGTTCCCCGAGGACGACGGCAGCGGTGACGAGGGGGACGGTGAGGACGGTGAGGACGCCGACGGCCGTACCTTCGTGGCCGTCGGCGCCGGCGGCGTGCTCGCCGGTTTCGCCGCCGTCTCCTACTCGCCGTGGAACCGCCGCCTGACCATCGAGGACATCGAGGTCGCCCCGGGGCACCGGGGGCGGGGCGTGGGGCGGGAGCTGATGGGCCGTGCGATCGGCTTCGCCCGCGAGCGCGGTGCCGGGCACATCTGGCTGGAGGTCACCAACGTCAACGCCCCGGCCATCCACGCCTACCGGCGCATGGGCTTCGCCTTCTGCGGCCTGGACACCGCGCTGTACCACGGCACCGAGTCCGAGGGCGAGCACGCGCTCTACATGAGCATGCCCTGCCCCTGAGCCGCGAGCAGGCGGGCGACGGCCGGGCCGGAGCCGTCGCCCGGCGCGACCGTCACGGTCAGCAGCCACGCGGCGGTGCCGCCCGGCTCCGCCGGCGGGGCGTACCACTCCACCCGGGCGTCCAGGAGCTGGTCCCCGGCCTCCCGGCGGGCGGTGTACCAGGCCCGGAACGGCTCGGTCCGCCACACCGTCAGCGGCACCGACCGCTCGCCGCCGCTGCGCGCGCCACCCGGTCCGACCACCCGCAGGGCCGCCCTGGCGGCCTCCGCGAGGGTCCGGGCCACCGGTACGCCCCGGTCCCCGGCGAAGTGGAGCAGGTACTCCATGCGCTCGGCCTGCGGCGGCGTTCCGAGCACGGCGCGGCCCGAGTCGTACCACGTACCCCATTTGACGTTGGACACCAGGCCGGGCAGCCGGGCCATGTCCCGGGGGATCCAGAACAGGACCACGTCGGAGCGGCGCATGGCCTCCTCCTCCCAGGCGATCTGGTCCGCGTACGCCGGGTAGTGGCCGCCCCGCACCGGCTCGGGCAGGAACACCACCAGCCGCCCGGCCCCCGGCCACAGCGACCGCAGCGCGGCGACGGCGTCCGGGCGCCAGGAGGGCTCGGCCGGGTCCGTGGGCGTCGGGCCGCAGAGGTACACGGCCGCCGTCCAGGACGCGGGCGGTTCCTGGCCGACGTGGACGACGGTGACGGGGCTCTCAAGGGACACGGGACACTCCGGGATCGGTCGTCGGGGCGAGGGTGGCGAGGAAGTCCAGCAGGACGGTGTTGAAGGCCCCGGGCCGTTCCAGGAACCCGAGGTGGCCGGCGTCCGCCAGCTCCGTGTAGCGGGCGCCGGGGACCGCCCGCGCGACCTCCCGGCCGAGCGGGGCCGGTGCCAGCACGTCGTCGGCGAAGCCCACGACGTGCACGGGCACCGTGATCCGGCCGTACTCGGCCAGCCGGTCCGGGAGCGGCGGCCCCGGCCGGTGGGCGGCCGGCCGGCCGGTCAGCGCGGCGAGTTCGAAGAGATCGAGCCAGTGCGCCGTCGCCCCCTCGTCGGCGAGGGTCCGGGGCGAGAGGTTCTGTACGAGCCGAACGAAGGCCTCGCACTCGGGGGGCAGCGGGGTCCCGGCCCGGGCGGTGGCCGCCTCCGCGCGCGCCAGGGCCTCCCCGACCGCGTCGGGCCGGCCCCGGGTGGCGGCGAGCAGCGCGCCGCCCACCAGGCCGGGATCGGTCAGCAGCAGTTCCTGGACGGCGAGGGAGCCGAGGGAGTGGCCCACGACCGGGCACCCGGGGAGCCCGAGGGCCGTGAGCAACTCCTTGGTCCGGCCGGCCAGTTCGACGGGCCCCGCAGCCGTGGGCCCGTGGTCGAAGGTGACGGCCCGCCGGCCCGCGGCGGTGAGGGCCGGGACCTGGTGGTGTTCCCAGATCCGGCCCGACCCGCCCGCGCCGGCCACCAGCACCACCGGCGGGCCGGCCGCTCCGTGCACCGTGTACGCCGTCCCGCCGGGGGTGCGGCCGCTCGTGCGCGCCCCGGCGCCCGGGCCCGTCACGGCGCCATCCTGCGCAGCGCCGTCCGCACCCAGGCGGGGCGGCCGGTGTCCAGGCCGCGCAGGGCCACGTGGACCCACAGGAAGTCGGCCCGGGCCAGGACGTGTTCCCGCAGGCCGGGGCGTACCTCGCCGCCCGCCGCGCGGTAGGCCGCGAGGAGCGGGTCGAGGACGGCGGGGCCGCCCGCGTACAGCAGGTCGACGAAGTCGACGGCGGGATCGCCGACGTGGGCGTTCGCCCAGTCCAGCAGGCCGGCCAGGACGGGCGGCCCGGAGGGCGGGCGGGTCACCAGGGTGTGCCCGGGGTGGACGTCGCCGTGCACCAGGGTCAGCCGCGCGGGCCACAGCCGGTCGTCGTCCAGCCAGGACCGCCAGCGGCGCACCCCGGCCGCCGGGAGGGGGAGTACGGCCCGGGCCCGGGCGAGGCGGTCCGCGGTGCGGGCTCGGACGGTGCCGGGGTCCGCGCCGTCCGTCGCCGCCCGGAGCGCGAGGGCCGGGGAGGCGTCGGTCGCCGTCGTGTGCACCGCGACCAGGGTCCGGGCGAGCGGCTCCAGGTACCGGTCGGGGTGGGCCAGCGGGTCCATGGACCAGGCGTAGACCAGGGTGTCCGGGTCCTCGGTGCCCGCGGGCTCACCGGGCAGGCGGGGGTAGGCGACCAGGTCCGGGGTGTGCAGGCGCCAGTGCGGCACGGGCACGGGCACGCGGTCGCGGACGGCTGTCAGGACGGCCCCTTCGAACGCCAGCAGCGCTGCGGCCTCGGGCCGTCGCGGCTGCCGCAGGATCCACGGCGTGCCGTCGGCGGCCCGGACGTGCACGACCCGGAAGTCCCAGCCCGACTCGTCGGTCCGGGCGCTCCCGGGGTCGAGCTCCGTACCGAGCCGCCGCGCCGCCTCCCCGACGAGGTCCTCCACCCGGGCGCGGCCGTCCGCGTCCGTGCCGGCGCGGCCGGGCGGCACGGACGGGCCGGCTCCGCGGGCGGGTGCGGCGGCCGGCTCCGCTCCGGCGGGCCGGTTCACCGGTCCGCCCCGGCGGACGCGAGGTGCCGGTCCCGCGTGGCGTCGCGGTCCACCTTGCCGGTGTGGGTGCGTTCCAGTGCCGGGACGGGGACCAGCACGCTGGGGACGAGCTGCGGGGCCGCCGTGGCGGACAGGCGGGCGCGGACGGCGGCCGCCACCTCGGCGGGGTCGTGGCCGGGCAGCGGTACGAAGAACGCGGCCAGGGTGCTGTGTTCGGCGCGGTCCACCCGGGCGGCGGCGGCTTCCAGGACGCCCGGGCAGCTGCCGACCAGGCCCTCCACCTCGATCAGGTCCACCCGGTGGCCGCGGATCTTGACCTGGTGGTCGGAGCGGCCCCGGAAGACCAGGGCGCCCCCGGGCGCCTCGGAGACCAGGTCCCCGGTGCGGTACCAGCGGACGCCCTCGTGCTCGGTGAACCGGGCGGCCGTACCGGCGGGATCGCCGTGGTAGCCCAGGGCCAGGCCCGGTCCGGACACGGACAACTCCCCCGCCGCGTCGAGGCGTTGCCCGACGTGCGGCAGCGGGAGCCCGATCGGCAGGTCGCCGCCGGCCGCGGGGAGGGCGGGCGCTCCCGGACCGGCCAGCTGCACGGCGTGGGTGACCAGGGCCGTCTCGGTGGACCCGTACGTGTTGAGCAGGCGCACCCCGTCGGAGCCGAGGAGCCGCCAGCGCTCCAGCATGTCGGCCCGGACCGCCTCCCCGCCGATCACCACCGTGCGCAGGGAGGCCGGAAGCCCCGCTCCCTGGTGCAGCAGGTCTCCGGCCAGGCCGTGCCAGAAGCCGGTCGGCAGCACCGCGACGGTGACCTCCTGCTCCTCGGCCACCTGGGCGAACCGTTCCCGGGCCGCGTCGTCGACGACGAGCGTGGCGCCGCCCGTCAGGGCCGGGAGGATCTCCTCCAGGCTCGTGTCACCGCCGGCGCCGTGGAAGTGCAGCACGGTGGCGTCCGGTCCGGTCCCGTACAGCGTGCGCAGCGGCGGCACCACGGCGGACAGCGCCCGGTGCGGCACCACGACACCCTTGGGCTCGCCGGTGGAGCCCGAGGTGAACAGCACGTACGCCGGGTCCTCGGGCCGGGCGCCGGCGGCGGGGGGCACGGCGGCCCCCGGTGCGGGCGCGGTGGGCGCGAAGCGCGGGCGGACCACCCGCGCGACCGGCGGCTGCCAGCCGGTGTCCGCGGTCGCCACGGCCTCCTCGACCCCCAGCCGGGCCAGGACCGACTCCAGCCGGGCCGGCGGGTGTCCGGCCTCCAGCGGTACGTAC
Source organism: Streptomyces sp. NPDC044002 (assembly GCF_056434525.1). Lineage (NCBI taxonomy): Bacteria > Bacillati > Actinomycetota > Actinomycetes > Kitasatosporales > Streptomycetaceae > Streptomyces > Streptomyces sp. NPDC044002. Next base: position 114,052 of record NZ_JBWKEZ010000007.1, read on the forward strand.
GCGCGGCCCGCCGCGAGCACGCCCAGCAGGGCGGCCACGTCCCGGGCCGAGTGGTGCACGACCACGCCGACCGGCGGCTGCGGCCGGTCCGTGCGCGGGGTGACGGCGCCCGCCACCTCCAGCACCCAGGCGGCGAGGACGCCGTAACCGATGACGAGTCCGTTGTCGATGACGGCCGGGCGGGCGGGATCGGTGCGCGCCGTTTCGAAGAACGGTTCCAGCAAAGGAATTCCGGTGTTTCCGGAGGACTGCATTGTGAATATCCTCGTCCTGATGGAATATGAGCGGGTGCGTATTGTTGTGGAACACGATCTGGAAATACCCGTGCGCGACGGCGTCTTATTGGCCGCCGACCTCTACCGGCCCGACACCGCGGACCCCGTTCCGGTACTGGTGCGCCGCACGCCCTACGGAAGGTCGGGCGCACCGGGCGGCGCCTCCGTCGACGGGCTGCGCCTGGTCCGCTCCGGGTACGCCCTGCTGGTGCAGGACGTCCGCGGCCGGTTCGGCTCCGGCGGCGCCTTCGACCCGTACTGGCACGAGGCCGCCGACGGCGCGGACACCGTGGCCTGGGCCGTGTCGCAGCCCTGGTGCGACGGCTCGGCGGGGCTGTTCGGCCGGTCCTACGAGGCCATGGCCGCGCTGCTCGCCGCGGCGGAGCGCCCGCCGGGCCTGGGCGCCGTCGTCCCGCACGTGGCCGGATCGGGCTTCGACGAGGGCTGGACCCGCCAGGGCGGCGCCTTCCAGCTGGGCTTCGTCCTGTACTGGGTGCTCTACGACCTCCTGCTGGAAGGGGCCGGGCTGAGCGCGGCCGAGCGGGCCGAGGTGGCCGCGGCCGTCGACCGGATCGACGAGCTGTACCGAGACCCGGCCGCCGCCGCGGACCTGCTGGACCGGCTGGCGCCGTACTACCGCCGCTGGCGCGAGCACCCGTCCGGGGATCCGTACTGGCTGCGCGCCGCACCCCGCGCGGCGTACCCGGCGATCGACGTCCCCGTGCTCCAGCTCACCGGCTGGTACGACATATTCCTGGCCGGCGCCCTGGAGAATTACCGGGGAATTCGGGAATGCGGGAAAAGGACGCGCCTGGTGGTCGGCCCGTGGTCCCACTGCGTCACCGGCGGAGTATTTCCGCAGCGCCGTTACGGACTGGCCGCGGACGAGGCCGAGCTCGATGTCACCGCTCTGCACCTGGAGCATTTCGACCGGAATCTGCGCGGCTGCGGCGGCGGCCCCGACCGGCGGGATGCGGTGCGGTTGTTCCTCACCGGCGCCGACGCCTGGCGCACCTTCCCCGACTGGCCCGTCCCCGGTACCGAGGACCTCGTCCTGCACCTCGACGGCCGCCGCCTGACGCCCGGCCCCGCCCCGGCGGTCCCGGGGACCGGCCGGATCCGTCACGACCCGGCCGACCCGGTGCCCACCACCGGCGGTGCCACCGCCCTGCCCGGGCAGTTCACCGGCGGCGACTGCGGCCCGCTGGACCAGCGCGAGGTGGAACGCCGCCCCGACGTGCTGTGCTTCACCGGCGAGCCGCTGAGCGCGCCGCTGACCGTCGTCGGTGACACCGTCCTGACCGTGTACGTCACCCCGGACGCCGCCGGCGCGGACGTGACGGCCAAGCTCGTCGACGTCCACCCCGGCGGCCGGGCCGAGCTGCTGTGCGACGGGATCCGCCGGCTCGCGGCGGGGCCGGACGGCGAGGGCGCCGGCGGGCCGGTGGAGGTCACCGTCGCGGTGGGGGCGGTCGGCCACGTGTTCCGCGCGGGCCACCGGATCCGTCTGGAGGTCGCGGCCAGCAACGCACCGCGCTTCGACGTCCACCCGCCGGCCCTGGCCCACCACACCGTCCACCACGGCGGTGACCATCCCTCACGCCTGCTGCTGCCGCGCCTGCCCGGCGCCTGACCCCGGGCCGGGGCCGGCGGCGTCCGGGTGGAAGACCGCCAGGTCGGCCACCTTCTCGATCCGCCGGCCCGCCTCCCAGTGGGCCCGCCGCAGCCGCCGCAGCTGGGCGCCGGACAGCTTGGTGCTGTGCTGCGGGATCGACCGCACCATCCGGGCCCGCTTGGCCGAGGCCGGGTAGCGGTCGCGCACCTGGTACGGGTCGTTGAGCAGGTGGTGGGCGGTGCCCACGTGGAACGCCGCCTTCAGCAGGGCGTAGTACGCCGCCGCTCCGGCCCCCTTGTCCCGGGCGCAGTGCACCAGCGTCCGCGAGGCCTCGAACAGCCGCCAGGCCACCGGTACCGCCGGGGTGGTGAACACTCCCGTCTCCTGGGCGATGCCCTCGCCGACGCCGTAGCGGAAGTAGCTGCGCATGTTGGCGAAGCCGTGCTGGGCGTCGTGGAAGATCCGCGCCTGGGGCAGGTACACCACGGGGATGCCCGCGAGCTGGAGCCGGAAGTCGAACTCCCGGTCCTCGCACCAGTGGATCAGCTCGTCGAAGTGGTAGCCGCCGATGTGGTCGACGATGTCCCGGTTGTAGATCAGCGGCGGGGACAGCGCGCTGACGTAGTCGCCCTCGTCGAACTCGCGGACCCGCGCCGTGAGCCGGCTGAGCAGGCCCTCCGACTCCCCGTACACCACCTGGCCCTTGACCACGGGTTCGGTGAGCACCGACCGCACCATGGCGCGGACCACGCCCGGGGCGAAGGTGCAGTCGGAGTCCATCAGCAGCAGGTACTGCCGGTCCGTGGCGGCGGCCCCGGCGTTGTAGGCGGCCCCGAGGTTGCCGACGTCCTCGATCTCCGTGACGGTCAGCGCCCGCGGATGCTCGGCGATGAGCTTCAGCACGGCGTCGCTGGGGCCGTTCAGCGCCAGGACGATCTCGACGTCCTCGTCGACGGAGGCGATGCAGTCGGCGATCCGCAGGTCGTCGCGCAGGGCGATGATCACGGCGGTCCGGGCGATGCCCTTGTCGACCGCGGCCTCGTCCACCGGGTCGGTGGCCATCCCGTTCTCCCTTGTGTCGTTCGTGTCCGTACGGTGGGCCCGCGCGGTGCCGCGGGCCGGTCGGTGAGCGGTCATCCGGCGGGCTCCCGCAACCGCAGGGGCAGGGCGCGCAGCGTCCGTTCGGCGATGGCCTCGGCCTCCGCCGGCGCCTCGGCGTGGGCGATCACCCCGGCCAGCACCTCGGCGCCGCCGCGGTAGGCCGGCAGTTCGGTGCCGGGTTCCAGGTCGATGCCCCAGAACACGTCGTGGACCCCGGCCCGGCGGGCGACGTGCCGCGGGTCGCCGACCCACTCGACGACCCCGCCGTCCGCCGGCACGAACCGCTGCACCACCGCCCGGCTGTGCCGCGGCGTCAGCTCGTCGAGGTCCAGGGGCTGCCCCAGGGCGAGGCGGACCACGTTGGGCAGCGGGTCCACCCCGGTGGCCAGCCGCATCACCTCGGTGGCGATCCGGGCCCCGGTGATCCGGCAGGTGATCTCCAGCAGGACCACCCGGCCGTCACGGGTGCGCAGGATGTCGGTGTTGATCACCGCGGGGTCCAGGCGCAGGGCCCGGGCCCCGCGCCGGACCGTGTCCGTGACCTCCTCGATCTGCTCCTCGGTCAGCACGCTCGGCAGGGTGTCGCCGCCCTCGAAGAAGTGCGGGGCGAACTCCTCCTTGCGCCCGTACTCCCGGTCGGCGAACCCGAAGCGGTGCAGCTGCCCGTCGACCATGAAGGCCGCCAGGGTGTGCTCGGTGCCCTCCAGGAACTCCTCGATCACGATCCGGCCGCCCGGGCTGAGCAGCAGCGCCTCCTGCGCCAGCTCCCGCACCCGGTCCGCCGATTCCACCTTCATCACGCCCAGCGAACCGGTCTGGTCGCTGGGCTTGATGACCGCCGGCAGCCCGATCTCCTCGACCGCCCGCACGGCCTCGCCGACGCTCTCGGCGGTCGCGTACCGCGGCAGGTCGAGCCCCGCCTTGCGCAGGACGGCCAGCCGCCGGTCCTTGAACGTGCAGTTCAGGGCCGTCTCCAGGGGCAGGCCCGGGCATCCCAGGTACCGGGCGAGCGTGCTGATCACCGGCGGGTTGTCCGCGCCGAGCGAGAACACGCCGTCGATCCGGTCGATCCCGGCGGCGGACAGCTCGGCGAGGACCGCCACCGCGTCGTTCGGGTCGCACACCAGCAGGACGTCGGCGGCGGCCCGGACCCGGTCCGTGGGCCGTTCGGTCACCACCACCAGTTCCCGCCGGGGCGAGCGCAGTTCGGCCAGCGACCGGTCCATGCCCGAACCGAGCCCGCACACCAGCAGGCGGTCAGTCACGGCCGCCTCCCGCCGCACCCGCCGGCGGGGCGCCCAGGCTCAGCACCTGGAACACCTCCGCGTGGCCGGAGCCGCCCGAGACCGCCCCGCGGTAGCGGGCCAGGCCCTCCACGCCCTCGTCCCAGGCGGCGTGCCGGAGCTGGGAGACGTACGCGCGCATCGCCTCCACTTTGGCCCCGATCTGCCCGCCGATGTCCTCGGCGTACTGGAAGCGCGCCATCGGCGCCCACACCTCGTAGCCGAGGACCAGCCGCGGCGCCGGCATCGGCGGCCCGCCGGCCTCCTGGAAGAACTCGGAGCCCGCCATCCACAGGGCTTCGAGGGTGAGCTGGTGCACCATGCGGTGCTCGACGTCGTCGTCGTTGTCGTGCGGCAGGTACACCACCTGCGGCCGTACCTCGCGCAGTACCCGGACGAGGTCCAGGTGGACCCGGCGGCTGAGCGTGAAGTCCCGCGACGGCTCGTCGAAGCGGATGCAGCGGTGCACCCCCAGGGCCTTCGCGGCGGCCTCGGTCTCGGCGGCGAACTCGGCGTCGGTGACGGCGTCGTCCAGGGCGCTGCGCTCACGGCCGATGACGATCACCACGGTCACCCGGGCGCCGTCGCGGACGTGCTTGGCGATGGAGCCGCCGCAGCCGATCACGTCGTCGTCGGGGTGCGGCGCGACCACCAGGACGTCGGTCACCCCGGACCCGGTCCCCCGGCTCCCCGCGGTCACGCCCCGGCCTCCGGGGCTTCCCCGGCCCAGCGGGCCCACTCGGCGGTGACCGCGGACGCCTCGGCGAACGGGGTGCGCGCGGTGAAGCCGAGCAGCCGGCGGGCCTTGCCGTAGTCGGCGCGGGCCGTCGCACGGTAGAGGTCCAGCTCCCAGTCGGCCACCGGTTCCCCGGCGGTCCCGGCCTCGGGGCCGGCCGGCCCGCGCAGCGCGCGGACCGCGTCGAAGAACGTGCCCCAGCGCAGTTCCTCGGGGTGCCCCACGAGGAAGCGCTCGCCGGCCGCCGCCGCGCTGTCCACGGCCAGCAGGACGGCCTCGGCCAGGTCGTCCACGTACACGGCGTTGCACACGCCGCCGTCGTCACCGGCCGGGAGCTGGTCGAAGTCGCCCGCCGGGCGGCGGAGCTGCGCCGTCGTCCACTGGCCGCCCCACGGGCCGTGGACCACGCCCGGCTGGATCACCACCGTCTCCAGGCCGTCGCCGTGGGCCCGGACGACGAGCTGTTCGGCGGCGAGCTTCTGCTGCTCGTACTCCCGGTCGGCGGGGTCCGCCGGGCGTGCGGCGGAGTCCTCGGTGAGGGCTCCGGTCACCGCCGGGTCGTAGACGTCGACGGTGCTCAGGTGCACCACGCGCCGCACACCGGCGGCGCGGGCCGCGGCCAGCACGTTCTCGGTGCCCGCGACGGACGCGGCCCAGCGGTCGCCCTCGTCGCCGGAGCTGCCGAACGCGCAGTGCACGACGGTGTCGCAGCCCTCGAACGCCTCCCGGAGCGCGGCCGGGTCCATCAGGTCGCCCTGGCGGAACTCCAGCCGGTCCTGCGGCAGGACCGACAGCCGGGCGGCCCGGCCGAAGCCGCGCACCACCGGCCGGACCCGGGCCTCGGTGCCGAGCACCAGCCGTTCGACGAGCCGGCCGCCGATGAAGCCGCTCGCGCCCGTGACGGCCACGGTGCGTCCCGCCAGCGCGGGCAGGTCTCCGGACCCGGCCGCGGCCTCCTGTCCCCGGGTCGTCCACGGCTGCGCGGAGCGCTCGTGGGCGGGGCCGCCGTAGCACTCCTGGATCAGCTCGACCACCCGCACGCCGTCCTGCGCGGTGGAGTGGACGGCGGCCGTCCCGCGCAGGGCCGCCGCGAAGTTTGCGAGCTGCTCACTGAACAGCAGTTCCCACTCGTCCTGGGCCGGGGCCACGGCCGGCACGTCCCCGCGGTGCAGCTCCACCCCGTCGGTGGTGACCAGGGTGCACTCCCCGGCCGGGAAGTCGGTGCCGATCGTCGCCGTCGCACGGGTACCGGTGACCGTGCAGCTGATGCCGAGGTCGCGCAGCCGGCTGAAGTCGCAGGTCACGTCGGTGGTGCCGAACCGCAGCCGGACGTGGGCGTCGGTCTCCACCCCGCCCAGCGAGTTGTCCTCGGCGCCGACCACCCGCACGTCGGGGCCCAGCCACCACAGCAGGGTGTCGAAGACGTGCGAGGCGGTGTCGGTGAGGACGCCGCCGCCGGCGAGCCGCCGGTCGAACATCGACCAGGAGACCGGCTCGTGGGCGTACGGGTGCCCCTCGGACCAGTCGACCCGCACGACCTCGCCGAGCGCGCCGGCGTCGATGAGCCGCTTGATCCAGGCGTAGGCGGGGAAGAGCCGGCGCGGGTGGGCCATGGCCAGCACCGGCGCGCCCTCGGCCGCGGCGGTCAGCGCCAGCCGGCGGGCGTCCTCGACCGAGGTGGTCATGGGCTTCTCCAGCAGGACGTGCTTGCCCGCCGCGAGCAGCGCCTCGACGATCGGCGCGTGCAGGGTGTGCGGGGCCACCACGACGGCGGCGTCGAACGCGTCGGCGGCCTCGGCCGGATCGGTGGCGAGCACCACCTGCTCGGCGGCGGTGCCGCCCAGCTCACGGTAGAGGGCGAGCGCGGCCTCGGCCTGCCGCGGGTCGCGGTCGATCAGCGCGGTGAGCTGTACGTCGCCCTTGAGCGGGGGCAGGGCGGGCAGGTGGCAGCCGCGGGCGGCGGCGCCGCACCCGACGATCGCGAGGCGTACGGGAGTCATGGTCGTCTCCAGAGGTGTACGGAACGGGGGAAGGGGCTTTCAGAGGGCCGGGTGGTGGACCCATGCGTTGGGCTCGGCGTAGGTGCCGTAGCCGTCCTCGGCGACCTGGAGCGGCACCAGGCCGCCGGGCAGCGGGTACGCGCCCGGGCCCGGCAGCGGCCGGCCGAGGAACTGCTCCCAGCGCGCGACCGGCTGACGGATCACCAGCGAGCGCTCGGCGATGCCGAGCCGGCGCGCGCCCAGCTCCAGATGGGTGCGCAGCCAGGGGTCGAAGCAGCGCCCGTCGGGCAGCCGCCAGGCGGCGTAGTCGGCGAGGGGGATCAGCGGGTAGTACGGCTTGCGGGTGGGGCGGACCGGGATGACCACGCCGCGGGGGGCGTGGCCGGCGGCCCGCCGGCGGACCTCGGTGAGCAGGCGTTCGGCGTGCCCGGCCGCCCGGTGCGCGGGGTCCACGGACACCGAGAGCATGCACACGGCGTCGGCCCGGTCCGGCGGGCCGTGGTCGACGGCCTCCACCAGCACCTCGTCGCTGCCTCCCGGCAGCGAGGCCGGGCTGCCGTCCCAGCGGACCGGCAGCCCGTTGGCCGCCGCGACCAGGTGCCCGTCGCCGTCCACCAGGCACAGCTGGTGGGCGGGGTAGCGGTCGTACATGCCGTGCCAGCGCCAGTTGCCCGGGGACTCCCAGCTCATGAACTCCGGCATGTTGGCGCCGATCAGGGCGTCGACGGCGGGCAGCAGCCCGGGGTCCCGGGACAGGTCGGTCAGGGTGAGGGCCACCGGCGGGTCAGCCCAGCAGCCGGGTCCGGGCGGTGGCCCGCATCTCGCGCGAGCGCCGCAGGTCCGAGGTCACGCACACCCGCTTCAGCCAGCGGTCGGTGCCGTCGTAGCGGGCCCGGAACGGCAGCCGGCCGTGCACCGCCCGGTGGTTGTCGATGAACAGCACGTCCCCCTGGTCCGCCACGACCTCCCGCATCGCGGCGTCCACCACCTTGAACAGCGCGTCGTAGGCGCGCCGGGCGTCGGTGTCGTCCTCGGGGACGGAGGTGAAGTACGGGTCGAGACGCATGTACGGGTCGACGCGCGAGCCGTACAGCAGCGGGCCGAGCGGCCGTTCGTCGATCATCCGCTGGATGGTGGCGAAGCGCGCGGCCTCCTCCTCGGAGGCGATGGTGTTGTTCTTCGGCAGGTGCGACTCGTCGGGCGCGATGTGGAAGCGGGGTTCGAAGAGGACGTCGACGTCGTCGGCGGACAGCGAGGACAGGTCCAGCTCGCCGACCGTCGTCGGGACGTGGTCCGGGTTGCGCAGCGCACCGAGGATCAGGTAGTCGCTGCGGTAGGGGTGGAAGGCGTCCTCGGTGTGCCAGGTGAGCAGTTCCTTGCTGCCCATGCCGAGCTGGTCGTTCTCGTGCGCCCGGATCGGGAAGATGTCGTGCACGAGGTGCCCGTCCTGCTGGGTGGCCCAGCCGAACGGCTCGCCGAGCAGCGCCGAGTAGAGCATCAGGAGGAGCTCCTCGGGGAACTCCGGGCCGGGGCGCCGGCGGCCGCGCCAGTGCTCGGGGGTGGGGCCGATGCGCTCCTGGTCGAAGTCGTGGCCGCTGATCACGGCGTGGCCGTGGCGGTCGGCCAGTTGGAACTCGCGCAGGAACCGCTGCACGCCCTCCGGCAGGCCGGCGGCCAGCCGGGGCAGGTCGTGCAGCAGCCCGGGGTCGCCGAAGGACGGGTAGGCGGAGGCCAGTGCGAGGCACAGGTCCGCCGTGGCGGAGGCCTCGTCGGGCGTCAGGGTGTAGCCGTGCGTGGACTGGTCGGTGAGGTTCGACATGCCAACTCTCGCTGAGTGGTCGGGGATGGTTGCTGCTGCCCGCGGCCGGCCGGAGCCGGGCCGGGGCCCTCGGGTGGTGCGGGTGGCCGGTGGCGCGGATCCGCCGGTTCAGCGTCCGGCCGGCGGTTCGCCGGAGGACGGGGCCGTGAGCGCCGCGGCGAGCAGCCGGGGCGTGGGCGAGGCGAACAGCGCGCTCGCCCGGAGTCCGGCGGCGCCGGGGTGGGACTCGCGCAGCCGCGCGAGCAGGCGCATGGCGAGCAGGGACTGGCCGCCGTGGTCGAAGAAGTTGTCGTCGGGACCCAGCCGCGGGTCGCCCAGGACCTCGCGGAAGAGGCCCAGCGTGGCGTCCAGCGGCTCCCCGCCCCCGTCCGGGCCGTGCGCCCCGCCGCCGGGGTCCTGACGGACCGGGGCCGGTGCAGCCTGTCCCGGGGCCTGGCCCGGGGCCTGACCCAAAGCCTGGCCCGGAGCCTTTGCGGAGGCCTGGCCCGCGGCCTGACCCAGAGCCTGGCCCGAGGCCTGACCCAAAGCCTGGCCCAGAGCCTGGCCCGGAGCTTGACCCAGAGCCTGGCCCGGGGTCTGGCCCGGGGTCGTCGCCGGGCCGGCCGCCCAGGTGGCCAGCAGTTTCTTGTCGATCTTGCCGTGCGGGTTCTTCGGCAGGGCGGCCACCCGGTGGAGCACCCGCGGCACCGCCCAGTCCGGCAGTTGCGCCTCCAGCGGCGCGAGCAGCGCGTCCCGGTCCGCGCCCGTGAGCCGTACGGCCTCCCCCGGCGGCGGGGCCGCCGCCGGATCGGCGGGCACGGTGAACGCCCACAGGACCGTGCCGGTCGCGGGGTCGGGGAAGACCACGGCCTGGCCCACGCCGGCCGCCTCGCACAGGGCGCGCTCCACCCGGGCGGGCTCCAGCCGGTGCCCGCGGATCTTGATCTGGTCGTCGGCCCGGCCGAGGAACACCAGCTGCCCGTCGGCGTCGACGCGGCCGAGGTCGCCCGTCACGTACACGCGGGCGCCGGGTGCGGTGGCGTGCGGGTCGGGGACGAAGCGCCGGGCGGTGGCCGCGTCGTCGTCGAGGAAGCCGCGGGCCAGCAGCGGACCGCCGATGTGGATCTCCCCGGTCTCGCCGTCGGGCACCGGCCGGCCGTCGCGCCGGACGGTGATCTCCACGTCCCGCAGCGGAGTGCCGAGCGGCACCTCGTCGGCGTCGGCCGGCAGCCGTCCGGTGTAGAAGGTGGAGCTGACCGTGCATTCGGTGAGGCCGTACACGTGGGCGAGGGCGGCGGGCTGCCGGTCCTGCCAGTCGCGGTAGGGCCGCGGGTCCATCCGTTCGCCGCCGACCACCACGGTGCGCAGGGCCTGCGGGGTGGTCTCCCCGGCGGCCTCCAGCCAGCGGGCGTACTCCAGCCAGTACTGGGTGGACAGTTCCACCACGGTGGTCCGGGTGCGGGCCAGGGTGACGTGGAGCTCCTCGGCGTCCAGGGCCCGGGTGTCGTGCCGGCACACCACCGCCGCACCGGCCGCGAAGGCGGGGAACACCTCCTCGATCAGGACGTCGAAGCCCAGCGAGGCCACCTGGAGCCAGCGGTCGTCCCGGGTCAGCGCGAGCCGCTCGGCGACGGCGGTCGCGAACCGGCCCAGGGCGTCCCGCTCGACGACCGTGCCCTTGGGCTGCCCGGTGGAGCCGGAGGTGAACAGCACGTAGGCCACGTCGGACCCGCCGGCCCGCGCCCGCAGCCGCGGCCCGGCCGGGCCGCCGTCCGCCGGGCCCGGTGCGCCGGGCGCCGGCGCCGGTACGTACGCGGCCTCCGGCGCGTGGTCGCCGTCGCCCAGCCAGACGGCGGCCGCGGTGCGGCGGACCAGCGCCGCGCGGGCGGCGTCGGGGAGCCGGTCGTCCAGGACGGTGAAGCCCGCTCCGGCCTTCAGCGCCGCCAGCATCCCGAGGACCGTACGGGCGGGATCGCCGAAGGCCAGGCCCACCAGCCGGCCGGGGGCGGCGCCCCGCCCGGCGAGCGAGTCGGCCCAGGCGTCGGTCAGCCGGTCCGCCTCGCCGTACGCCAGCACCCGGTGCGGGGTCACCAGAGCCGGCCGGTCGGGATGCGCGCGCACCGACCGTTCCCACAGGTCGAGCACGTCGAGCCCGTCGAGCCCGTGGCCGCTCCCGGTCACGGCGGTCACCGGCCCGGCCCGCGGGTGCGCAGGAAGGCCGACAGGCCGTCGAGGCCCGCCCGGAAGGCCTCCTCCGGGCCGCCGAAGCCGAGCCGGGCGCCGTGCGGCGCGCCGAAGGCCGTGCCCGGAACCAGCAGGGTGCGGTGCCGGTCCAGCAGCTCCAGGCAGAACCGTTCCACCGCCTCGGGGCCGGCGCCGGCCCGCTCCAGCTCGCGGAAAACGGGCAGCGCGCACACCCCGCCCTCGGGCGGGGTCCACCGGACCAGCCCCAGCGCCTCGTGCTCGGCCATCCACTGCGTCAGGTGCGCCAGGTTGCGCCGGGCCTCGGCCGCCCGGGCCCCGATCAGCACGTCGGCGTGGCGCATCGCCCGCTCGGCGATCAGCTCGACCAGCGGCGACAGGAACAGGGTGGTCCGGTCGCGCAGCGGGAAGGTGGCCGTGAGCAGGGGCTCGGGTGCGACGGCCCAGCCCACGCGCAGGCCGGGCAGGCCGAACGTCTTGGAGAAGGTGCCGTAGGACACGGTGTCACCGCCGCCCGCAGCAGGATCGGGCAGCACGTCCCAGCGGTGCGCGATCTCGGCGGTGGCGGCGTCCCAGACGAGCGTGGCGCCGGTGAGGGCGGTCCGCTCCGTGAGGGCCTTCAGGCCCTGGGCGGAGAGGGAGACTCCGGTGGGGTTGTGCGGGAAGTTGACGATCACGGCCGCGGTGCCCGGCGTGACCAGGGCGGTCAGCACCTCCGGGTCGATCTCGCCGTCGCGGACCGCCGTCGCCGGCAGGGTGACGACCTCGCATCCGGCCGCCCGCGGGTAGTGGCCGAGCGAGTGGTAGATGCCCTCCTGGACGACCACCCGGTCGCCGGGGTGCAGCAGCGTGCTCAGGGTCAGCGCGATGGCCTCGCTGGAGCCGTGCGTGACCAGCACCCGGCCGGCGTCACCGCCCGCGTACCGGTCGGCGATGGCCGCGCGGACACCGGCCCCGCCCTGCGAGACGCTGTCGTCCATGACGATCTCGTCGAGGTCGGCGGCGGAGATCCGGCACAGGTCGCGTATCTCGGCGAAGGTGTACGGGTGGACCCCGCTGGAGCTGATGTCGTGGATGTCCGGGCCGAGGTGGCGGCGGTACCACTCCTCCAGCACCGGAGGTTCTTCACGCCGTGGACGGAGACTGCTCATGGCTGTGCAACTGTCCCTTCTCTACCCCTGACGGGTTTCCCGCCACCAGCGCTGCCCGGAGAGGGGGAGCGTGTCGATGGGGTCGTAGTAGTGGTACGAGCCGCTGTGGGCGTCCGGGTCCGCCGCCTCCAGCGGGGTGAGGTAGCTCTTGCTCCAGTGCGAGACCCCGAGTTCCCGGTCGTAGGCGTCCGCCTGGTCCACCCACCGCTTGCCGGCCATCGGCACGTCGCACACGATGCGCGGAGTGGCGAACCCCGGGAGGTAGCCCATGATCTGACGTTGGATCAGCTGGGCGCTGTGCAGCGGGACCCGCCAGTGTTCGGCGTTCGGGATCATGTCGCACATGTAGAAGTAGTACGGAGTGATGCCGGCGTGGTCGCAGAGCGCGAAGCACAGGTCGAGCAGGTCGTGCGCGCTGTCGTTGACCCCGCGCATCAGCACGCCCTGGTTGCGTACGTCGTGCAGACCGGCCCCGAGCAGGGCCCAGGAAGCGCGGGCCACGCCGGACGTCACCTGCTGGGCGGCGTTGGCGTGGGTGTGCAGCGCGAGGCGTACGCCCCGGGAGCGCGCCTTGGCGGCGACGCGTTCCACGCCCCGCAGCACCGGGGCGGAGTTCCAGTGCTGCGGCAGCCCGATCAGGCCCTTGCTGGCCAGCCGGATGTCGCGGATCGACTCGATGTCCAGCAGCCCGTCCACGAACCGCTCCAGGCGCGGCCAGGGCATGTTCGCCAGGTCGCCGCCGGAGACCACCACGTCCCGGATGCCCGGGGAGGCGCGCAGGTGCGCCAGGATCCGCTCGGCCCGGTCGACCGGCTTGAGCTGGAGCCTGTTCTTGGTGACCTGCGGGGTGGAGTTGCCGACCAGGTCCATCCGGGTGCAGTGCCCGCAGTACTGCGGGCAGGTCGACAGCAGCTCCGCCAGCACCTTGGTGGGGTAGCGGTGGGTCAGGCCCTCCACCACCCACATGTCCTGCTCGTGCAGCGAGTCCCGGCTGGCCATCGGGTGCGAGGGCCACACCGGGTGCCGGTCGGAGAAGACCGGCAGCATGTAGCGCCGTACGGGGTCGTCGTAGAAGGCCTTGGTCAGCTCGCCGGGGCGGGCCGCCGAGGCCTCCGCGGCCATCGTGTTGATCATCTGGGGCGGCAGCAGCACCGACATCGTGGCCCGGTGCAACCGGTCCTGCTCCCAGTCCTCGTAGAACTCCTCGTCGAGCAGGTCGCCGACGACTGCGCGCAGCCCCTTCGCGTCCTTGACGCAATGGGCGCGCTGCCACTGCGGATCCGCCCACTCGGCCTCGGTGACCTCGCGCCAGCCGGGGAAGCGTCTCCAGTCGGGTTCCACGAGCGGACGGCTCCGGTACGCGTAGACGGCTTCGAGAGCCGGTGATTCCGTCTGGCTGCGTCCTGTGTCCACCAACCCGCCACCCAATCCCGTCGGTTTCGGCCGTATCGCCTGACGTCAACCGATCTTGCAGAGCGCCGGCGTTGTACACGAGGTCAGGTTGTACGGGGCGCTGCTGCCGTACGCCCCTGTACAACCGGCCGGCGGGGACGGAGGGTTGCACGGGCTCCTGTACGGGTCGCCACACGGGAGCGACCTCGTACAGTCCTCTGCCGTACGGCCGAAGCGGAATGCCCGGGGAACGGGCGGTGACCCGCCGGTTCGGCAGGGAACCGAAATCGGACGACCCGCGTCGGAAGTGGCCGGAATTCTCGACTGGCGATTGATCGATTTGTCAGTGGCATGTACCAATGTCCGAGAGATCCGGTGCAGAGGATTCCCGGTCGCCCTCGGGGCCTCCAGCTCGGCGCACCGCCCGGCCGTCCGCCCCGACCAGGTTGTACGGCCCGGATGGACCATGTGCTTCGTTCAACACCATCGATGAGCAGGGGGAGAAGCATGCCCAGGCCAGAGCGGTTACTGGACCCCACGGCAGGACCGTTGGAGCAATTCGCCCACGACCTGCGCCTGCTGCGCAGGCAGGCAGGGAACCCCTCCTACCGGACCATGGCCAGAATCGCCCACTACTCCGTGGCCACCCTCGCCGAAGCGGCCCGCGGGCTGCACAAACCCTCGCTGAAAGTGACCCTCGCCTACGTGGTCGCCTGCGGCGGCGACCCCGAGCCGTGGACCCGCCGCTGGTACCGGCTCAGCGGCGAACTGGAAGCACACGACTCCCCCGCCCGCGGCCAGCCGCGGACCCCCGGCCTGGTGCCGCCCCAGCCGGCCGCCGGCCACCGCCGCCCCGCGGACGGGGGACCCGCCCCCGCCGCCCGGCCGGCCGCGCCCCGCACCTCCGCGTCCTCCGCCCCGCCCGCCCCCGGGGCCCGCCCCGTCCGGCGCCGGCTCGCCGCCGACACCCTGACGGGCGACGAGCGGGCCGAACTGCGCCGGCTGCGCAGCGAGGTCGAGGAACTGCGGCACGCCAACGCCGTGCTCAAGGCGGCCTCCGCGATCTTCGCCGCGGATCTCCGCACAAACTCCCTGGTCGTGTACAACCCGGCGGACCGCCAAGATCCGTTGGCGTGACCGGAACGCCGGCGGCCTGGGCCCCCGGCGCACCCGGCAGACCCGACGACCGACCCTTGGGGACTGACCATGCGTGTGCTCGGAGTCAACGGCTGGCCCGGCGCCAGCCACGACGGTGCTGCCTGCCTCGTCGTGGACGGCGAAGTCATCGCCCTGGCCGAGGAGGAACGCTTCACCCGCAACAAGCACGCCTACGGCGAGGCACCCTTGAACGCCGCTGCCTACTGCCTCGCGGAGGGCGGTCTCACCCTGGACGACATCGACGTCGTCGCCCACGGGTGGGACCTGCCCACGCTCTTCGCGGACCGCGGCCTGGACTGGTTCGACAGCGACGCCGACGCCCTCGAACACCTCCTGCCCAAGACCCTCTTCCCCCGCGCACGCGACCCCCGGCTCACGTTCGTCGACCACCACGTCGCCCACGCCGCCAGCGCCTACCTCCTCTCGGGACGCGACCGGGGCGCCGTCCTCGTCCTGGACGGCCAGGGCGAGAACGCGAGCACCACCCTCGCCGTCGGCATCGACGGCCGGATCAAGACCCTGCGCTCCCACACCCCCGGCTGGTCCCTCGGCTACTTCTACGCGGCCGTCTGCGCCTACGCCGGCCTGGGCGCCGACAACGCCGGCAAGATGATGGGCCTGGCCTCCTACGGCACCCCCGGCGACCTCACCTTCGGCGGCGCCCTCGGCTTCACCGACGAGGACTTCACCGTCGGCGTCGTCCCGCCCGGTCTGCGCTCGACCGGCAGCACCGACGAGGAGACGGCCACCATCCGGTACTGGCTGGAGCACCTGGAGAAGACCCTCCAGGACGCCCCCAACCGCACCGTGCGCCGCTTCGACCCGCGCTCCGGCCGGTACACCAAGGTCACGGACCGGGACCCGTTCGAGTACCGGGACCTCGCCGCCACCACGCAGGCCGCGCTGGAGCGGGCCGTGACGGGCCTGGTCCGCGGCCTGCTGCGGGAGACCGGCGAGACCACGCTGATGATCGCCGGCGGGGTCGGCTTCAACGCCACCCTCAACGGCAAGCTCCTGCGGATGCCCGAGGTCCAGGACCTCTTCGTCCAGCCGATCGCGGGCGACGCGGGGGTCTCGCTGGGGGCCGCGGTCTGGGCCGCCGCCGAGGAGGGCGACCGGATCCTGCCCATGACCGGCTCGGTCGCCTGGGGCCCTCAGTGGTCCGCCGGGGAGATCCGCGAGGCCCTGGAGGCCACCGGCACCGCCTTCAGCGAGCCCGCCGACATCGCGGCGGCCACCGCCGGCGTCCTGGCCTCCGGCGGGGTCGCCGGCTGGTTCCAGGGCCGCGCCGAGGGAGGCCCCCGCGCCCTGGGCCACCGCAGCCTGGTCGCCGTGCCGGACCCCGAGTCCACCCGGGACCGGGTCAACATCCGCATCAAGGACCGCGAGGCGTGGCGCCCGTTCGCCCCCAGCATGCAGGAGGAGGTCGCCGAGTCCCTGATCGGCACCGCCACCCCGCTGCCGTACATGATCGTCACCACCCCGGTGACCGAGGCCGGCGCCGCGGCCATGCCGGCCGTGGTCCACAGCGACCGCACCACGCGTCCGCAGACCGTCTCCGCCGCCGTCGACCCGCTCTACCACCGCCTCATCGGCGAGGTCGGCGGGCACACGGGAACCGCCGTCGTCATGAACACCTCCTTCAACGGCCGTGACGAACCCGTGGTGTGCACGCCCCGGGACGCCCTCGCCACCTTCCACCGGCTGCCGCTGGACGCCCTCGCCCTCGGCCCGTTCCTCGTGCGCCGCCCCGCCGGAGCCCTCCGGGAGGCCGGCGCGTGACCGCCCCGGCACGCCAGGACGCTCCCCCGGCCGGGACGAGCACCGCGCCGCCCGTCCCCCCGCCCGGGCCCGCCGCCGAGGAGGTCCACGGCCGGCTCACCGGCTGGCTCGCCGAGGCGGTCCTGACCCCGGACACGGACCTCGCCGCCCCGCTGCGCGACCTCGGCGTGGACTCCATCGACCTGATCCGCACCGCCCGCCGCATCGAGACCGCGTACGGGGTACGGGTGCAGCTGCGCGAGCTCTTCGCCCCCGGACTGACGGCGGCCGCCCTGGCCGTGCTGGTCGCCGAACGGGCCGCCCGCCGCGGCGGCACCGAGACCGCCCCGCCCGGCACCGCCCACGACCCGGTCGTCCTCACCCCGTCCCAGGAACAGGCCTGGGAGGAGCAGACGGGCGAACGCGGCCAGTGGAACCAGGCCATGCTCTTCACCACCCGGCCGGGCATCGATGCGGACCTGTTCGCCGAGGCCGTGCGGCGGCTGGTCGCCGGCCACGCCTCGCTCCGCCTGGCCGTCGAGGAGCGCCCCGCCCGGCGGCCCCGGCAGCGGACGGCGGCCCTGGCGACCGACGGGCCGCCCGCCGACGCCCTGGGCCCCGTGCTCGACACGGTGGAGATCTCCGAACTCGCCGACGCCGACCTGGCGGCGGCCGTCACCCTCCGGTGCGAGCTGGAGCAGCGCTCCCTGGACCCGCGGGCGGGGCGCGTGGCCCGCTTCGTCCGGTTCGACGCCGGCCCCTCCCGGCCCGGCCGGCTGCTGATCGTCTTCCACCAGCTCGCGATCGACATGCTGTCGTGGTCGGTGGTGCTCGCCGACCTGGAGGAGACCTACACGGCGCTGGAGGCCGGCCGGGACGACGTCTGGCCGTCCGAGGGCACCTCGTACCCCGAGTGGGCCCAGGCCCTGGCCGCCCATGCCCGCACCCCCGAGGCGGAGGCCGAGGCGGAGTGGTGGACGCAGGTCGCCCGCACCCCCGCCACGCTTGCGCCGGACCGGCCCGCGGCCGGGGAGGGCACGGAGGCGGCCGCCGACCCGCGGGCCGGGAACACCGCGGCCACCGCCGCCACGCACCTGGAGGAGTTCCCGCCGGAGCTCACCGCCCGCCTCCACGCCGCCGCCCGGGCCCACCGGGCCCACCCCGGCGACCTCGTGCTGCACGCCCTCGGGGAGGCCCTCGGCGAGCGGCTCGGGGAGCCGGCCGTACGCGTGGACCTGCTGCGCCACGGCCGCGAGGAGACCGTCGGGGACGCCCATCTGTCCCGCACCACGGGCTGGTTCACCTCCACCGTCCCGGTCCGCCTCGACCTGGCTCCCGGAACGCCGGCCGAACGCCTGACCCGGACCGTGGGCCACCTCGCGGCCCTCCCCGGCGGCGGGGTCGGCCACGGAGCGCTCGCCCGGCACGGCCGGCCCCGGACCGCGGCCGTCCTGCGGGCCGCCCCGCCCAGCGACGTCTCGTTCGACTACGAGGGCGACGACGTCGACTCCCTCCCGCTGGGCACCCTGCTGACGGAGATGGCCCCGGAACCGGTGGGCGACATCACCGCTCCCCACTGGACCCGCCCGCACGCGGTGGAGGTGATCGCCACCACCGACGACGGGACGCTGCGCGTCGAGTGGTGGTACTCCACCGCCCTGCACCGGGCGGCCACCGTGCGGGCGCTCGCCGCCCGCCACCGGGACCTGCTCGGCGACCTCCTCACCGCACTGTCGCCCCCCGCCCCCGAGGCACCCACCCGCTGAACGCCCCACGGACGGACCGGAACCCCCTGCCATGACCCTGCCCAGCCTGCTCGACCCCTTCTTCGCCCTCGCCCGCTCGGACCCGGACCGGCCCGCGGTCGTCGACCACGGAGTCACCGTCGGCTACGGCCAACTGGCCGGCTGGGCAGGGTCCGTGGCCGACCTGGTGGCCACCCGCGGCCCGGCGGGCGAACAGCCGCCGGTGGCCGTCCAGGTCCACCACGCCGCCCGCGACATCGCGGCCGTCCTCGGCGTCCTCGCCGCCGGCCGCGCCTACGTCCCGGTGGCCGCCGGCCCCGCCGGCCACGCCGACGCGGCCCTGCGCCGGCTGGGCTGCCGGGAGCTGATCGCCACCGCCGGCCCGGAGGCGCTGCCCGCCGTCGACCGGGTGCTGCGGCCCAACTGGGGCCGCACACAGGCCCCTTTGCGCGAAGCCGGGGAGCCGGTGCGGGCGGAGGACCCCGCGTACGTGCTGTTCACCTCGGGCTCCACCGGCGCCCCCAAGGCGGCCGCGGTCCCGCACGGCGCCCTCCACGCCGTACTGCCCCCGCTGCGGCGGCAGTACGGCGTCGGGCCCGGCACGGTCGCCCTCAACTTCCACCGCATGGACGGTGACACCAGCCTGGAGGAGGTCCTGCCGGTCCTGCTGGCCGGAGGGCTCGTCGTCCTCGACGAGGACGGCGAGGCCGATCTCGACCGGGTCCTGACCGACCACGAGATCACCCTGGTCAACCTGCCCGTCGACTACTGGCACGTCTGGACGGGCCACCTGCTGGACGCCGGGCGGACCGTGCCGGCCTCGGTCGACACCGTCGTGATCGGCGGCGAGGCCGTCCGCCCCGACATGCTGGAGCGCTGGCGGCGGCTCGGCGCCGACGACGTCGTCCTGCTCAACACCTACGGGTCCACCGAGACCGCGCTCGTCACCCACAGCGCCGTCCTCGCCGGGCCGGGCGCACCCGCCTCCTTCCCCGACGGGGTGCCGATCGGCCGGCCGCTGCCCGCCGTACGGCAGGCGCTCGTACCCCGCCCGGACGCACCGCACGGGCCGGCCGAACTCCTCCTGGCCGGGCCCCAGCTGGCCCTGGGCTACGTGGACGACCCGGAGCGGACCGCCGACCGGTTCCCGGACCCCGACCCCGCGCTCGGCACCGGACGCTGGTACCGCACCGGGGACCTCGTCACGGAGACCGACGACGGCTCGCTCGTCTTCCACGGCCGGATCGACCACCAGGTCAAGATCCGCGGCCACCGGGTGGACCTGCTCGACGTGGAGGGGGCACTGGGCCGGCTCCCCGGCGTCACGGCCGTCGCCGCGGCCGGCCACCGCAAGGGCGAGCACATGGCGCTGGTCGCGTTCGTCGTCCTCTCCGGACGGGACGGACAGGACGGACGGGACGGACGGGACGGGCGAGACGGACCTGACGGAAGCGGGGGCACCACCGCGGACCTGCGCGAGCGGATGCGGGACGCGGTGCCCGCCCCCCTGGTCCCCGACCGGATCATCGCCGTGCCCGAACTGGTGCACACCCGCACCGGCAAGGTCGACCGCGCGGGCACCCTGGACCGGTACCTGTGAGCAACCGGCTCTTCGACGCCTCCGTCGCCCCCGCCGCCGTCCCCGAGGCGGACTCCCGCGGCCCCTGGGCCTACCTGTGGTGGCTGGTCCGGATCCGGCCCTGGCCGCTGGTGCTCGCCGCCGCGCTCGGCGTGCTCTGGATGATCCCCCTCGCGCTGGTCCCGCTGGTCATCGGCCGGGCCATCGACGCGGCCGGGCAGGACACGGGGCAGACCGGCCTGTACCTGTGGTCGCTGCTCGCCCTCGGTCTCGGCGTCCTGCAGGCCCTCGCCGGCGCCGGCCTGATCCAGGCCGCCGTCGGGGCCGAGGCCCACGCCCTGTCCACCACGCACCGGGTGCTGATGCGCCAGGTGGTCCGCCTCGGCGCCACCCTGCGCGGAAAGGCCCGCTCCGGGGACGTCGCGGCCTCCGCCGCCGCCGACGTGGAGAGCATCGGCAACTCCTTCGAGGTCATCGGCCGCACCGTCGGCGCGGTCGTCGCCGCCGTCCTCGTCGCCGTGGCGCTCACCGTCACCTCGCCCGTCCTCGGACTGGCCGTGCTCGTCGGAGTCCCCGCCGCGGTGCTCGGCATCGGCCCGCTCCTGCGGCCCCTGCAGGAACGCGACGAGGCCCAGCGCGAGCTGATGGGCGTCGCCACCTCCCAGGCCGGTGACATCGTCGCCGGGCTGCGCATCCTGCGGGGCATCGGCGGCGAGGCGGCCTTCGCCGCCCGCTTCCGCCGCACCAGCCAGCAGGTCCGCCGGGCCGGCGAGTCCGCCGGCCGCATGGAGGCCTGGCTGCAGGCCGCCGGGGTCTTCCTGCCGGGGCTGGTCACCGTCGGGATCGTCTGGCTCGGCGCCCGGCTCGCCCTGAACGGCACCATCACCGCCGGGGAACTCGTCGCGTTCTACGGCGCCTCCGCCTTCCTCACCCTGCCCGTGAGCACGGCCACCGAGGCCGCCGAGACCCTCAGCCTCGCCAAGGTCGCCGCCGGCCGGGTCTGCACCCTGCTGCGCCTGACCCCCGACGCCGCCCGGCCCGAGCACCCCGAACCGCTGCCCGCCGGGGCCCTCGACCTGACCGACGCCGACAGCGGCATCACCGCCGAGGCCGGCCGGCTCACCGTGCTCACCGGCCCGGCCGACCGCATGGCCGGCCTCGCCGACCGGCTCGCCCGCCCCGGGCCCGCCGGCCCCGCGCCCGTCCGGCTGGGCGGCGTACCGCTGGACCGGGTGGACCCCGCGGAACTCTCCGCACGGCTGCTGCGCTCCGGACCGGCCGACACCCTCTTCAGCGGCACCGTGCGCGAGGAACTGAGCGCCGGATCCGCCCGGTCCCGGGAAGAGCTGGCCCGGGCCCTGTACGCCGCCGACGCCTCCGACGTCGTCGCGGCCCTGCCCGGCGGGCCGGACGCGTGGCTGGACGAGGGCGGCCGCGCCCTGTCCGGCGGCCAGCGCCAGCGCCTCGTCCTCGCCCGCGCCCTGCTCGCGGCCCCCGACGTCCTCGTCCTGGAAGACCCCACCGCCTCCGTCGACGCCCACACCGAGGCCCGCATCGTCGACCGGGTCGCCGCGCTGCGCGCCGGACGCACCACGGTGGTGCTCACCGACAGCCCGCTCTGGCGCGGCGCCGCCGACCGCACGGTCCGCCTCGCCGCGGACCCGGACGCCGCCCCCGCCGGCCCCGACCGCTCCGCAGGAGTGCCCTCATGACCACCACCCCCGCCTCCACCCGGGCCCCGGCGGCGGCCGCCGGCAGCACCGAGGACCCCGCTCCCGCCGGTCCGTCCGCCGCCGGCCGGCTGCCCCTCGCCGACCGGGCCGAGGTCCGTGCCTGGACCGGCGCGTTCGTCCGCACCGAGGCGCGCCGGCTGGCGCTCACCTTCGGACTGTTCGCCGCCGCCCTGGTGGCCGGACTGACGGGCCCGCGGCTGCTGGGCCACCTGGTCGAGTCCATCAAGAACGGCACCACCGCCGGCCGGGTCGACGTCCTCGCCCTGACCTTCGTCGCCATCCTCGTCGCCCACGCCCTCCTCGCCCGCGCCGCCCGCACCCAGGCCACCCTGCTCGGCGAACGCGTCCTGGCCCGCACCCGCGAGGGCTTCGTCCGCCGCGTGCTCGGGCTGCCGCTGTCCGAGGTGGAGGCCGTCGGCACCGGCGACCTGCTCAGCCGGGCCACCAACGACGCCGACCGGCTGAACGAGAGCATCCGCCAGGCCGTCCCGCGCATCGCGCTGGCCGCCGTCACCCTGGTGTTCACGTTCGCGGCGATCCTGCTCACCTCTCCGCTGCTCGCCCTCGGCCTGCTGGCCGGCGTGCCCTTCGCCGCCCTGTCCACGTGGTGGTACCGGCCGCGCGCCACCCGCGCGTACGAGCGGCTGCTCGCGCAGGAGGCCGACGTGCTGGCCGTCACGCACGAGAGCACCCGCGGCGCCGCCACCGTCGAGGCCCTCGGGCTCGGCCCCCGGCAGGCCGGGCGCCACGGTGCGGCCGTCGACCGGGTGGTCCGCACCCGGCAGCGCACGACCTGGCTGCAGACCGTCTGGTTCCCCAGCCTGGACCTGGCCACCATGGTCCCGATGGCGCTCACCCTCCTGATCGGCGGTCTCGCCTACCAGCGCGGCGAGGTCGGGCTGGCGGAACTGACCGCCGTCGTCCTCTACGTCCAGGCCCTCGGCGAACCCCTCAACGACCTGCTGACCTGGACCGACGAACTCCAGATCGGGAACGCCGCGCTGCGGCGCATCCTCGGTGTCGAACGGCTGCCCAGGGAGGAACCGCGGCCGGCCGCCGTGCTGGACGGGCACGCCCTGCGCCTGGAGGGCGTCGGCTTCGGCTACGGCCCCGGCCGCGAGGTGCTCGGCGGCATCGACCTGTCCGTCGCCCCCGGCGAGAAGCTGGTGGTCGTCGGTGCCTCGGGGGCGGGCAAGTCCACCCTCGGCAAGCTGATCGCCGGGGTGCACCACGCCACCCGGGGGACCGTCAGCATCGGCGGCGCCGACGTGGCCCGGCTGCCGGTGGGCCAGCTGCGGCGGGAGGTCGTCCTGGTCACCCAGGAGCAGCACGTGTTCTCGGGCACGTTGCGGGACAACCTGACCCTGGCCGCCGCCCAGGAGACGGAGGCCGTCGAGGAGACGGAGGCCGCCGAGGAGACCGCGGCCCCGTCCGGACCGGCGGACGCCCGCCTCTGGGAGGCGCTGGACACCGTCCTCCTCGCGGACTGGGCCCGCTCCCTGCCCGACGGCCTGGACAGCGGGATCGGCCCGGGCGCAGCCCCCGTCTCCCCCTCCCACGCCCAGCAGCTGGCGCTGGCCCGCCTGCTGCTGTCCGACCCGCACGCCCTGGTCCTGGACGAGGCCACCGCCCTGCTGGACTCGACCGCGTCACGGCGCGTCGAACGCTCGCTGGCCGCCCTGATCGAGGGCCGCACGGTCATCTCGATCGTGCACCGGCTGGACTCCGTGCACGACGCCGACCGCATCGCGGTGATGGAGGCCGGCCGGATCGTCGAACTCGGCAGCCACACCGAACTGCTGTCGGCCGGCGGGGCCTACGCGGCCCTGTGGCGCTCCTGGTCCGGGGGCGGGTGAAGCACCCGGCCCCGCCGTCACTCTCCGAGGAGGCGGCGGGCTTCGGTGAGCAGGCGCAGGAGCTCGGTGCGCGAAGGGCCGTCCGGGCCGTCGGGAGTGTCCCGGGTGTCGGGGGGCTCCGGGGCCACCCGGGCCGGGCGGGTGGTCAGCACGTGCAGGGCCACGGCGGCCTGCCGGGCGAAGAGGCACAGCAGGTCGAGTTCCGGCAGGCCGGACCGGGCCTGCGGGGACGGGTCGAGCACCTCCAGGACGCCGAGGACCCGGTCCCCGCGGATGAGCGGGGCGGCCATCAGCGCGTCCGGTACGTAGCCGGTGGACTCGGCGATGTCCCGGTCGAAGGCGATGCTGTCGCGCAGGTCGTCGACCACCATCGGCTCCCCCGAGGCGGCGACCCACCCGGCGATCCCGCGGCCGGCCGGGAACCGCCGGCCCACCAGGAACTCCTGTCCCTGGCCGGAGACGGCTTCGAAGCTGAGCTCGTCCGCCGCGGCGTCCAGGAGCATGATGGAACTGGCCTGCGCGCCGAAGATGGCGCGCGCGGTGTCCACCACCGACTGCAGGAGCTCCGCCACGGCGGGATCCGGCCGGGGTGCTGCGTTCACGACGGGTGCGATCGTCTGGGTCATGGGGCTTCCTTCCGGTGCCGGTTGTTACCGGCGTCCGTGGACACGGACGTTGGCTGCGGACAGGTACAGGGCGTTCTTGAGCTGGAACGGCGTGAGCCGGGGGCTGCTCGACAGGATCCGCGCGCAGAGCCCCGCGATGAACGGCGTGGCGTAGCTGTTGCCGGAGCTGCGGATCGACGTGCCGCCGAGCCACGCCACCTGGACCTTCTGGCCGGGGGCGAAGAACTCCACCGGCGGCTCGGGGTTGTACAGGTGCAGGTCCGGGTCGTCCTCCTGGTGGCTGCCGACCGAGATCACCGAGGAGAAGCGCCAGGGGAAGCTCTCCACGCGGGTGTTGTGCGCGGAGGCGACGATCACGGTCTGCTGGAAGTACGCCTCGTCGGCCAGCCGGCGAAGCTCGTCCACGAAGCGGTCGTGGGTGGTGGACAGGCTGAGGTTGACCACGTCGAACCGCTGGCGCACGGCCCACCGGATCCCTTCGAGCAGGACGTCCCCGCTGCCGGAGAACCGGTCGCCGAGCACCCGGACGCTGGAGATCTCGCACTCCGGAGCGGTGCGCCGGATGATCCCGGCGCAGGCGGTGCCGTGACCGCAGGCGTCCCCGTCCTCCGTCTCCTCGACGTGGACCCCGTCGGCGTCCTTGAAGACCCGCCACGAGCGGTCGAGCGGGCCGACCATGGGGTGGTCCCGTTCGACGCCCGAGTCGACCACGCAGACGCGTATGCCGCGGCCGGTGCCGCCGAGGAGGCCTTCCCCCGGCGGTTCGGGCGGGCCGTCGGCCTCGACGGGTACGTCCGCGGGGCCTCGCCCTCGCAGGCCCCAGGTGAGTGCGGGCGCAGGGTGCTGCGCGGTGGTCATCGTGGTGTTTCCTTTCCGGCTCCGGGACCGTGCCCGGAGGTACGGCCGTGGCAGCGGGCGACCACTGCCTCGGCCTGGCGTACGGCGGGGAGATGGCCCTTCGCCGCGAAGCGCCTCCGGGCGCGCGCGGCCGCCGCGGCTGCGTCGGCCTGGCGCCCCAGCGCGAGGGCGGTACGGGCCATGTCGAGGGCGGCGGTGCCCTGGACGATGGGCGAGTCGGTGCGGTCGGCGGTGACGAGCGCCCGGGCGGCCAACCGGGTGGCGGTCGCGGCCTGCCCGCGCGCGGCGGCGATCCGGGCGCGCAGGCCGTCGAGGTCGGCCGACTCGGCGCGTGGTCGGGCCGGCCCGGCCCGCTCCCCGTCCAGTTCGGCGAGGGTGTCGCGGGCGGTGCGCCAGTCATCGAGGTCCAGCCGGATGCGGGCGGCGTCGGCCAGGGCGCTGCGCAGCAGTGCCGTGGCACCCAGCTCCCGCGCGGCGGTGGCGGCCCGTTCCAGGCTCGGCAGTGCCTCCTCCCGGCGGCCGGTCAGGTCGGCCACGGTGGCGGTGAAGATCGGCAGGAAGGCGTCGGCCTCGGCGTAGCCGAGCCGCTGCGCGAGCTGCTCCGCCTCGGCGAGGCAGGCCAGGGCTCCGTCGCGGTCGTCGTGGAGGGCCAGCAGCACCGCCAGCGGGCAGTTGAGCGTGAGCCGGACGGCCCGGCGGCCGGGCCCCTGGTCGGCGAGGAGCTCACGGCAGCGGGCCGCCGCGGCCTCGACCGGTTGGGGGCCGCGCCAGAGCGAGACCCCCATCGCGCCGAGGGCCGCGGCGCGCTCCGGCTCGGCGTCGGCGCGTACCGCGTGCTCCAGCGCGTCGGCGAGCAGGCCCTCGGCCGGCCGGTGCCGGCCCTGTTCCTGGGCGCGCTGGGCGAGCCTCAGGCAGGCCTTGGCCTGGCCGAGGTGGTCGCCGGCGGCCGCGAAGACCGGCAGGGTGGCGCCGGCTGCCTCGGCCGGCGACTCGTCCGGTCCCGTGGACCGGCCGGCCGAGGCCAGGGCGAGGCGGGCGTGCGCGGTCTCCACGTCCTCGTCGCCGTCGGCCCGGGCCTCGGCCAGTACTTCTTCGAGCAGCGCTCGGCCTTCGGTGCCGCGCCCCAGGTCCAGCAGCGTCTGGCCGAGCCGTCGGCGGGTCGCCGTGCTGCCCGGCTCGCCCGCCGCGTAGCGGGCCGCGGCGCGGGACAGCACGTCGGCGGCCCACACGGGGTCGGCGTGCGCCAGTGCCAGCCGCCCGGCCTCGGCGAGCGCGTCGGCGGCGCGCCGGCGCAGCCCGTCGGTGTGGGCGTCCTGGGCGCCCAGCTCGACCCGGTAGCGGTAGGCCTGTTCCAGATGGCCCCCGACCGCCGCGCTGCCCCGCCGGCGGACCGAGTCCAGGCGGGCCGCCTCTTCGTGCTGGTCGGCCCGGTCCTGCTTGGACTGGCTGGTGTAGACGACCTCCTGGATCAGCCCGCCGGCGAAGCGGAACGCCCCGCCGTCCGGCCTGATCAGGCGGTGCCGGACCAACCGGTGCAGCACGGGGTGGAGGGCGGCTCCGGTCCACTCCGGCGCGGGCTGTCCGGCGAGCGCGGTCAGTTCGTCGGCGGTGAAGTCGCCACCGAGGACGGAGGCCAGGCCCAGGGCCCGGTGCTCGGGCGGGTCGAGCGCGTCGATCCGGGCGCCGATCAGGGCCTGGAGCGGGAGCGGGACGCGGTCCGCGTCGACGGGGTCGCCCGCGACCAGCAACTGCTCCAGGTGCAGCGGGTTTCCGCCCACCCGGGCCAGGACCCGGGGACCGAGCGGCTCGCCGTCGGTCGCGCCCCCGGTGAGCTCGGCCGCGAGGAGCTGCGCCTCGGCGTCGGAGAGCCCGCCGAGCGGCACGGCGTCCAGTGCCAGCTCGGGTCGTACGTCGAACAGTTGGGGGCGGGTGAGCAGCACGATCAGGACGGCCGCGTCGGCGAGTGCCCGCAGCAGCCGGTCGAGGGTGTCGAAGAGCGGCTGCGCGGCCCAGTGGCAGTCGTCGATCACCAGGACCACCGGCTCGGCTGCGGAGAGCCCGGCGAGGACCTTGGCGAGCGCGGCGCAGGTGTCCGCCGGTGACGGGTTGGGCGTGCCGTCCAGGAGCAGGCCCTGGTGGAGCAGGTCCAGTTCGGGCGACGGTACGACCGGGCCGGCGGTCTCCAGCAGGTCGGCCACGGCCTCGGCGAGCGGCCCGAGGCTGGGTTGTTCGCCCCGGGCCCGGACGTGCCCGAAGCCGTGGCGCGGTCCGCCGGCCGTGGCCGGCGCCTTGTGGAGCCATTCGCGGACGAGCCTGGTCTTGCCCTGGCCCGCCTCCCCGCCGACCACCACGAGGCCGGCCCCGCGGGTGCGGACCACACGGTCCAGCGCCTGGTCGAGGAGGGCGAGTTCGCGGGTCCGGCCGATGAAGGCGAGGTCGAAGCGGCGCAGCGCCTCCGGTCCCTCCGCCTCGTCGAGGCCGAGCAGGCGGTGGGCGGCGACCCGGTCGGTCTTGCCCTTGAGGAGCAGCGGTCCGGTCTCGGTCGTCCGGACGCCCGGCCCGGCGGCCGCCAGGGTGTCCGGTCCGATGAGGATCTCTCCGGCGACGGCGTTCTGTTCCAGGCGGGCGGCGACGTTGACCACCTCGCCGGAGACCATCGCCTGCCGCAGGGTTGCCGAACCCGTCACCGCCTGGCCGGTGTTGAGACCGATGCGCATCTCCAGCCGGACGCCGACGCCCTGCTCCAGCCGGACGTTGAGTCCGGCGAGCGCCTTCTGCATGGCCAGGGCGGCGGCGACCGCCCGGCGGGCGTCGTCCTCCCGTACGGTCGGCACGCCGAAGACGGCCATCACGGCGTCCCCGATGAACTTCTCCACGGTGCCGCCCTGCTCCTCGATCCGGAGCCTCATCAGGTCGAACCAGCGGAGCGTCACCGAGCGCAGGGTCTCCGCGTCCAGTGCTCCGGAGAGCGCGGTGGAACCCACCAGGTCGCAGAAGAGGACGGTCACGACCTTGCGGCCGGTCGGCTTGACCGTGGCCGGCCCGGGGGCGCACGGGCTGCCGCAGGACGGGCAGAACCGGGCGCCGGGCGGCAGTGCGCTCCGGCACGAGGTACAGGGCATGGATTCCTCCGGTGGACGCGGGACGGCGGGGCGGCCGGTGTCAGAAGAGGGCGCCGCCCGCCACGTCGGCGTGGGCCTGCACCTCGGGCGCGGCCGCGTCGAGCCGCCCCCTGATGTCGACGAGCAGGGCCAGTTCCTCCGGGGCCAGCGCGCGCAGGACCTCGTGCTGCTCTTCGCTGAGCGCGTCGAGTTCGAAGCCGGCGGCGGCCAGCGCCTCCAGCGTGGGCTCGGACGGGGACGCGTCGGACGGGGCGTCGTCGTACGGCACGGTGTGGTCGGTCACGGGTGTTCTCCGGGGTTGTCGGCGAGGGAGAGGAAGAGCCGGGTGAGCAGGTCCGCCGTGTGCAGGGCACTGACGGAGACGGCGGTCTGCCGGGTCGGGGTCGGCGCGAGGGCGTCGAGCACCCGGTGGAGGTCGTCGAGGTGGCCGCCGTCGAGCTCGGCGTGTTCCCGCAGGGTGCGGAACGCGGCGTCGGGGAGGCCGGTGGCCTCGGCGAGGCGGTCGGCGAGCCGGGGCCCGGGGGCGTTGCCCTCCAGGACCGCGACGTAGCCGAGCAGTGCAATGGGGTGCTCGTGCTCGATCCGGTAGTACTGCGCCCCGGCGAGTTCGACGACGAGGGGGTGCGGCACGGCGGCCGGCCCGGCGCCGGCGGCGGCGAGGTCCTCCAGCAGCCAGGTGTCGTGGCCGCGCTCTTCCTCGGCGTGGCGGGTGCAGTACGCCGCGAGGGTCCGCGCGGCCGGGTCGTCGAGCTCGGCGCACCGTTCGGCGGCCCGCTCCAGCAGCGGCACCGAGGCCCGGACGAGCGGGTACATGGCGGCCAGGTAGCGCAGGTACCGCTGCCGCAGCCCGTCCGGCCGCCAGAGGGCCGCGGTCGCGGCCCTCAGGGCGGTGGTGGTGGGTGCGAGCTTGGTCGTGAGCGCGAAGGATGCGGTGACGGTCATCGGTGGCTCTTCTCCTGAGCGGGGAGCGTCTCGACCAGGTGCGCGTAGCGGGCGCAGCCCATGCGGCTCACCAGGGCGGCGGGCCCGGCGGCGAGCTGCTGCTCCGTGCTGAGCCGGTCGAGGAGTTCGCCGACCCGGCCGCCGGCGTCGCGGGCCGCGCCCGCGAGGACCTCGGGGCGGTCGGCGAGCGCGTGGCAGCTGCGGCAGTAGCCGGCCGGGGCGGGCGAGGTCCCGTACCGGGCGTGCAGCCGCCGGGGGCCGACGGAGCGCAGCATCCGCAGCACCGGGGAGGCGAGGGAGCGCTCGCGGACGGCCTGCCAGTCGTCGTCGGCGATGTGTCCGAGCCGCAGGTGCGGGGGTACGGGGCGGCGGTCCACCGTCCACTGGTTGCAGCAGGCGGCCACGGTCCCGTCGAAGGCGATCACCGGCCAGGCCGCGAGGGTGCAGGGCGCCGCCACGGTGCCGTCCGGTCCGTCCGGTGTCGCCCGGACCAGGCCCGCGGCGCGGCCGAGCGGCCGGACCTCGTTGACGAGCAGGGGCACCCGGCCGGCGAAGGTGCGGCGGATGTCCGCGACGGCGTCCGCCAGGTACGGGTCGTCGCCTCCGGTGCCGGTGAGGTGGATGCTGACGGGGATCCCGGCGTCGAGCACGGCCCGCAGGGCGCACAGCACGTCCGCGCGGGGGACCTCGCGCTCGTGGTGGACGTCCAGGCTCGCCGAGAAGTGGTCGAGGGACGTGATCGCCCGCATGATCCGGTCCGGGACGCGTCCGCCGCGGGCGAAGAACATCCCGCTGAGCAGTGCCGTGCGGGAGCCCGCGGCGCGGGCGAGAGAGGCCAGGCGGGCGGCCAGTTCCGGCAGCAGCAGCGGTTCGCCGCCGGTCAGCATGACCACTTCGGGGCGGTCCTCCGCGCCGAACGAACCGATGAAGCGCAGCAGGTGCTCCTGGTCGGGCTCCTCGGAGGCCGCCATGGAGGAGTTGGTGGAGCAGTGTGCGCAACTCATGGGGCAGCGGCGGGTGAGCGCCACCAGCAGGCCGCCACAGGGCACCGGCCGCAGGCCTATGAGCTCCGCCAGTTCCACGTCTCCCCCTCATGTACTCGCGCCGTGCGCTCGTGTCGCGCGCGGATCAGGCCCGGATCGTCTCCGCGCGCGGCCAACTTCCGGTTCGAGAACGCCTGGTGATCGGTTGGTCCGCAGGTCGCAGCGGTCGTACGGCGGGGCGCGGCGGGGCGTCCGGCGGGGTTTCGGGGTCGTACCGCGTACGTGGCCTCGGGGTATACCGGTGCCGAACCGCCGGCCAGGCGTTCCCGTACCCGGGCTCCCTAACTTTCTTCTCAGACGGCGGAACGACGCCGACAAACCGAAGGAGAAGAACATGAGCGAGAACATCACCCCCGAGACCGAGAACGAGGACATCGAGGTCGTCGCCCACCGCGAGGACGAAGAGGCCGAGGCCGGCTCGTGCATCATCAACCACTCCCACGAGATGTGATGACTGCTCATCTCGCCTGATGACCGCGCGGGCCCCCCGGCTCTCGGCAGCTGCTGCCAAGAGCCGGGGGCCCGCGGCCACCCTGGCATCCGCCACAACGTGAGGAGCGGCACACCATGAAGATCCTTCTCTGTCCGCTCAGTGACGGCGGCTACCTCTACCCGGCGGTCGCGGCCGGCCGGGAACTACGGCGCCGGGGCCATCACGTCAGTGTGCTGGGCCGGGCCACCGCAGCGCCCGTCGCCGCCGATGCCGGACTGCCGTTCGCGGCGGCCGAGGACTTCGGCGGCCACCGTGCGTTCTCCGCCACGTGGTGGGGGCCGCAGGGCGCGGCACAGTACCGCGCGACCGTACGCGCGGCCCGGGAGACCGGGGCCGACCTGCTGGTCACCTCCGTACTCTGCAACGGCGCCCTGCTCGCCGCCGAGACACTGGACATCCCGGTCGTGGTGGTCGGGCTCGCGGCCCACCTGTGGGACTACCGGACCGGCGGCGACGACGAGCCGCACCTGGGCCGGACCCGGCGGAGCCGGACCGAGGGATGCCTGGGGCTCTACTCCGACCTCCGGGAGGAGGCCGGTCTGGCGGGGCGCGCCTCCCGGTGGGGGGACGAACCGCTGCTGGGCGACGCGCTGCTGCTGCGCGGGGATCCGGAGTTGGAGTACCCGGGTGCGCAACTGCCCGAGCGGGTCCGGCACGTGGGCCCGCTGTCCTGGGAACCGACGCCCGACCCGGCGGACGTCGAGGCGATCGGGGACCACCTGTCGCGCTCCGACAAGCCCGTGGTCTACGTCCACCTCGGCCGCTTCTTCGAGGGCAGGAGCCTGTGGCCGCGGCTCAACGAGGCCTTCACCGGCGGCCGGTTCCAGGCCGTGGTCGAACAGGGCCGCTCGACCGACCCGCAGCCCGCCCCCGATGCCGACATCCTGCTGGTCCGCAAGCGCTGGCTGGGACCGCTGGTCGACCGCGCCAACCTCGTGCTGAGCAGCGGCACCTCCGCGCCCGTGCTGGCCGCGCTGCTGCGCGGCAAGCCCCTCGCGCTGTCGCCCAACGGCTCCGAGCAGACCCTGCTCACCGGCGCCTGCCTGCGGGCCGGCGTGGCCGTGCACTTCCCGAACGACCCGTCCGTGGCGGCTACGGCGCTGCTGGAGTCCGCGTGGTGGGACGAAGGTCTGCGGGTCCGCGCCCAGGTGCTCGGCAGCCGGCTGGCCGTGACGGACAGCGCAGCACGCGCGGCCGACGCCGTCGAGGAGGCGGCCGGGCTGCCGGCCACTGCCCCGGCCGGCGCCGCGGCGTAAGCCCCACCGCTCCCTCGGCCGAGGCCTCCACCGCCCCTCGGCCGAGGCGTCCGTTTCCCCGAAGGAGAACCATGAGTACGCGATCAGCAGGCCCCGACCAGGCCGTGGCGAGCCTGTCGGCGGGCGCGCGGCGGTGGCTGGGGCGGCACGCGGCCTACCTCGACTCCCCCGCCGCATACACCGAACTGCCGGTGACCCCGCGCGTGAAGGCCCTGCTGCAGCTCGCGATGGTCCGCCGCTACTGGGAGAAGTGCGCCCCCGCGGACCCCGCCCTGGCGGAGGTGACCCAGGTCGTCGAACGCGTCTGGCAGCGCCCCGACTTCCGCGAGCTCCTCGCCGTCGACGAGCGGCACGTGCGCCAGTTCGAGCTCATCTACGCGGCGCTGGCACCGGCCGGGCCCGACAGCGAGGCGCCCCGCGCCATGCTGGCCCGGCTGGCGGCCGGCAGTCATCTGACGCCGGGCCGCAAGCCGCCGTTCGTGCACCTGGAGGCCAGGTTCTACGCCGACCTCGCCGGCGTCCCGCACCTGTTCGCCCCGTACGAGGAGCTGTACGAGGCGAGTCCGCTCCCCCGCGCCGCCACGCTGCCGGTGGCCGACCTGGACGGCTGCCAGGTCGCGCACACCCTCTTCTACCTCAGCGACTTCGGCCTGCGCGAGCTCCCGCTGTCCGCGGGGGAGCAGGAGCGGGCGCTGCGCGTGGTGGAACGGCTGGCGGACCACTACGTGGCGCTCGGCGACTGGGACGTGGCGGCGAAGCTGCTGCTCGCCCAGCACTGCCTGGGCGCGGATCCGCTGCGCACGCGCTCCGGCGCGGCCGCCCTGCGGATGCTCTGCGCCGCCCAGGCCCCCGACGGATCGATCCCCGGCCGCACCGCCGCCGAGCGGATCCCGGCGGACGCCACGCCCGAGCACTACTTCCGCAAGTCCTACAAAGTGACCCTCGTCGTGGCGCTGGTGACGCTCGTCATCACCGGCGGCCGGACCGACGACCCCGCCCTGACAGCGGCAACGGCCGTACGGGAGACCCTGTGAGCATCGACCAAGCGGTGAACATCGGCCTGCCGGTGAACCTGAGCCCGACCACGCCGCCCGCCCCCCTCCCCTCCGGCGCCCGCCTCCTGAAGGGCGAGCGGAACTGGTGGTTCCTGGGCCCGGGCGGGGTGGCCCGGCTCCGCGACCGGCACGTCACCCCCGAAGGCGGCCTGCTCCCCGACGCGGAGCAGCGCCTGCACGAGACCGGCATGTTCGGCGCCGGCCGGATCAGGTCCTACTCGCTGACCGTCCTCACCAGCACCCACTGCAACCTGGGCTGCGGGTACTGCTTCCAGAACACCGCCCAGGACCAGTTGGGCGGCAGCCGGCCGCCGCGGATCGCCCAGACCCGCCTCACCTCGGACACCATCACCGACATCCTCGGCTTCACCGAGCGGCAGATGGCCGCGGTCGGCCTGGAGAAGCTCCGGATCCTGCTCTTCGGCGGGGAGCCCCTGCTCAACCCGCGCGGCTGCCTGGAGCTGCTGGAGCGGGCCGCGGAGATCGCGCCGACCTCGGCCTGGATGATCTCCAACGCCACGCTGCTCACCCCGTCCCTCGCCCGCCGGCTCGCCGACCTCGGACTCAACGCCGTCCAGGTCACGTTCGACGGCGACAAGCCCGACCACGACCGGATCCGGATCGGCCGGGCGGACGGCGGCGCCACCTTCGACAAGATCGTCGGGAACATCGCCAAGGCCTCCGAGGACACGTCGATCAAGTGGACGCTGCGCGTGAACGTCTCCCAGGAGACCTTCCACGGCGTGGACTCCCTGGTCGAGCGGCTCGCGGGCGCGCTCGACCCCGCCCGCTGCACCCTGTACTTCGCCCGGATCGGCGACGTGGGCGTCGGCTACGAGAACAGCCTTCTGCACACGGGCGAACTCCCGGCCGCCTTCTCCCGCTGGCAGCGCCGGGCGCTCGACCTCGGCTTCAACGTGGGCCGCCCCGGCGCCGACCAGACCTGCGCCACCTGCGGCCACACCGACGGCCGCTACGGCGCGGTGGTCAGCGCGGACGGCACCCTGGCCAGCTGCTGGGAGACCGCGGGCAAGCCCGACTGGGAGGTCGGCACGGTCGCCGACGGCTACCTGCCGGGCGAGGAGACCCGCGACAAGTGGATCGGCTGCCAGGACCTCTACCGCTACGACGAGGACGCCCGGACGCTGGCGAGGTTCCGCGACTCCGTCGACACGGCGCTGCTCGACTACCTGCAAGAGACGGGGCGCCTGTAGTCATGTCCGCACCCCTGGACCGGCTCTCCGCCGGCGCGCTCGGCTGGCTGAGCGGAAACCTGGACCACTTCGACCCGTTCGCGGCGGGTGCCCCGTCGGCACCCCTCGGACGGGCGAAGGCGGCGCTGGAACTGGCGCTGCTCTGCCACTGCGCGGCCCGCCTGCCCGACCCCACGGACGAGCTGGGCGGGGCGGGTGCCCTGGTCCGCAGGCTCTGGCAGGACCCGGACCTTCCCCGGCTGTTCGCCGACATCCCGACGCACGGGTCCACGTACGGTTTGATCTACGCCGCCCTGGCCCCCGACGCGATCGACGGCACCCACGTGCGGGCGACGCTCGCCGGACTCGACGCCCGGGTCCTCTCGCCGCAGGGGAAGTCCGCCTACCAGCGCATCGAGGTCCGCCACTACGCGGACAAGGCCGGTGTCCGCCACACCCTCGAACCGTACGCCGAACTCCTGCCGGACAGCCCGCTCGTCGCGTTCCGCGCCGCCGGGCCGGGTGACCCGGCGTCAGCGGACGGGGCTCCGCTCACCGAACCGCAGGCGTACGGCGTGACGCACACCGCCTTCTACCTCGGCGACTTCGGCCGGACCGCCCCCGGGCTGGACGGGCCCGCCCTGGCGCACGCCCGGGACCTGGTCGACCGGTTGCTGGTCCACTGCGTCGAACACGACCGGTGGGACCTGGCCGCGGAGCTGGTCCTCACCCAGTACATCCTGGGGAGCGAGCCGCTGGACACGCCCTCGGGAGCCGCGGCCGTGGAATGCCTGGTGCGGGCCCAGCGATCCGACGGGGCGATCCCCGGCCGGTCGGCCGCGCTCCGGGCGGACCCGTCGGCCCCGGCCGCGGAGTTCTTCGCGAAGGCCTACCACACCACCCTGGTCACCGCCCTCATGGCGCTGGTCGTCTCCTCGCCGAGGCCGTCATGAAGCCGCGGCTGACCCTGATCAACCGCGACTACACCCGGCTCTGGTTCGGCCAGGCAGTCTCGTCCGTCGGGGACGCCGTCTTCAACACGACGCTGGTGCTGTGGGTGGCCACGGTGCTGGCGAAGGGCGAGTCGTGGGCGCCGCTGGCGGTCAGCGGGATCGTGCTGGCGTCGAGCATCGCCGTGCTGGTCATCGGCCCGCTCGCGGGCGTGTTCGTCGACCGCTGGGACAAGCTCGCCACGATGCTGCGCACCGAGGTGCTCCGCGGCGCCGTGGTGGCCGTGCTGACGGTCCTCACCTTCCTGCCGGCCGGCGCCCTTCCGGCCGGTGTCTGGCTCGCACTGATCTACACGACCGTGCTCCTGCTCAACGCGGCCGGCCAGTTCTTCTCCCCGGCGCGGTTCGCGGTCCTGGCGGACCTGGTGAGCGGGGACGCCGACCGCGCCCGGGCCGCCGGCATCGGGCAGGCGACCGGCGAGACGGCCTGGATCATCGGGCCGCCGCTGGCCGCACCGCTGCTGTTCACCGCCGGGCTGCAGTGGGCCCTGCTCTTCAACGGCCTGACGTACGCGCTGTCCTACGTCGCCATCCGCTCCATCCGCGTACCCGGGGCCGGCACGGGCTCCGCCGGACCGGGCGGCGCACGGGGGCCCGCCAAGCGGCAAGGGCCGGCGCTGCGGCGGGAGTTCACGGACGGACTGCGCTTCTTCGCGGGCAGCAGGTTCCTGGTGACGCTGCTCCTGCTCTCCGCCATCGGCCAGTTCGGCACCGGGGCGCTGGGCACGCTCAACGTCTTCTTCGCCACCGACAACCTCCACGCGGACGCCGACCTCTACGGATACCTCGGCATGGCCATGGGTGCGGGTGGCATCACGGGAGCGCTGGCCGGGGGCCGGGCGGTGCAGTGGCTCGGGGCTCGGCGGACCACCTGGATCGCCCTGCTGGTGAGCGGTGTGCTGCTGGTCGCCTACTCCCGGCAGACCGGCTTCGCGGGCGGTGTCGCCCTGCTGTTCGTGTTCACCGTTCCGCTCACCATGCTGAACACCGCGATGTCGCCGCTGCTGCTCGCGGCCGCGCCCCCGGAGTACCGGGGCCGGGTGATGGCGGTGTTCTACCCGGTGACGAGGCTGGCGTCGATGCTCTCCGCCGTCCTGTCCGGCTGGCTCGCCGGATCTCTGCTGCAGGACGTCGGGGGCTCGCTCGGCGGGCTCCGCTTCGGCCCCGTCGACACGGTCATCGCCGCCTCGGGACTGATCGTCCTCCTGGCCGGCTTCTTCGCGATGGCCGCCCTGCCCGGCACCGAAGGCTCCGCTTCCCGGCCGAAGACCCGTCCGTCCGGGCACGGCACGCGCCGCGGACTCCCCACCCGACAGACGACGGACATGCCCGGGACCGGGACTGCGCACCCCGGGTCGCACGAGCGGGCCGAGGTCGTCGCCCACCGCGACGACGAGGAACCCGCAGGCCACCACGGCATCGACGACTCCGGCGAACTCCGACCCACCGAACGATGAGAGAGCGACACGTGACCCCAGAGCCCCGCCGCTATCCGCACGCGGACCGGCAGGACCTCGTCGAGGAACTGCACGGCGTGCCCGTCCCCGACCCGTACCGCCTGCTGGAGGACGCCGGGGCCCCCGCGACGCTGCGCTGGGGCGCGGAGCAGGACGAGCTGTTCGAGGCGGACCGGTCCTCCTGGGCGGACCTGGAGCGCTGGCGGGCGGAGGTGGCGGCGATCGACGCCGTGGACCACGTCCGGGCGCCCGAGGTGCGCGGCGGCCGGGTCTTCTGGCTGCGCCAGGACGCCGGTCGGGAACATCCGGTGCTCATGGTGGCGGAGGCCGGGGCGGACACGACGGAGCGGGTGCTGCTGGACCCCGGCGCCCTCGACCCGTCCGGACGTACCGTGCTGGACGCCTGGGAGCCCTCAGTGGAGGGCACTCTGCTGGCCTTCCAGGTGTCCCGCAACGGCACGGAGGACTCGCTGCTGCGGGTGCTGGACGTGGCCACCGGGGAGATCGTCGACGGCCCGGTGGACCGGGTGCGCAGGTCGTCGATCGGCTGGCTGCCCGGCGGTGCGGCGTTCTTCTACGTCCGCAACCTCGACCCCCGGCTGCACCCCGGCGAGGGGCGCTACCACCGCCGGGTGTGCCTGCACCGAATCGGCACGGACCCCGAGACCGACGCCGTGGTCTTCGGCGAAGGGCGGGACAAGACCCAGTTCTACAGCGTCTCCGTGACCGCGGACGGCCGCTGGCTCGGCGTCACGGCCACGCTCGGCACCGGCCGCGGCACCGACCTCTACCTCGCCGACCTGTCGGCGGGGCCGGTCGAGCGCCCGCAGCTGCGGCCCGTGCAGGAGGGCATGGACGCCGCCACCCGCCTGTACGCGGTGTCCGGCACGGGCCCGCGGGACCTGGTGTGGCTGCGCACCGACCGCGACGCGGCCCGCGGACGCGTCGTCGCGTGCCGGCCGGACGAGCTGCACCTGGGCCCCGCCGCCTGGCGCGAGGTGGTCCCCGAACGGCCCGACGCGGTGCTGACCCACCTCGTCGTGCTGTCCGGCCCCGAGGTCAAGCACCCGCTCGGGCTGGCCGCCTGGACCCGCGACACGGTGGCCGAGGTGACCGTGCACGACCTGGTCGAGGGCCGGCAGGTCGGCACGGTACCGCTGCCCGGCACCGGCGCGGTCGGCGACTTCTCGGCCGGGCAGCCCGGCGGCCACGAGGCCTACTTCGCCTACACCGACTTCGTCACCCCGCCCCGGCTGCTCCGCTTCGACGCCCTGACCGGTCGGGCCGTGCGCTGGGAGCGCGACGCCCCGGACACCCCGGGCCTGGGCGGCGCGGTCACCCGCCAGGTCGCCTTCCCCTCGCGGGACGGCACGGTGGTGCGGATGTTCGTGATCTCCCCCACCGGCCGTCCGGACGTGCCGCGCCCCGCGCTGCTCACCGGCTACGGCGGCTTCGGCAAGACGATGTCCCCCCGGTACCGCGCCCAGGTCCTCGCCTGGGTCAGGGCCGGCGGGGTGTTCGCCTGGGCGGGCCTGCGCGGCGGCGGGGAGGAGGGCGAGGCCTGGCACCGGGCGGGCAGCGGGAGGAACAAGCAGAACACCTTCGACGACTTCGCGGCGGCCGGCGACCACCTGCTCGCGGAGGGCTGGACCGCACCGGGCCGCCTCGCGATCATGGGCGGCTCCAACGGCGGGCTGCTGGTCGGCGCCGCCCTGACCCAGCAGCCGGAGAAGTACGCCGCCGTGGTGTGCATGGCCCCCCTGCTGGACATGGTCCGCTACGAGCGCTCCGGCCTCGGGCCCAGTTGGACGCCCGAGTACGGCAGCGCTCAGGACCCGGCCCTGCTGCCGACGCTGTTCGGCTACTCCCCCTACCACCGGGTCGTGCCCGGGACCGCCTACCCGGCGGTGCTGCTGGTCGCCGCGGACGGCGACACCCGGACCGATCCGCTGCACGCCCGCAAGATGTGCGCGGCGCTCCAGCACGCGTCGACCGGAACCGGTCCGGTGCTGCTGCGGCTGGAGCGCGGCGTCGGCCACGGCGACCGGTCGGCGTCCCGGGCGGTGGCCCTGCAGGCGGAGTGCCTCACCTTCCTGGCGGGGCACGTGGGCCTGCCGGCCCCGGGGCGTCCCGGTCCGGAGTCCCTCTGACACACCGGTTCCGGCCGCCCGACGGGGGCGGCCGGGCCCGGTGCCCGGGCCGCTCAGCCCGGGGTCAGCACGGGGGTGCCGAGTCCCGAGCCGCGCGCGTACAGCCGTATCAGGTGCGGCAGTTCGTACTGGGCCGCGTGGGCGGTGACCTCGCCGCAGGGCGACGTCACCATTCCGGCGTCGATGAGCGCCTCCACCACCCGCACCGCGTTCCGTTCGTCGCAGCCGAGGGCCTCGGCCGCCTCGGTCAGGCCGAAGGGGCCCTCCCCGGTGCCCGCGGCCAGCCGTCCCGCGGCGCGGCCCCGGTCCTCCGGCAGCGCCTCCCAGCCGTGGGCGAGCCACTGCCGGACGGAGACGTCCCCGGAGGTCAGTTCGTCCAGCGCCCCGGCCGGATCGGTGAGCCGGTCCGCGAACTCCCACAGCGGTACGTGGCGGAGCACCGCGAGCCGCATCCCGCTCACCCGGACCGCCAGCGGGGACCCGCCGCAGGCGCGCACGATGCGCAGGGCGGCCTCCCGGTCGGCCCTCACCCGGCCCTGGCCGACGAGCCCCGCGAGCAGTTGCAGGGACTCGGCCGTGCCCAGTGGCGGGACCCCGATCCGGTGCACGGGCGCCAGACCGCCCAGCTGGCCGCGTGCGGTGAGCAGCACCCGGCCCCGCCCGCCGCACGGGAGCAGCGGCCGTACCGCGCGCTCGTCGGGCACGTCGTCCAGGACCACCAGCACGCGGTGCCGGGCCAGCCACTCCCGCCACGCCTCGGGCCCGGACA
Source organism: Streptomyces sp. NPDC044002 (assembly GCF_056434525.1). Classification (NCBI taxonomy): domain Bacteria; kingdom Bacillati; phylum Actinomycetota; class Actinomycetes; order Kitasatosporales; family Streptomycetaceae; genus Streptomyces; species Streptomyces sp. NPDC044002. The sequence continues at coordinate 153,411 of NZ_JBWKEZ010000007.1, forward strand.
GCCCGCTCTGGCCGGTCCGTTCCCCGAGCTCCGCGAGCACCGCCGACAGCGGGCGGGTACGGCCGTCCGCGTCGCGCAGCGAGACGCAGAGCCGACCGTCGGCGAACCGGTCGCCGAGCTGGTGGGCGGCCCGCACCGCCAGCGCGGTCTTCCCGGCCCCGGCCGGGCCCGACAGCAGCACGATCCGGCCGGCGCCGTCGTCCTCCAAGAGGTCGACGAGGTAGCGCAGTTCCTCGCCGTGTCCGGTGAAGTCCACGAGGTCGGGCGGCAGCACGGCCGGCGGCCGGGCAGCCGGCGGGCGGGCGGCCGCGGCCGCCGCGGCCCGGCCGTCGCCGGCGAGGACCGTCCGGTACCGGGCCGCCATGGCGCCCCCCGGTTCCAGGCCCAGTTCGCGGGCGAGGAGCTGCCGGTAGTCGTCGTACGCCGCGAGCGCCTCGGCCTGCCGGCCGGACCGGCTCAGCGCGCACATCCAGGCGGACCGCAGCCGCTCCCGGAGCGGGTGCTGCTCCACCAGGTCGCGCAGCCCCTCGACCACCGCCGGTGCGCCGCCCAGCTCCAGCTCGGCCTCCGCCCAGCTCTCGTAGGCCGTCAGGTGGCGCAGCTCCAGCCGCTCGGCCTCCTCGGCCAGCCGGGAGGACTGCCGCAGGTCGTCGCCCAGCGGCGGGCCCTGCCACAGGTCCAGGGCCTGGCGCAGCAGCCGGGCGGCCGGGCGGGGCTCCTGGCCCTCGGCCTCCCGTACCAGGGAGCGGAAGCGCAGGAGGTCGAGCTCGTCCTCCGCCACGCGCAGCACGTATCCGCCGCAGGTGTGGGTGAGCCGCGGCCGGTCCGGGTCGTCGTCGGCGAGCAGCGCGCGCAGGGCGCTCACGTACACCTGGAGGTTCTTGCGGGCGGTGCGCGGGGGGTCCTCGTGCCAGACCGCGTCGGTCAACGTGTCCACGGACACCGGGGTGTTGGCGGAGCCGAGCAAGGTCGCCAGCACGACCCGCTGCTTCAACGGGCCGAGGTTCAGCGCCCGGTCGCCGCGGTGGGCCGTGAGCGGGCCGAGGACGGAGAACCTGAGCGTGCCGGGTGACGCTGCGGGCTGCGCGAACGGACGCGGCATCGGACGAACCTCCGGAGGGGGACGGGGAGTGGGTGGGTCCCCTCGATCATCGGCGGCCCGCACCCTGCGCACATCGGTGCCGGGCCCGCAGAGTCGCGCCCGCCCGCTCCCCCGTATGGGGGAACCGGCCCCCATATAGGGGAGCGGGCCCCCATATAGACGGGCGGGACCCCCATCCCGGCTCCCGTCGGCCGCAGTCAGTGCGGGTCCGCCGCGCACCGCGCGGACAGGGCGCACAGCGCAGCCCGGTCCGCGGAGCCGGTCTTGAGCATCAGGCTCGCCATGTGCTTCTCCACCGTCCGGGGCGAGATGCACAGGCTCTGGGCGATCTGCTGGTTGCCGGGCCGCTCCGCCAGCAGCACGAACACCTCGTACTCGCGCGGCGTGACGCCCGCGGTGCGCAGTTCCGCGGGGATCCGCTCCCGGCCGCCCCGGCGCTGCGGGACGCTGACCCCCGCCTGCCGCAGGACGGCCCGGCAGGCCCCGGCCACCGTCGGTACGCCGGCCTCGTGGAAGTACTCCTCGGCGGTCCGCAGCCAGGCGACCGGCTCTCCCCAGGAGTCGGCGAGCGCCGCTTCGGCGGTCAGCCGCAGGGCGAGGTGCCACGCCTGCGGGAACACCGCCGCCGCCCGGCCGGCCTGCTCCACGGCGCGCTGCGCACCGGCCGCGTCGCCGTCCCGGCCGCGCTGCACCGCGTCCGCCATGCCGAGGAACATCCGGTTCCAGGCCAACTGCCCGCCCGGCGAGGCCAGCGCCTCCCGGTACGCCTCCCGGCCGGCGTCCTCGCCGTCGAGGATCCGCAGCAGGGGGCCGAGCCCGTAACGGCCGCTGAGGTAGAAGAAGCTCGGGTGCTCCCGCTCCCAGGCCAGCGCCGCGTCGAGCTCGGCCTTCGCGCGTTCCCGGTCCTCCCCCATCAGCGCGCCCACGGCCTGGCACAGTCCGCGCTGCAGGGGCACGAGCATGGACTCCTCGCCGCCGGCCCGGCGGAACCGGACCAGGGCGCGTTCCTGGTCGCGGGCCCGCCCCTGGTGGGCGGCGAGCGTGGCGTCGACGAGGAGCAGGTAGCGGTGGGTCGACAGGTTCTGGAGGCGGGCGCTGGCCTCGACCAGCCGCTCGACGACCTCCCGGGCCCGGTCCCACCGCCCGGCCAGCACGCTCTGCATGGCGAGGAACCCGTCGACGGTCTGGAGCAGGGTCAGCGAACCGAGTTCGTGGGCCGCCGTGCGGGCGGTCTCCAGCCGCGTCGCCTCACCGGTCCGCATGAACGCGTTGGTGCCGAGCCGGACCAACGCCTCGGTCCGGTAGACGGCGAGCCGGTGCTGCTCGGCGACCGCCAGCATCCGCTCCAGGCAGGCGTCGGCCTCGTCGAAGCCGCGCTCCCGGGACAGCATGGCCAGCAGCTGCCAGGCCTGGCAGGCCACCACGGGCCGGCCGCGCTGCTCGGCGGTGAGCGCGGCGGACCGGGCGGAACGTTCCGCCGCTGCCAGTCGCTCGCGGCCGTCGTCATCGCCCCGGCCCACCGGACCGTGGCCCCTGCCCCCGCCGTCCTGCTCCGGCAGCAGCGCGAGATGGCCCTCGACCACCGCGAGCGCCGCCTCCTGCTCCGGGCGCGGGGCGGCCCCCAGCAGGGTGCGGGCGGCCCGGATCCGGCGGTGCGCCTCCTCCTGCTGCTCGCCCATGGTCGCGACCCATGCGACCTGCGTGTGCGCCTGGGCCCGTTCCTCCGCGGCCCGCGACCCGGCAGGCGCCGGCGGGAGGTCGTCGAGCAGCGTGGCCGCCTCGTCCAGTCGCCCGGACTCGGCCTGGGCGATGGCCAGTTGGACGGTCATCTCGTCCCGCTCCGCGTCGGTCGCCAGGCCCCGGGCGCGCTCCAGCAGCACAGCGGCCGAGCCCGACGCGCCGGCATCGAGCATCTGCCGGCCGACCTCGGCGAACTGCCGGGACGCCGCCACCATGTCGCCCGCCGCCAGTTGCAGGGTGGCCACCAACTGACGCTGGTCGCCGGAGAGTTCGCTGGCGGACTCCTGGATGGCCGAGGCCGCGCGCCGGGCCAGCGCCGCCTGCTCGGCGGGCGGCAGGGAGGCCCGGAGCGCGTCCGCCGTCAGGGCGTGCCGGAAGGCGTAGTGGTCGTGGGCGGCCCCGTCCGGGGCGATGATCCCCACCTCGGAGGCCGACCGGAGGTGGGCGAAGAGCGCCCGGTCGTCGAGCCCGGTCACCGCCCGCAGGGCCCCGACGGAGAACCGGCCGCCGAGCGTCGCCGCGACGAGCAGCAGTTCGCGCACCGGTTCGTCGAGCCGGTCCAGCCGGCGCGCCCAGCTGCGGACCGCGCCCGTCGGAACCGCCGCCCCGCCGTGCTCGGCCAGCTGCCACCCGCCGTCGGCCCTGCTCAGCCGTCCCGTGTCCAGCAGGTCGGCCAGCAGCACCTCCACCAGGTACGGGTTCCCGGCCGCCCACTGCGCGAGGTGGCGGTGGGCGGCCGGGGGCACCTCACCCGGTCCGACGTCCAGGCACGCGGCCGCCATGTCCCGTACGGCGGCCTCGTCCAGCGGCCCCAACTCCCGCAGGTAGGCGGTGTTGCGCAGCTCGGCGGCGAGCGCGAGGTCCAGCGCCGGGCCGGGGTCGGGCCGCAGCGTGCCGACGAGGAGGACCGGCAGCTCGGCGACGTTGTCGACGACGTACTCGACGACCGCGATCGTCTCGGTGTCGGAGTCGTGCAGGTCCTCCAGCAGGATCACGCAGCCCCGCTCGCGGCCGAGCACGGCCAGCAACCTCAGGAGCGCCTCGGCCAGTTCGACCAGCGAGATCGCATATCCGGGCGCCACTGTGCCGGACCGCCACTCCGGTACGAGTCCGGCCAACGCGGGCCGGTAGGGCTGGAGTTCGGGGTCGTCGGGGGCACCCGCCGCCCGGAACCGCGAGGACAGCGCCTCGACCAGCGGCCGGAACGGCACGACGAGCCCGGTGGACGTGGCGCGGCCGCGCAGCACGGGCATGTCCCGCTCGTAGGCGCGCAGGGCCGACTCGCCGGCCAGCCGGGATTTGCCGATGCCCGCCTCACCGACGAGGAACAGCGCCCGTCCGGCACCCCTCTTGACACTCTCCAGGGCCTCGTCCAGCAGCCGGATCTCGGCGTCCCGCCCCACGATGACCGACGACGTCGCTCGCATGAGCGCAGGCTACTTGATCTTGTTCGGGCACGGCAAAGGGCCGGGGGTTCCCCGGCCCTTTGCCTGAGCTGTCAATACGTCATCCCGAGTACGCCGCCGGGCGGCGGGCCGGTCCCCCGCCGCGCCTCAGAACGGGCAGGTGCCGGTGGTCCAGGGCATGTCCATGGTGAAGGCCGTGTCGGCTTCGGCCGATCTGAGCAGCCGGCTGCGCAGCCCCAGCGTCCCGCTCGCCCCGAACGCCACCTCGCCCAGCGGGTGGTCGAGGGCCGCGGTCTCCGCGCCGGCGCTGCTGTCGAGGTACCTGACCGAGTCGTTGATCTGCATGGTCGCCATCCGTCTTTCGTGTGCGTGAGAGTGGTCGTCGTGCTCGGTGATGCGGTGATGCGGTGATGCGGTGATGCGGTGTACCCGGCCCCCCTAGCCGGACGTGTGCAGGAGCAGCAGGGACGGCACGCGCTCCGGGAACCCGGCCCGGAGGAGTCCGTGGCCGATCCCCGCCAGCCCGGTCAGCAGGCCGGGATGCGCGACTCCGTCCGGGGCGCCGCTGCGGGAACCGGTCTCCTCCACGGAGGCCAGGAGCGCCCCGACCCGGCGGATCCAGTGCGCGCGTGCCTCCGGGGCCGCGCCGTGGCCGAGGAGTTCGCACACCCCGGCCTCGCCGTGGCAGAGGCTGTCGTCGGCGGCCGGCAGGTCCCGGCCCAGCGCCTCGACGGTCCCGCGCGCCCAGGTCGCGAGGGCCTGGTCCGCCAGGGCGCCCGGCGCGTCCAGCACCGCGAGTGCGATGCCGGCGCGCCCCCGGCACCAGGCCGACGCCCGCGCCCCGGATGCGGACGGGCCGGGCGGGTCCGCGGGGGCTGCCCCGTGGCCCCCCGGACCCCGGCCGCCGGCCGGCTCGCCGTCGACGGCCGCCCGCAGTGCGGCCAGGCCCGCGAACCGGTACCGCTCAGCGCCCCCGGCCGCCACGCTCCCGGATCCCGCGGCGGCCTCGGCGAACCGCAGCAGGGCCCAGCCCCGCCCGGCGGCCCCGGTCGTGAAGCCCCGCCCGCCGGCCGTGGGATCCGCCGCCGCCAACCGGTCCGCGGCGGCCTGTGCGTCCCGCCAGGTCTCCGGCCCCCCGGCACCGGCCCGGTGGGCGGCCAGCAGTGCGGCGAGCCCGCCCGCGACGCCCGCGGCCACCCCGTGCTCCGGCTCGGACCGGGCCGCCGTGCCGGCCAGCCGCAGCATCGCGGCCGCCCATGAGCCGGCCTCCGGATCGTCCAGCAGCCGTGCCGTCTCGGCGAGCGCGTACGCGATGCCGCCGAGGCCCGAGAAGGCCCCCGACCCCACCGCGCCCAGGTCGGCGGGCCGGGCGCGCAGCGCGTCGAGCAGTCCGGGCACCGGCGCCAGGGCCGTCCGGGCCACCTCCGCGTAGTGGCCGGCCCCGGTGAGCGCCGCCAACTGGGCCAGGAACAGCGCCGGCCCGGTGTACCCGCCGGCCAGGTCGGCCGGCATCGCGCCGATCCGCCAGTAGCGCTCGTCCAGCAGCTCCAGGCCGATCCAGTTGGTGCGCGGTCCCCGGCGGTACGCGAGGGAGACCAGCCGGTCCCCGACGGACCGGGCCGCCGACAGCAGCCGCTCCGGCTCGGGGGCGCGCTCCGCCGCACGGGCGCGCCGCTCCCCGACGGGCCGGTGCACGGGCGCGCAGGAGGCCGTCGCCATCGCGGCGCGCACGATCCACTCCTGGTCCTGCCGGTCGACCGTGTCCAAGGCGGCGAGCCGGGCGGCGACCCGGGCGATCCCGGACCGGTCCGCGCGGCCGGCCAGCGGCCGCTCCGGCACGCCCCACAGCCGGTCGGTGCCCGGCCGGGCGGTGAACAGCGGTACGTCTCCCGCCCAGAGCTGGGCGATCTCCTCGTCGACCAGGTCGGGCGTGAGGGCCGCCCCGGAGTCGTCGGTCCGCAGGGTCTCCAGGGCCCGCTGCCGCTCAGCCGCGTCCTTCAGCAGGTCGGGGTGGGTGGACTCGTCGAGCATGGTGCTGTACACCCAGGTGGGCCTGGCCAGCACCCGCACCTCGTCGTCGGCGAACGCCCTCAACAGCGGCGTCCCGTGGAGCAGTTCCCCCCTGGCCGCGGCGATGGCCGCGTACGCGGTGCGGAATCCGGCGCAGAGCGCGTCGACGTGGTCCGCCGGCTCGACGGGCGTGCCGTCCGCGAGCCGCGGCCGGTTGGCGGACTCCCCGAACGTCCCGGCCCTGCGCACCAGGCGCATCCGGTCCGTACCGGCGTCCGCCCAGGTGGCCCGGGCGACGGGCGAGACCGCTTCCCGGCCGCCGCCCACCGCGGACACGTCCAGGGCGCTGTCGTCGCCCACCATGAGCTGGGGCAGGAGTCCGACCCGGTACACCGAGTCGTGGAGCGCGCGCGCCGCGGGGTCCTCCGTGGCGGTCGCCGCCAGCGGGGGGTGGAACAGGGTCTCCACGTCGATCAGCACCGGGTGGGCGCCGGCGGCGATCAGGTTCTCGTGGTGCAGGTCGGTGCCGTCGATCAGGTGCAGCAGCGCCAGCAGCGCGCCCTGGCGGCGGTAGAACACCTCGATCTCCGCGGCATCGGCGCAGGGTCCCGCGGCGACGAACTCCACCCACCCGTAGCCGCCCCGGTCGAGCAGCCGCAGCGTACGCAGGTCCGCGGAGTGCGGCAGCCCGTTGAACCAGTCGACGAGGTCGTTGAAGTGGCGGTGCACGGCCAGCGGCCGCGGCTTGTACACCAGCCGGGTCCCGTCGGCGAAGCGCAGCAGCATCACGCTCCGGCCGCCCCGGTGCCCGTCGCCGGCGCCCGGCGCGACGCCCACGAGCAGCCCCGGGTCCCCGCCCAGGAGGCCCGCGGCCAGCCGGGCCCGGTCGTCCGCCAGCCGCTCCAGCGCCTCCGCGAGGGCGTCCGCCGCGTCCAGCGCCGCCCGTCCCAGGATCCGCGCCAGCACCGGCCGGCCGGCCAGCAGGGCCGCCAGGCCGCGCCGGGACGCGGTCCGCCCCAGGAAGTCCCGGAACCGGGCCCGGGTGTCGTCCCCGTCCAACCGCCCGGCGCTGCGCACCTCGTACAGCTCCAGCACCAGCGTCCGCGCCGCCGCCCGGGCCAGTCGGCCGCTGAGGTGCCGCTCCAGGTCGTCCCGTACGGCGGCCAGGTCCACGAGCCGCCGCGCCCGTGCCGACACGCCCCGCTCCAGCCGCTCCCCCGCACCGCGGGTGAACGGGCGCAGCACCCACTCGAAACCGCTCAGCCCCGGGAAGTCCCCCTCCGGCGCCAGGGGTTGCTCGGGTGCGCGGGCCGCCGCCGCTTCGGCGAACGCGGCCCAGTCCGGCAGCCCTCGACCGGCGCCACCGCCGACGAGCCCGGGCTCCCACCACCGCTCCACAGCCGACAGCGGAACCTCGGTCCGCACCTGTCCTGCCCCCATCGCCCCTCCTCGACCCCGACCCTCCGCTCCGGGCCCACGCACGATCTTGTACGGAAGGCGCCACCCCCCACATGGGGAAGGAGCCCCCATGTTCTTCCACTCGGGCACCACCGGACCTCAAGCAGGGGTCAAGCGGGCCCGCAGCCGCCCCCGACAGCCGGCCGTCGGAGCGACCGCGGAGGGTGATCTCGGCCGATACCGGTCGCATGGCGTTGCCGAACCGTTTCCATACCCGCCGTTCCTAGCGTCTGGCACGACCGTTGTGGCCGCCCCACATCCCGCAAGGAGATCCCGTGCTCGAAGGCTTCGGCGAGGCGCTCGCGGACCGGGAGTACTTCCTGCCGCTGACCAGCGTGGCCGACCCCGGGCCGCGCTTCGTCCCCGGCACGGCGCCGGTCGGCCTGCGCAGCGCCGACCAGGGCATCTGGACGTTCTGGGGCAGCCCCCGGTCCGGACTCGCCGAACAGGGCTGGAAGATCCACGTGTCGGCGCGGCTGGAGCGGGCCCAGCACGTGCTCGACACGGTCGCCGGGATCTGCTCCGACGAGGGCGTGCCGTTCAAGCACCTGCGCGCCCGGCTGTTCTTCCTGTTCCTCCACCACAAGCACGCCGCACGGGCGCAGTCGGGCAAGTTCTGCGCCGTCTACCCGCCCGACGAGGCGACCGCCCGCCGGCTGCTGGAGCGCCTGCGTGACGCGCTCGACGGGGAAGAGGGCCCCTACGTCCTCACCGACCGGCGCTTCCGCGACTCGCGGACGGTCCACTACCGCTACGGAGCCTTCGGTCCCCGCACTCGGCTGCGGGCCGACGGCACCCGGGAGGGCCTGGTCACCGACGGCTCCGGCCGGGAGGCCGTGGACGTGCGGGTGCCCGCCTTCCTGATGCCGCCGGGGATCACCGACCCCTTCGTGGAGCAGGAGGAGCCCCCGCACACGGGCCCCATCCTGATCCGCGACTACGAGGTGACCCGCGCGGTGCGGCTGAGCAACGCGGGCGGCACCTACCAGGCCCTGGACCGGCGGACCGGCCGCACCGTCTTCCTCAAGGAGGCCCGCGCCCACAACGGCCTGGTCTTCGACGGCACCGACGCGCAGCAGCGGCTGCGGCACGAGTACGACGTGCTGCGCGAACTGCACGCGGCTGCACCCGGGGTGGGGCCGGAGCCGCTGGACCACTTCACGGAGTGGGAGCACGACTTCCTCGTCACCGAGTTCGTCGAGGGGCAGCCGCTGGTCGGCTGGCTGAGCCGGAGCACCCCGCTGGCCCGCGCCGACCGCACGGACGGATCCGTCGCCGGGTACTACGCGCAGTGCCGGAACCTGCTGGACCAGCTGGACGCCACGCTCGGGCGGCTGCACGCCGCCGGCTACCAGTTCGGCGACCTCAGCCCGGGCAACATCATGGTCTCCCCGTCGGGCGGGCTCCGGCTGGTGGACTTCGAGGCGGCCACGGCGCTGTCCGCGGCGCCCTCCGGCGTCAGCACCCCCGGGTTCACGCCGCCGCCCGGCCTGGTCCGGGCCGGCACCGACCCGCTGCTGCGGGACCGGTACGGCACGGCCGCGGTCGCGCTCGCCTTCCTGGCGCCGTTCAACGAGACCGCCGAGCACGCGCCCGGCAACCTCGAACTGCTGCGCCGCGACCTGGTGGACGTGGCCGTGCCGCAGGACCTGTGGCAGCGGGCGACCGCCTTCCACCGGGCGCCGGAGCGGGCGCAGGACGAGGACGGCCCCGGCCGCCCGCCCTCCCCGGCCGAGGTGGACGCCGATCCGCGCGGCTGCCTCGCCCGGCTCGCCGACGACGTGGCCGCGGGGCTGCTGGAGGTGGCGGACGCCGACCGGCCCGAGTGGGCCTTCCCGCCCTCGGCCGAGGCCTTCGGGACCAACAACGTGTGCCTGGCCTACGGCACGGCCGGGGTGGTGCACGCCCTGCAGCGCGCCGGGGTCCCGGTGCCGGAGGAGATCGGCGAGCGGCTGCGCCGCGACGCGCTGGCGCTGCGCGGGGCGCTGCCCCCCGGCCTGCTCGTCGGCTCGGCCGGCGTCGCCCCGGTGCTGGCCGGCCTCGGCCGGCTGGACGAGGCCGTCGACCTGCTCCGGGACGCCGACCACCACCCGCTCACCGCCGCCTGCGGCACGCTGGCCGGCGGGCGGGCCGGGGTCGGCATGGGCTGGCTGGCCCTGCACCGGCTGACCGGGGACGACGGCCACCTGGTGCGGGCCGCCGCGGCCGCGCAGGGCCTGCTGCGCACCCCCGACCTGCCGGCCACCCTCGGCGAGCACGACGCCCGCGGGCTGCTGCACGGCCGTTCCGGGGTCGCGCTCTTCCTCCACCACCTGACCCGCGCCACCGGCGACGCCCGCTACCTGGAGGTGGGCCGCCTGCTGCTCCACCAGGAGCTGGACCGGACGTTCGCCCTGGACGACGGCGCCCTGTCGATCTCCGACGACGCCCGGCACACCCGGGCCATGCCGTACCTGGCCACGGGCGCGGCCGGGGTCGCGGCGGTGCTCACCCGCTACGTGGCCAGCGCGCCGGACGAGCGCTGCGCCGCGGCGCTGCCGAAGCTGGTCGCCGGCATCCGGGTCTCCTGCGCCACGAAGGAGGCGGGCCTGTACCGGGGGCTGGCCGGACTGGCCTGGTTCCTGGCCGGGCACGCCGAGCTCACCGGCACGGAGGCCGCCCGCACCGACGCCGTGCGGGCCGCGACCGGCCTGCTCAAGTACGCGGTCCCGGGCCGGCGCGGGGTGCGCTTCCTGGGCGCGGGGTCGATGCGCTTCACCGCCGACCTCTCCAGCGGCGGGGCCGGTGTCCTCCTGGCCCTGCGGCGCCTGCTGGCCGGCCCGCTCCTGGCTGAACCCCACCACGCGCGCCCACCGGTCCCGGCAGCCACCTGAGGCGGGCGCCCCGAGAACCCCCCGGCGCGGCACGACCGACGCCCTGCCGGGGTCTGCATGACCGACCGAACGACCCCTAGTAGGAAGTGAGATCACCATGAGCCAGATCCTCGCGCTCCAGTCCCTGGACACCGAGCCGGAGGGCTTCCGCCCGCCCTGCTTCAGCGTCTCCTGGAGCATCGGCGACATCTTCCCCGAGCCGATGTAACGAGCGGCACCCGGGTAGGCCGGGACCAGTGGCACCTCCACCGGTCCCGGCCCGGTGCGTTGCCCGGGGCACGGTCGTTCAGAAGTCGAACACCTTGCCGGTCGCCAGGGCCAGCGCGCAGTCGTCCGCGTACACGTGCCGCCAGTGGACCTCGCGTCCCGCGTAGGTGCCGTCCGCGGTCACGGTGACCAGCGAGGAGTCGTTCGAGCAGTAGGCCGTCTCCTGTCCCGGCAGCCGGTCGAAGTCGCCGTCCGCGGCGGCCAGGTCGGCGCAGGCCGCTTCCCGGTTCGGGTGGTGCGGAGCCCGCCGGGCGGGGCAGTCAAGCCACACGGAGGCGTTCCGTGCGGGGCCCACGGTACGGGTGACGGTGAGCCGGACGTGGGCGTCGGCGACCGGCGGCGGGGTGGCGGCGGCCGGGGCGGCGGTGGCGAGAACCGCTCCGAGGGCGAGGACGATCTTCTTCATGGGCGGTCCAACGCGGCCGCCCCCGCCGAGGTCACCGCGCGGAGGGGCTCAGGGCCCCCGGGGGCGCGAAGAGGCGCAGAAGTCCCTTGTGCCGGGCGTTCCCGCTGGAGTGGGCTGTCCCCCATGAAGACGAGAAGCGTCGCGGCACTGACCGCGGCACTGGCCCTGGCACCCCTCCTGGCCGCGGGCGGCGCGGGACAGCGCGCGGTGGCCGCCGAGTCGGGTGCCGGGGGTTCCGCGTCCCGCGCCGAGTCGGTGCTCCTGCGCGGCATCGACCTGGACTCGGCGACGATCCCCGAGTTGCAGGCGCGCATGGAGCGCGGGTCCCTGACCTCGTCGGAGCTGACCCGGGCGTACCTGCGGCGGATCAGGGAAGTCGACCCGAAGATCAATTCGGTGCTGCGCACGAGCCCGGCGGCCCTGCGGGAGGCGGCCGCCAGTGATGCCCGCCGCCGCCTCGGAAAGGCGCGCGGGCCGCTCGACGGCATCCCCGTCCTGCTGAAGGACAACGTGGACACGCGCGACATGCCGACCACGGCCGGCTCGCTGGCGCTGGCCGGAAGTCCGCCGGCCAGGGACGCGGAGCTGGTCGGGAGGCTGCGCGCGGCGGGCGCGGTGATCCTCGGCAAGGCCAACCTGTCCGAGTGGGCCAACTTCCGTGCGGCCAAGCCCACGTCCGGCTGGTCGGCGGTGGGCGGCCAGACGCACAACCCGTACGTCCTGGACCGCAACCCGTGCGGGTCCTCCGCGGGCTCGGCCGCCGCGGTCGCCGCGTCGCTGGCCCAGGTGGCGGTCGGCACCGAGACGGACGGCTCCATCGTCTGCCCGGCAGGGATGAACGGGGTCGTCGGCCACAAGCCCAGTCTCGGGCTGGTCAGCCAGTCCGGCGTCGTGCCGATCTCCGCCGAGCAGGACACGGCCGGTCCGATGGCCCGCAGCGTCGTCGACACCGCGATCGCCTTCTCGGTGCTCAGCGGCCACGCCGCGGCGGGTGCCGACGGCGCCTTCGGCCTCACGGAGGCGGACCGGCGCTCCGGCGGCCTGCGCGGCAAGCGGATCGGCCTGTGGCGGCTCCCCTCGCTCGGCGCGGAGGTGGACGCCCTGATGACCCGGACGGCGGAGCGGCTGCGGACCGCCGGGGCGGAGGTCGTCGAGGTGACCCCGCCCTATCAGGACCGGCTCGCTGAGCTGGAGTTCCCCGCCCTGCTGAGCGAGTTCCACCGGGACATCGACGCCTACCTCGCCTCCCGCCGCGGCCCGCGCGACCTCGCCGGGCTGATCGCGTTCAACCGAGCGCAGCCGGCCGAACGGACCTGCTTCGCCGGCCAGGAGCTGTTCGAGCAGGCCCTGGCCGCCCCGCCGGCGACGGACCCGGGCCACCGGGCGAGGCGCGCGGAGCTGAAGGACCTGTCGCGGCGGTCCATCGACGAGACCATGGCCGCCCACGGCCTGGACGCCATCGCCTCCCCGGCGAACCCGCCCGCCTGGACGACCGACTGCGCACGGGGCGACAACGACGTGATCCCGTCCTCCACCCCGGCCGCCGTCGCCGGCTACCCCTCGCTGTCCGTGCCCGCCGGGTTCGTCGGCGAGCTGCCGGTCGGCCTGCTCCTGATGGCCGGGGACCGGCAGGACGCCGGGCTGCTGTCGCTGGGCGCCGCGGTGGAGCGGCGGCTGGACGCCCGCCGCGCACCGCGGTACCTGGCCTCGTCGGCATCCGGCACCGCCGTCCGGGAAGGGCCCCATGCGCAGTGACGAGCTCCGGCGGGTCACGGCGTTCCTGTCGGGGTTCGCACGGCGGCAGGCCGAGCGGACGCTCCGGCTGCCGGGCGGCTTCGCGGTGTTCGACGACCGTTTCGCGGACTCCTGGTCGCACAACCAGGTAGTGGTCGAACGGGCGGCCGTGGAGCCGGCGGCCCTGCCGGGCCTGGTGGACGAGGCGATGGGCGAGCGGCCGTTCCGCATCGTCTCCGTCCTGGACGACGGCTTCGGCCGGGCGTGCGCCGAACATCTCCTGCGGGCCGGCTACCGGCATTCCGCCTATCTGGTGATGCTGCACACCGCTCCCGCCCCCGGTCCGCCGGCCGACAGCGGGCGCGCGGTCGGCGAGGTGGACCTGGAGGCGATCCGGGAACCGCTGGCGGCCAGTTGGCGGATCGCGCTGCCGCAGGCCGGTGAGGAGGTGATCCGCATGCTGGTCGACCGGCACGCGACGCGGCACCGGGGGGGGGGGGGGGGGGGGGGGCGGTGGGTGGGTGGGGGGGGGGGGGGGGGGGGGGGCGAGGGGGGAGGGGGGGGGGGGGGGGGGGGGGGGGGGGGGGGGGGGGGGGGAGGGGGGGGGGGGAGGT
>NZ_JBWKEZ010000007.1:167028-239501 GCF_056434525.1 Streptomyces sp. NPDC044002
TGGGCGTCTCCTCCTTAGTCGGGCGGGGGGGGGGTCGCTCCCCTTTTCCCCCCCCCCCCCCCCTCCCCCCCCCCCCCTCCCCCCCCCCTCCCCCCCCCCCCCCCCCCGGGCGCGGAACGGCGACGTGGCCGCCTGGACGGACCTCTACCTCGAACCCGGCCTCGGGATCGCTCAGATCGAGGACCTGATGACCGCCGTGGACCACCGGCGCCGCGGCCACGCCGACGCGGTCCTGACCGCCGCGCTGCGCCGGGCGGCGGACGCCGGCTGCGGCACGCGTTTCCTGACCGCCGACGCCGACGACTGGCCGCACCACTGGTACGGACGGCGCGGCTTCACCGTCATCGGGCGCTGCCACGGCTTCGAACGCGTCACCGCGCCGTCCTGACTACCGCGCCCCGGCGGTCTTGTCCGTCGTGGTGCCGTCCTCGTCCTGGGGCTGCGGGGCGGCCGGCGGCTCCGGGACGGGAGGGGTGCGGACCAGGAGCGCGACCAGCACGGTCAGCGCGCCGAGCACGGCGCCCACGCCGAAGCCCCACCGGACGCCCGTCGCCAGCGCGCCGGTGGCGTCGGCGCCGTCGGCCGCCGCCGAGGCGGCGTGTCCCGTCATCACGCTGATGACCAGGGCGGTCCCGGCGGCGGCGGAGACCTGCTGGAGCGAGCCCAGGATGGCGGAGCCGTGGGGGTAGAGGTGCGGCGGCAGGACGGACAGGCCCGAGGTGAAGACGGGAGTGAAGACGAACGCCATGCCCGCGCTCAGGGCCACGTGCAGGGCGAGCACCAGCCACGGCGAGGTCCCTTCGCCGGTGAGGGCGAACAGCGCGAGGCAGACCGCCGTGAGCACGGCCCCGGGTACGACCAGGCGCGGGGCGCCGAGCCGGTCGTAGAGCTTGCCGACCTGCGGGCCGAGCAGGCCCATGGTGAGGCCGCCGGGGATCAGGAGCAGACCGGTCTGCAGCGAGGTCAGGCCGCACACCTCCTGGAGGTAGATCGGCAGGAGGATGAACGCGCCCATGAGGCCCATGAAGGACAGGCACATCAGGGCGAGTGCGACGGAGAAGTGGCGGAACGTGAAGGTCCGCAGGTCCAGCAGCGGTGTGGACGAGCGCTGCAGCGCCAGCTGCCGCCAGGCGAACAGCACGACCAGTACGGCGCCCACCACGGTCGTGACCGCCGGGGAGACGGGGGCCTGGGAGGCGTCCCCGGCGCCGAGCTCGCTCAGCCCGTAGACCAGGGCGCCGAAGCCTGCCGCCGCCAGCGGGACGGACAGCCAGTCGATCGGGCCGGCCTGCGGTTCGCCGATGTTGACCAGGGTGCGCCGGCCGAAGAGGGCCATGGCCACGGCGATGGGCAGCACGGCCAGGAACAGCAGGCGCCAGCTGCCCAGCTGGAGCAGTACTCCGGAGACCGCGGGGCCCAGGGCGGGCGCGACGGAGATGACGAGGGTGATGTTGCCCATGACGCGGCCGCGGTCCTGCGGCGGCACCAGCGTCATCAGCGTCGTCATGAGCAGCGGCATCATGACGGCGGTGCCGCTGGCCTGGATGACGCGGGCGGCCAGCAGGACGGGGAAGGCGGGCGCGGCCGCGGCCAGGGCCGTGCCGACGAGGAACAGCGTCATGGCGAGGCCGAAGGCGGTCCGGGTCGTCACGCGCTGGAGGAACCACCCCGTCACGGGGATGACGACGGCCATGGTGAGCATGAAGGCCGTGGAGAGCCACCCGGCGGCCGCCGCGGTGACCTCGAACTCGCGCATGAGCCTCGGGATCGCGTTGACCATGATCGTCTCGTTGAGGAAGACGACGAACGTGGACAGCACGAGGACCCGCAGCACGGCGGTGACGCGGGCGGGCGGATGGGCGGGAGATGCGGGGGGTACGGACATGGTGCCTTCCGTCGGGTGAGCTTCCTGTGCACGCGGCCGGTCACGAGGACAGACCGTGGCGGCAGGAAGAACTCATCGGTGTCACCCGATCCTCTCGGCACGCCCGCCGGAGCTCAAACCATTTTGTCGGCCTGTCCGAATGGCACCCCGCCGTCCGAACGCCGGTCAGGGGCCGGTCTCGAACGCGGGGGGCTTGAGCCCGCTCAGGCAGCTCGTGTCCGGTGCGGCCGGGTCGTCGAAGAAGGAGACGGTGATCTCCTGGGCGCACTTCGACGTCGCGAAGACCACGTGGGGTTCGTAGGGGACCGTCACGACGTGGGCCTTGCTCAGGGTCCGTGCCACGTAGGGGCCGTTGTCCGCGCCGGTCTGGGCGTCGAAGCCGCCGGAGATGGCGAGGGTGGGGATGTCGCTCTCGGTGGCGTCACGGATCGAGGCGGGCGCCGGGGGAACCTTCCAGACGTCGCAGTCGGGCCGCAGGGAGTTGAGCTGCGGGGCCTGCTCCTGTATCGAGCGGGGGAAGGAGGGGAAGGCCTCCTGGCCCGCCTTGAGCGCCTGTTCCTGCGTCTCGAACGGGATCCACTCGCTGCAGAAGACTCCGTAGACGAGCCCGTGCGAGGTGGCCCCGATGGCCTGGGGGGCGAGTCTCCATCCCGCCCACTGCCGCGCGATCCGCTCCGGCTTGCCGTTGGCCAGGTCGTCGAGGGCGCGGGGGACCTCGGTCGCCGTGTGGGTCGCGGAGGTCATCCAGGTGAGCAGGGCTCCGCCGTCCAGGACGACCTTCACGGGCTTCGCCTGCCCGGGGACCGTGACCGTGGTGGTGACCGGCTTGGCTTCGAGCTCGCGGACGAGCCGTTCGAAGGTGGCCGAAAGGTTCGGATAGCGGCTGTTGCAGGCGGGCTGCTCCGCGCAGGCCTTGAACAGGCCGTCGAAGCCCTGCCGGGCGCTGCTCCAGGCCGCCGCCGAACCTCCCCTGGAGGGCGGCAGGATGCCGTCGAGGCCGACGGCTCGGATGCCTTCCGGGTGCAGGCGCATGTACACCAGCGCCAGGTGGGTGCCGTAGGAGATGCCGAAGACGTTCCATTCCTTGAGGCCCAGCGCGGTGCGCAGGTCCGCGAGGTCGGCGGAGCTCTCGATGTCGTTGTACGCGCTCAGGTCGGCGCCGAGGGCGGCCAGCCGGTCGCGGCACGCCTTCGTGGCCTGGACGTGCAGGGTTTCGGTGGACGCCGCGTTGTAGGCGAGGCCGACCACGCGTGCGTTGAACTCGTCGACGCCCGGGCAGGTGAGCGCGGGGTCGGCCGCGTAGGTGCCCCGCTGGGTCATGAGGATCAGGTCGCGGTCGCGGTTGAGGCCGCCGTCGACGGCCAGCTTCGCCTCTCCGACCGCGTCGTCGCCGGGTCCGCCGGCGAGCCAGACGATGGGGTCGGGCTTCGGCTGGGCGGCCTTGGCCGGCACGATCGCGACGCCGAGCCTGATGGTGCGGCTGCCCGGCTCGGCGCGGTTCTCGGGCACGGTGAGCGTGCCGCAGCGGGCCCCTTCGAGTTCGGGGACGGGCTGCTGCGTCTTCGGGCAGGGCCCCGGCTCGTAGGAGGCGTCGCCCGCCTTCCCGGCGGCCGTTCCGACCGGCCCGCCGGTGTCGTCCTGCGCCTGGGCGGGGGCGGCGAGCAGGCCCGTGATGAGGAGCCCGGTCGCGGCGCCGGCCGCTGTGGCGCGGATCCGGCGTGCGGTGCGGCGGTGGGGCGTGCGGTGGGAAGCCATCCTGTACTCCCGGTCACTTCGGGGTGATCGTGAACGGTGCCGGCGTGAGGCCGGCGACGCAGCTGGTGTCGGGTGCGGTCGGACGCGCGAGGAACGAGGCCAGCACCTGCTGCGCGCACTTCGACTGCGGGACCACCCAGTGCCCGATCCCGGGGATCAGCACGGAGGTGGAGCGGGACAGGGTGCGGGAGGCGTCCTTCGCGTAGCTCGCCCCGGTCTTCATGTCGAACGTCCCGGAGATGACGAGCGCCGGTACGGAACTGACGGTGGCCACCCGGTGCCGGGCCGCGTTGTCCGCGACGTTCCAGACCTTGCAGACGTCGTACTCGAAGGGCAGTTGCGGTGTCTGTGCCAGGACGGTCCGCGGCCAGCCGGGGAAGGCCTCGCGCCCGGCGGCGAGGACGTCGGGTTCCGAGGTGCCCGGGATCCACTCGGCGCACGCCACCGACTGGGTCAGGCCGTGCGCCACCAGACCGGTGGGCTGGACGGAGTCCTTGGCGCGGCCCTGCGCGAAGCGCCGCGGGTCGCCCCGGCCCAGCTCCTCCAGCGCTGCCGGGACGTCGACCGGCTTGACGTTGAAGCCGACCATCATGTTCAGCAGGGTGCCGCCGTCGAGGACGACCTTCACCGGCTTCCCGTCGCCCGGCGGTCGGGCGTCGAGCGTCAGGGGGTTCGCCTCCAGCCTGGCCACCTGTTCGTCCAGGGTCTTGTCGAGGCCGGGGTAGCGGCTCTTGCAGGCGGGCTGGGCCGCGCAGGCGTCGAAGACGGCGTCGAGCCCTTCCCGGGCGCTGCTCCAGCCCCACGGCAGGATCGTGACCTGCGGGGGGCTGAGCGAGTCGATCGCCAGCGCCCGGATCCCCTCGGGGTGCAGGCGCAGGTAGGTGAGGCCCAGGTTGGTGCCGTACGAGTACCCGTAGACGTTCCACTGCGCGATGCCGAGGGCGGTGCGCAGGTCGGCGAAGTCGGCGGCGTTCTCGGTGCTGTTGTAGGCGCTCAGGTCGGTCCCGGCGGCCGTCAGGCGGTCCCGGCACTCCTGGTACGCCTTCACCATGAGCTGCTTGGCCTCCGGCGCGTCCCAGCCGAAGGCGACGGTCTTCTCGTTGGCCCGGTCGACCTCCGGGCAGGCGAGGTTCGGCTGGTCGTAGAGGTTGCCTCGCTGGGCCATGACGATCAGTTCGCGGTCCTTGTTGAGGCCGGATTCGACCAGGAAGGGGATGTCGTCGAAGGTGTCGGCGCCGGGGCCGCCGGCCATGAACACCACCGGGTCCGGGGCGGGCTCGGCCGTGGCCGGCTTGATGACCGCCACGGCGAGCCGGATGGTCCGGCCGCCGGGGCGGGCCCGGTTCTCGGGGACCTCCAGGTATCCGCAGCGTGCCGTGCTCAGCGCCTCGATCGGCTCGGGCGTCCTGGGGCAGGCGCCGGGCACGAACCGTGCGGACGGCGCCGCCGGGCCGGTCCCGGCGGGCTGCGCCGGTGCCCCGGCGGCGGTGCCCTGGGCGGGGCCGAAGGCCGAGAGGCAGGCGAGGGCGGCCGCGGCGGCGGCCGCGTGGAGGGTGTGCTTCGTCATACCGGATCCCGCTCCTCGGCAGGCTTCCCCGAGCTGGGCGGTGCGGACGGAACGCACACCACCGACGCTACCGCCGGGTCGGGGCCCCTGCACTCCGGCCGCGCGTCACCGGTCCTGGATGCGCCGGAAGGGGTGCTCCGCCTCCAACTGGAAGGCGATCTCCAGCAGGGTGCGTTCGCCGCCGGGGCGGGCGGAGAACATGACGCCCACGGGCAGGCCGTCCGGCGTGGTGGCGGGTGCGGGCAGCGAGAGCGAGGGGGTGCCGACGACGTTGTCGACCGGGGTGAAGGCCACGTAGGCGAGGATCCGCTCGATCAGGGCCGGGTAGGGGACGGCGGGGCTGAGGTGGCCGATCGGCGGGGTGGTGTGGGCGAGCACGGGGGTGAGGACGAGGTCGAGCCCCCGGAAGGCGGCCGCGTACGCCTCCTTGGTGCGCCCCAGCCTGCGCAGCACCCCGGGGGTGCGCCGCCAGTTCTCCAGGTAGGTCTCGCGCAGGCCCCGGCTGAGGGGGTCCATGCGGTTGCGGTCGAAGTCCGGGCCGAGGGTGCGGCCCGTGACGCCGATGAGGAAGGACAGCATGCCCCAGTAGGTGAGGAAGTCGTCGGTGAAGGCGGGGTCGATGGCCATCTCCACCGGCTCCACGGTGTGCCCGAGCCCCTGGAGCGCTGCCACGGTGGAGGCGACCGCCTCGCGGGTGGCGTCGTCGGACCGGACGCCGTTCGGCGAGTCCGCCAGGAAGCCGATGTGCAGCCGCTGCCCCGAGGGGCCTTCGGCCAGGCCGACGGGCGGCAGCGCGGGGTTGCGCCGGTACGTCTCGGCGGCGGCGAGGAAGGCGGCGGCGTCGCGTACGGAGCGGGTCACGACGCCGTCGCAGACGAGGTCGAGCGGGAGCCGGCGGCTCTGGTCGTTCGGCACGACCCGGCCGCGGGTCGGCTTGAGGCCGACGAGTCCGCAGCAGGCGGCGGGGATCCGGATCGAGCCGCCGCCGTCGTTGGCGTGCGCGAGGGGCACCGCTCCGGCGGCGACGAGGGCCGCCGCGCCGCCCGAGGAGCCGCCGGCGGAGTGGTCCGTGTGCCAGGGGTTGCGGACGGGCTCGGCGGCCTCGTACTCGGTGCTCGGGCTGAAGCCGAATTCGGGCAGCCGGGTCTTGCCGAGCACCGTGACGCCGCTGCTCAGCAGCTGCCGGGCGAAGGGCGCGTGCCGGCGGGCCGGGCCGGGCCGGAAGGCGGTGCTGCCGTGGCCGGTGGGGAGCCCCTGGTAGTCGGTGTTGTCCTTGACGAAGGTGGGCACGCCCGCGAAGGCTCCGGCCGCCGCCGGGGCGGGGGCGGGGGTGTCCGCGTACACCTGGACCGCGTGGAGCCGGTCCTCGACCGCCCGGACCCGTTCCCGGGCGTCCCGGGCGGCCTCGGCGGCGGAGACCTCGCCCCGCCGGATCGCCGCGGCGAGGCCGACGGCGTCGTGCTCGCCGAGGGCGTCGTCCCGGAACGCGTGCACCCTGGTCCGGTCGTCGAAAGTGGTCACCGCTGATCAGCCCCCGCCGTGTGAGTGGTCGCCCGCCATCATGGCCTACCGAGAAGTAACACGGGAGGGGTTCCACGGGGTTGGGCGGGGTTCGGCGCGGGATCAGCTGCCGGGTTCGGCGGCCGCGATGGCGGCGAGGGCGGAGCCGGGATCGCTCTCGACCGCGAGGTCGCCCAGGGTGACGACGCCGACCAGCTCCCCGTCCTCCGTCTGCACGGGCAGCCGGCGCAGCGCGGCCCGGCGCATGAGGGCGACGGCGTGGTGGACGTCGTCGCCCGGGCGGACGGTGAGCGGCTCGGTGGTGCAGACGGCGTGCACGGTCGTCTCGGCCGGGTCCAGGTTCTCGGCCATGCCCCGGATGACGAGGTCCCGGTCGGTCACGATGCCGTGGAGCCGGCCCTCGTCGACGACGAGGACGTCCCCGATGTCCGCGTCGCGCATCACCCGCGCGGCTTCCGCCAGCGAAGTCAGCTTCCCGACGGTCACCGGGTTCGAGGTCATCACCTCGTGGACGCTCCGGGTCATGGGTCCTCCCGTTGCTGGAAGCTGCTGCTGCCGGGCGCCTACCCGCTCCGGCGGCCCGTACGCCCCCCGTCCGGGCCCCGGGGGCTACCGCGCTCCGGTGCCGGCGGCGGCGGGGGCGTCCCGGCGGGCGGCGAGGCGGGTGAGCAGGGAGCGGCGGTGGTCCGGTGCGGTCGCGAGGTCGATGGCCGTCCAGGCCATGAGCAGGCCCCCGTCGAGCACGGCGCGGTCGGCCTGGGCGGTGACCCCGTAGCGGGTGAACTCCGGGTTGTGCATGATCGCGTCCCCGCAGTCGTAGCCGATCATCGGGTGGATGGTGGGCACGAGGTGGGAGACGTTGCCCATGTCCGTCGAGCCGCCCCGCAGGGTCGGGTCCAGGTCCTGGACGCGGCGTCCGAGCTCGCGGGCGGCGGTGAGGTAGCTCCGGCCGATGGCGAAGTCCTGGCGCAGGTCGGCGTAGTCGTTCCCGACGGTCTCCAGGGCGAGTTCGGCTCCGGTGGCCAGGGCTCCGGCCTCGAAGCAGGCCCGTACGCGGGCCTGGAGCTCGGCGAGCTCCTCGCTGGTGACCGCCCGGCAGTCGTACTCGGCGGCGGTGTGGTCCGGGATGACGTTGGCGGCGTCGCCGCCCCGGGTGACCACCCCCGACACCACGGCGCCGGGCCGCATCTGCTGCCGGTAGGCGGCGATGGCGACCTGGGCGATCATCATGGCGTCGGCGGCGTTCACGCCGCGCTCGGGCATGGCGGCGGCGTGTGCGGCGCGCCCGGTGTAGCCGACCCGCCAGCTGCTGATGGCGAGCGAGCTCATGCCGACGGAGTCGGAGGGGGCCGCGTGCACCATCATCGCGGCGGCCACGTCGTCGAAGGCGCCTTCGCGGAGCATGTCGACCTTGCCGCCGCCGGACTCCTCGGCGGGGGTGCCGAGGAGCTTGACGGTGATGCCCAGCTCGTCGGCGAGGGGGGCGAGGGTCAGGGCGGCGGCCACGGAGGCGGCGCCGTTGACGTTGTGGCCGCAGGCGTGGCCGATGCCGGGGAGGGCGTCGTACTCGGCGCAGATCCCGATGACGAGCTCGCCGCTGCCGGCGGTGGCGCTGAAGGCGGTGGGCAGGCCGTACGCGCCGCGGGTGACCTCGAATCCGGCCCGCTCCACCAGGTCGGTGATGCGGCGGGCGGCGCGGTGTTCCCCGTAGGCGAGTTCGGGGTCGGCGTGGAGTGCGTGGCTGAGGCCGAGCACCGCGTCCTGGCGGGTGGTCAGGAAGGCCCGGCTGCGTGCGCGCAGCAGGTCGGTGCCGTTCATCGGTCCTCCCGCGGCGGGGTGCGGTAGAGCAGGGCGAGGGCGGCGCCGGCCAGCGAGACCAGGGCGCAGACCGTCCAGGAGACGGTGTAGGCGCCCGCATCGGGCAGCAGGCTGCCGGGTGCGGTGTGGGCGGCGAAGACCGTCAGGACGGCGGCGGCGCCGAGGGACCCGCCGACGTTGATCAGGAGTTCGTTGATGCCGGAGCCGACCGAGGTGCGGTCGCGCGGCACGGATTCCACGGCGAGGGTGCGGGTGGAGTGCTGGAGGAAGCCCGTGCCGAGGCCGGCGACGGCGGTGCCGGCGAGGAAGAGGACCAGGTCGGTGTGGAAGGACAGGGACAGCAGGTAGCCGGCGGCCATCAGCAGCGAGCCGGCGGCCAGGGTGAGCCGGTCGGTGACCGCGGCGGCCACGGCCGGCGCGAGGAGCGCCCCGAGGGTGAGGGCCAGCAGGTTGGGCAGGGTGGCGAGGGCGGTCCCGAAGGGGTCCAGGCCGAGCCCGTAGCCGTGGGCGGCCGGGTCGGTCCCCATGAACACGGCGTTGGCGACCATCAGCCCGATCATGCAGAAGGTGAAGGTCAGCGTGACGAGGGAGACGGTGACGACGCCCCGGCGGCGGAACATCCGTACGTCGATCATCGGCTCGGCGGTGCGCAGTTCCACCCGTACCCACAGGGCGGTGACGAGGGCGCCGCCGGCGAGGCAGGCCAGGGTGCGGGCGGAGGTCCACTCCCAGCCGGGGGTGCCGCCGAGGCCGAGGCCCAGCATGACGGCGGTCAGGCCGAGGCAGAGCAGTACGCCGCCCGCCCAGTCGATCCGGCCGCCGGGCCGGTGCTCCGACTCGGGCAGCAGGGGCCAGGTGACGGCGAGGGCCACGGCGGTGGCGACGGCGGGCACCCACAGGGCCGCCGTGGGGCTGTCGACGGCGCCGGCGACGAAGCCGCTGGCGACGAGGCCCAGCGCGAGGCCCGCGACGAGCGCGGCGACCATGACGCTGATGCCGCGCCGGCTCTCCGCGTCGCCGTCGCGGCCGCCGTTGCCGTTGCGGTTGCGCAGGATGCCGACGAGCAGCGGGAAGAAGCCGGCGAAGGCGCCCTGGAGGATCTGCCCGGCGAGGAGGGTGGTGAAGTCGCGGCTGAGGCCGACGAGCACCGAGCCGAGCAGCACGATCAGCAGGTTCCAGCGGAGCACGCGGCGGTGCCCGTGCAGGTCTCCCAGCCGGGACAGGATCGGGGTGAAGGCGACGCTGGCCAGCAGGTTCGCGACGCTGATCCAGTTGAGGTCGGCCGCGGTGACGCCGAGGGTGTCGGTGAGGCCGCGCAACAGGGGCGAGAGGAAGCCCTGGGTGATGCCGCTGGAGAGCTCCACGAGCACCACGGAGGCGATGACGGCGCCGGCGGGGGTGGCGCGGACGCGGGGCGGCCCCGGGGCCGGGGCGTGCGCGGGTCTGGCGTCCGTGTCCGTCATACGTATCACCTGTCCGGGATGCGGCCGTGCGGCCGGGGCGGGGAGGGGGCGGCCCGCCTGCGGGGGCGGAAGCCGCACCACAATGTCCGGTGCGGGTCGCTGCGCGGGCAAGAGTGGGGCGCATAATCGGGTGAAGGGGGCACGGACCCCCTGCCGCGCGGCGGATTCCGGCACCCCGGCGCCCCTGAACACGCCACTCGGGTGACGGCCGCTGCCGACCCGGACGGTCAGCTTCGCCGTCGGACCGGACCGATCGGCCTGGGCGCACCGGGGCCGGGCGGCCCAGGCGGACCGGGGCCGGGAGGCCCGGGCGGACCGGGGCCGGGAGGCCCGGGCGGACCGGGGCCGGGCGGACCGGGGCCGGGAGGCCCGGGCGGACCGGGGCCGGGCGGACCGGGGCCGGGAGGCCCGGGACCGGGAGGCCCGGGCGGACCGGGCGGACCGGGCTCGGCCGGGCTCGGCCGGGCGGACCGGGCTCGGCCGGCGGCCGGAGGATCCGGACGCTGCCGGGCCCCCGCGCGGCGGGCCGGCAGGACGGAGGGAGCCATGGAGACCACCGCCGGAGGCGCGGGGCGCGGCGCCGCGCCGCCCGACCTCGACGCCGTCGACCACGCGGTGCTCCGCATCCTGCACCGCGACCCGCGCGCCGCCTTCGCCGACGTGGCCCAGGCGGTCGGGGTCCACGAGCGGACCGTGGCCCGCCGCCTGGAGCGGATGACCTCCAGCGGGCACGTCCGCTTCACGGCCGCGCTCGTCCCCGAGTACCAGCGCGAGGGGATCACCGCGGAGCTGGCCGTGCGGTGCGCGCCGGGGCGGGTCCACGAGACGGCGCTGACCCTGGCCCGGCGGCCCGAGACCCGGTCCGTGGAGGTGGCCACGGGCGCCCTGGAGGTGTTCGCCGAGCTGAACGCGCCCGGCCAGGACGCCCTGCTGACCCTGGTGGACTCGGTGATCGGGCGGCTGGAGGGGGTGGTGGACGTGCACTCCAGCGTGGTGCTGCGGCTGCTGCTGACCGCCGGGGACTGGGCCCCGTACGACGACGAGCCGACCGAGGTGCGCCGGCTGGCCATGGCCGGGCTGGAGCTGCCCGCGCCGCTCGCCGTGGACGGGCTGGACCGGCGGCTGGTGGAACTGCTGGGCCGGGACGCCCGGATGTCGACGACCCGGCTGGCCCGCGAGCTGCAGGTCGGCGAGACGACCGCCCGGCGCCGCCTCGCCCGCCTGATGACCTCGCACATCCTGCACCTGAGGCTGCTCGCGGATCCGGCGGTGCTCGGCTACCCGGTGGAGGCCCGGTTCCGGATCGCCGTGGCGCACCGCCGGCTGGGCGCCGCGGTCCGGCTGCTGGCGGGCGAGCCGGCGGTGCGCCACCTGGTCGTCACCACCGGGGACGCCGGGCTGCTCGGCTACTCCAGCCACCGCGACCTCGCGGACCTGCACGCCTTCACGTCCCGCGTGTTCGCCCGGCTGGGCGGCACCGCCCGGGTGGAGACCGCCCTGCTGATGCGCACCTACAAGCGGGCCGGGGCCGCCGAACGCGCCTGACGGGGACGCCCCGGGTCAGGAGTCCATGGACTCGGCGAGGGAGCGGGGGCGCAGGTCGGTCCAGTGGGTGTCGACGAAGTCCAGGCATGCGTCCCGGCTGTCCTCGCCGAAGACGGTCGTCCAGCCGCCCGGCACCGGGGCGAAGGAGGGCCAGAGCGAGTGCTGGCCCTCGTCGTTGACCAGGACCAGGAAACGGCCTTCGGCGTCGTCGAACGGATTGGTGCTCACGGTCGCTGCCTCCCCGGAACGTTCACATTAGGTTAGGCTCACCTGACTGCGATGAGCTTAGACGTTCCCCCTTGCCGCTCACAAGGAGACCTCGATGCGACCCACGGACGCGGTCAACCACCCTTCGGAGGGCCCCGGGAGCCCCTTCACCGGCTACGGGATATCCGCCCGTCCCGGCAGCAGGGAGTTCTGGCCGGCCGTGGGCGCGGCGGGCCCTCCCGCGTCGGTGCCCGCCGTCGACGGCGCGGGCTGGACGACCCTGTTCCTGTGGCGCGGCTCCCCGGCGGACGTGGTATTCGAGAGCTGGTCCGACCCCGTGCCGCTGCGCCGGTGGGCCGGCACGGACTGCTGGTACGCCGAGGTGCGGATGCCCGAACGGCTGCGCGTGACCTACTGGTTCCGCGCGGGCGGCGCCGCGCACGCCGACCCCTTCAACCCGTTCGGGGCGGGCGGCGACCGGTCCATCGCCGCGACCCCGGACGCCCCCGCCCAGCCGTACTGGCCCGGCCTCGGCCCGGACGCCGTGCTGCCCCTGCCCCTCGCCCGGATCCGCTGGGCCGCTGCGGGGACCGGCGGGCGGCGCACCGTACGCCTCCACCCGGTGGGCGGCGGCGGGCCGGTGGTGCTGCTGCTCGACGGGGACGACTGGCTGTACCTGCACCCGGCGATGGCCGCCTTCGACGCGGCCGCGGCCGCCGGCGCGGTGCCCCCCGTCACCCTCGTCTTCCTGCCGGCCAAGGACCGGGAGGCCGAGTTCGCGTGCGGTCCGCGGCTGTGGGAGGCGGTCCGGGACGAACTGCTGCCGCTGGTGGCGCAGTCCGGGGTGCCCGCGGACCCGGACCGCCTCGTGGTCGCGGGGCAGAGCCTCGGCGGGCTCAGCGCGGTGTACGCGGCGCTGGAGTTCCCGGAGCTGGTGTCCCGCGTGGCCTGCCAGTCGGGCTCCTTCTGGTGGACGCCCGGCGCACCGGCGTCGCCGGACCCGCTGGGCGGGCCGGTCGGCGGCGCCCTCGCGGCGCGGCTGCGCGAACGCCCCGACCTGTCCGGACTGCGGGTCGCCTTCGACGTCGGGGAGCACGAGACGCGGATGCTGCCGCACTGCGCGCTGACCGAGACCCTGGCCGAGCGGGCCGGGGCGGCCGTACGCGTCTCGCGCTCGGCGTCGGCGCACGACCGGGCGGGGTGGCGCCACGCCCTGCTGCGGGACGTCGCCTGGGCTCTCGGCTGACGCCGCCGGCCCCGGTCAACGGGCCACGGCCCGGCCGTAGCCGGCGTCGCCGGCCAGCAGGTTGCGGTGGGTGTCCTCGGCGGTGATGACTCCGCCGTCCAGGACGAGGACCCGGTCGGCGGCGTCCAGCAGCGGCGGACTGCTGGTGATCACGACCGTGGTGCGGCCCCGGCGCAGCTCCGCGACGCCCCGCGCGATGAGCTGTTCCGTGACCGCGTCGACGGCCGTCGTCGGGTCGTGCAGGACCAGGATCTCGCTGTCGGCGGCCAGCGCCCGGGCCAGGGAGAGGCGTTGGCGCTGTCCCCCGGAGAGGTTCGCGCCGCGGTCGCGGACGGGGTGGTCGAGGCCCTCGCGGTGCAGGGCGACGACGTCACCCAGCATCGACGCCCCGACCGCCTCGGGGACCTTCGCACTGGTGCCCGAAGGGTCGATGTTGGTACGGAGGGTCCCCGCGAAGATCTCCGCGTCGTACGGGTTCACCAGCAGCTGCGCCCGGACCGCGTCCACCGACAGGCCCGCGACGTCCCGGCCGCCGAGCCGCACCGCCCCCTCGTACGCGCCCGGCGGCACCCGCAGGGCCAGCACCGAGGCGAGGTCGGCGGCGGCGCGCGGCTGGTAGGCGGCGATCGCCACGAACTCCCCCGCCGGCACGCGGAACCGCAGCCCGTCCAGCGCTCCGTGGCGGACGCCGTCGACCTCCAGGTCCGCTCCGGGGGCCGGGCGGTCCGCGCCCGGGACCGCCACGGGGGGCGCGGCCAGCAGCAGGGCCATGCGCTCGGCGGAGGCGCGCGCCGTCATCACGTACTTCGGCATGTCCGAGAACAGCTTGAGCGGCTCCATGACGAACTGCGCGAGGCCCACGGCCATGACGAGCTGGCCGATGGTGATCGCGCCCTCGAAGGCCAGCACGCCGGCGGTGAGGGTCACCGCGGCGGCGAGGACCGCGTTGAGGGCGAGCGCGGTGCCCGCGTACGCGCCGTTGACCCGGGCGACGGCGACCGCCTGCCGTCTCGCCTCCGTGCTGACCTTCCGGTACGAGCGGAACGCCGCGTGGTTGCCGCCGAAGCCGTGCAGCGGGCGCAGGCCGGTGATCAGGTCGGCGACCTTGGCTCCCGCGCGCGCCACCCGGGCCTGCTGTTCGCGGGTGCCGGCCCCGATCCGCCGGGACAGGACGCTCAGGACCGACAGGATCGCCACGGTGCCGGCGATGACCAGCAGGCCGAGCCGGAGGTCGGCCAAGCCGAGTGCGACGGCCGCGACGAGGACCGCGACGAGCGAGCTGATCAGCAGCGGCACCACCTCGATGATGTCGGCGGTCTGGTCGGCGTCCTCGGTGGCGAGGGTCAGCACCTCGCCGGACTTCAGGCCGGTGTCCCGGGCCACCGGCTGGAGTCCGCAGTCCGCGACGCGGACCCGCCAGCGGTGCGCCTCGGTGGTGTTGGCCTTCTGCAGGACGCGCATGCCGAACCGCCACGACAGCGACACGGTCGTGATGATCACCGCCAGTGCGGCGACCGACAGGACGAGCGCGCCCGGGCTCCGCTCCCGCAGCGCGAGCTCCACGATCAGGCCGAGCGCGATGGGGAAGGCGGTCTCGCCCGCCTGGTACAGCCCCATGAGGACGGTGCCCCGGGTCATGGCGCCGAGGTTGCGGCGCAGCGCGGTGCGCAGGATGTCGGAGCCCGTGCGCGGCTCCCGCGTGTCAGGAGTGTTCATCGAGGTGGCGGGCGATCCCTTCCGGGGTGCGCAGGGCGAACAGGTCTCGGACGGTGATGACGGGACCGTACTCGCGGCGGAGCAGCCCGATGAGCCGCACCGCCAGCATGGAGTGGCCCCCGAGGGACGTGAAGTCGCCCACCGCGCTCACCTCGTCGTCGTCCAGGTCCAGTGCCTCCGCGAAGTACCCGCGGACCACGGTCTCGGTCCCGGGGCGCGGGCCCCGCTCCCCCGCGGTGGTGAGCGCGCCGAGCGGCCTGGCCTCCGGCAGCGCCCCGGTGTCGGCCTTCCCGTTGACGGTCAGCGGTATGCCGTCGACCCGCGCGTAGTGGGTCGGGCGCAGGAAGTCCGGCAGCGCGGCGCACACCTCGGCGGCGACGCCGGCCAGTTCGGCGCCGTCCTCCAGGACGAGGTACGCCGCCAGCCGGTGGGCTCCGGCGGTCACCGGGTCGGGCTGGGCGACGGCTGCCGCGAACCGGACCGCCGGGTGCGCGGTGAACGCGGCCTCGACCTCGCCGGGTTCGACCCGGTGGCCCCGGATCTTGACCTGCTGGTCGGTGCGGCCGAGGTACGCGAGGTTCCCGTCGGGCCGGCGCAGCACCAGGTCGCCGGTGCGGTACATCCGTTCGCCGGGCGTCCCGAACGGGCAGGCCACGAAGCGGTGCGAGGTACGGCCGGGCTGCCCGAGGTAGCCGCGGGCGATGCCGATGCCCGACACGTACAGCTCGCCGGGCACCCCGTCGGGCAGCGGCCGCAGCCAGGGGTCGAGCACGTACACGTCGGTGTTGTCGATGGGCACGCCCACCACCGGGTCCTGGCATTCGAAGGTGCCGACGCCGAGGGTGTTGATGGTGTACTCGGTGGGCCCGTACAGGTTGTAGCCGGCGGTGCCGCGGGTGCCGGCGAGCCGCTGCCACAGGGCCGGGGTGACGGCCTCCCCGCCCAGCAGCACCAGCGCGGGGCGGCGTTCCGGGTCGTCGAGGAGGCCTTCGGCCACCAGCTGCTGCGCGTAGGTCGGGGTGACGTTGACGACGTCGATGCGGTGTTCGAGGCAGTACGCGGTCAGCCGGGGGGCGTCGCGGCGCAGTTCCTCGTCGCAGACGTGCACTTCGTGGCCGTCGGCGAGCCACAGCAGCTCCTCCCACGACATGTCGAAGGCGAAGGACACGGTGTGGGCGATGCGGAAGGTGCGGTGCCGGTGTGCGGCGAGGACGGGCTCGAAGATCCGGCGCTGGTGGTTGAGCAGCATGTTGGTGAGCCCGGCGTACTCGGTGACCACGCCCTTGGGCCGGCCGGTGGATCCGGAGGTGTGGATGGTGTAGGCGGGGTGCCGCAGCCGGTACGGGTCCCCGGGCGCGAACGTCGCGAGCGGTGGGGCCTCGGGGAGCGGCCGGTCCAGCTCGATCAGTTCGCCGGTCAGCCGGGGGGCGACGGCGCTGACGGTGAGGACCGCGTCGGGGCGGGCGTCCGCGAGGAGGGCGGCGATCCGCTCGTCGGGGTGGTCCAGCTCCAGCGGCACGTACGCGGCCCCGGTGCGCAGCACGGCGAACAGCGCCACGATCGAGTCGAGGGAGCGCGGGACGGCGAGGGCCACGGTCTTCTCGGGGCCGATACCGCGGCGGGCGAGGACCCCGGCGACCCGGCGGCTGTCGTCGCGGAGCCGGCCGAAGGTCAGCTCGCGGCCGTGGGCGACGAGCGCGACCCGCTCCGGGTGGCGGTCCGCCGCACGGTCGAACCGGTCGACGACGGTGTCCGTGCCGATGTCCGTGCGGACGCCGGCCACGGGCCGGGGGCCGAGTCCCGGCAGGGCGCCGACGGGTCCCTCGGCGCGGGCCAGGTCGTCGAGGACGCGCAGGTAGTCGTCGAGGAGGCGGCGCGCGGCGGGCGTGTCGTGGTCGCGGTACTCCAGTTTGACGGTGAGGCGGTCGCCCGGGGTGACGACCCAGGTGAACGGGTAGTGGGTGGAGTCGTCGGCGCGCACCGAGGTGATGCCGTGCCGGGTGTTCATCGCGGCGAAGGCGTCCATGTCGAGGAAGTTCTGGAGCACGAACAGGTTGTCGAAGAGGGTGTCGTGGCCGCCGGCCCGCTGGATCTCGCCGAGCCCCAGGTGCTCGTGGTCCATCGCCGCGACCCGGGCCGCCTGCACCTCGGTCAGGTACTCCCGTACCGTCGCGGCCGGCCGGGGCCTCGTCCACACGGGCACGGTGTTGAGGAGCACGCCGACGATGCCGGACAGGCCCTCGCCCTCGCGGCCGGAGACGGTCGCGCCGAACACGGCGTCGGAGCGGCCGGTGCGCGCGCCGAGCAGCAGGCCGAACGCGCCGGTGAGCACCGTGTTCAGGGTGACGCCGTGCGCCCTGGCGGTGTCCCGCAGGCGCTGCGAGCGTTCGGCGGAGAGGGTGTCGACGAGGGTGCGGGGCAGGCCGTCGGCGAGGGCCGGCGCCGCTCCGGCGAGCAGGGTCGGGCCGGGGAGGCCGGCGAGGTGCTGCGCCCAGAAGCGTTCCGACGCCGCGGTGTCCCGGGCGGCGAGGTCCCGGGCGTACTCCTCGAAGCCGGGCCGGGCGGGTGCGGGGGCCGTGAGGGTCCCGGCGAGGGCGGCCTCGTAGGCGTCGAACAGGTCGCGCAGCACGGTCTCGCGGGACCAGCCGTCCCACAGCAGCAGGTGGTAGCTGAGGAGCAGGCCGTCGTGGCCGCCGGGCAGGCGCACCACGGTCAGCCGGAGCAGCGGCGGCTCGCCGGGGTCGAATCCGGTGTCGCGGTCCTCGGCGAGGAGGGCCTCGACCTCCGCGCCGGTGGTGAGGGAGAGGGTGCGGACGGGGGCGCGCCGGCCGGCCGCGAGGACCTGGACCGGGTTGCCGTCGTCGTCGGTGGTGAAGCCGGCGCCGACGGCGGGGTGGCGTGCCGTCACCCAGGCCATGGCGTCGGCGAGGGCGGCGGTGTCGAGGCGGCGGTCGAAGGTGAACCAGCTCTGTGCGACGTAGTGTCCGGCCGGGCCGCCGAGCTGCGCCTGGAAGTACAGGCCTCGCTGGAGCGGGGTGACCGGCGCCCTGCGCCCGGCCGTCCCGGCGGCGTCCGCGAGCTGCTCCAGGGCGTCCAGCCAGTGGCGGGTGATCTCGTCGGGGACGCCGTCGGCGAGGGTGAACTCGGCGTGCAGGGCGCCGGTGTCGGCGTCGGTCCAGGCGTTGACCTCCACGGCGTACGGGCTGTCCTGCGGGCCGCCGGTGATGCGCGGCACCTGTGACTCGCCGCTCCGGCCGAGGTAGTTGAGGAGCACCTGCGGGGTGCCGGCGGCGGCCAGCAGCGGGGCGGTCTGCGGGTCGAGGTGGCGCAGCCGTCCGTAGGCGAGGTGCGCCGCGGCGTCGGGCCGGCGTTCGGCGGCCTCGCGGGCGGCGGCGACGGGGTCGGTGTGGGCGGTGAGCCGTACGGGGGCGATGGAGGTGAACCAGCCGACGGTGCGGGTGTAGTCGTGGCCGGGCAGCACCGGGTCCCGGCCGTGCCGCTCCAGGTCGACCGCGAGGTCGGCGGGCGCGGGCTGGACCCGGGTGAGGGCGCAGCGCAGGGCGCCGCACAGCAGTTCGGTGAGGCCGGTGCCGAGGGCGTCGGGGGCAATACGGGTGAGGAGGCCGGCGGTGGCGGGCGGGAGGACGGCCGTGGTCGTGCGCGGCCGGCCGGAGGGCCCGCCGGGCAGCAGCGGGGGCGCCTGGAGGGTGTGGATCCAGTGTCCGAGGTCCCCGGCGCCGTCGGCGGTGCCGTGCGCGAGTGCCCGCGCGTACGCGGCGTAGGAGGTGGTCGGCGGGGCGGGCGGGGCACCGCGCAGGGCGGCGGCCAGGTCGTCCAGCAGGACCAGCCAGGACACGGCGTCGACGGCGAGGTGGTGCGCGGTGACCACCAGGGTCCGGGCCGGTTCCAGCCAGGTGAAGGCGACGACGTCCCCGCCTGCGGGGTCGAGCCGTCCGGCGGCCTCGTTCGCGGCGGCCTCCGCGTCGGCCGTGTCCGCCCGTACGAGGTCCACCGGGCGGGCGGGTCCGGTGCTCGGCGACCACACGCCGTGAGCGGTGCTCAGCCGCAGCCGCAGGACGGGGTGCGCGGCGACGACGGCGTTCGCGGCGCGCTCGGCGTCGGCGGGACCGGTGCCCTCGGGGGCGGTGAGGGTCCGGGCCTGGGCGAACCGGTCGAGGGAGCCGCCCAGTTCCCGTTGGCGCAGGAAGATCGGGGTGGGGGGCAGCGGGCCTTCGCCGTCGCCGGGAGCGGGTGCGGATGCGGGCGGGGCCTGCGGAGTGTCCGCCGCAAGGTGTCCGGCGAGCGCGCGCGGGGTCCGGAGCAGGAACACGTCCCGGGGCGTGATCGGGTGGCCCAGCGCCCGGGCCCGGTTGACGACGGTGATGGCGAGGATGCTGTCGCCGCCGGCCCGGAAGAAGTCGCTGTCGGCGTCGACGGCGGTGCCGGGCAGGGTGTCGGAGAAGACGGCGACCAGTGCGTCCAGGGCGGGGCCGGCCGGCGCCGCCGGGAGGTCCTGCGGGCGTTCGGCCCGCTCGGTCAGGGCCGCGCGGTCCAGTTTGCCGTTGACGGTCAGCGGCAGGGCGTCGGCCGTGAGGACCCGGGCGGGCACCATGTGGGCGGGCAGCCGGGCGGAGAGCGCGCGGATGAGGGCGTCGGGGCCGCCCGGGAGGCGGCCGACGACGTGGGCGACGAGGTGGTCGCCGCCGGCCACGGTGACGGCCGCGTCGGCCACGCCGTCGAGTTCCCTGATCGCGGCCTCGACCTCGCCGGGTTCGATGCGGAAGCCCTTGAGCTGGACCTGGTCGTCGGCGCGGCCGGTGAACTCCAGGCCGCCGCCGAGGGTGCGGCGGGCGAGGTCGCCCGTGTGGTACATGCGGGAGCCGTCGGCCGCGAACGGGTCGGCCACGAAGCGGCCCGCCGTGAGCCCGGGCCGGCCGAGGTAGCCGAGGGCGACCTGGTCGCCGGCCACGTAGACGGCGCCGGCCCGGCCGGGCGGCACCGGCCGGAGCCGGTCGTCGAGCAGGTGGACGGCCAGGCCGGGGAGCGGGGTCCCGATGGGGCCGGCGCCGTCGTCGCGGCCGAAGTCCGCGTCGGTCAGCCTCCGGTGGGTGACGTGGACGGTGGTCTCGGTGATCCCGTACATGTTGACCAGCTCGGGCGCGTCCGTGCCGTGGCGTTCGACCCAGCCGCGCAGCCGGGCGAGGTCCAGGGGCTCCCCGCCGAAGACGATCCGGCGCAGGGCGGTGGCCGGGGAGCCGGCCTGCCGGTCGGCCTCGGTGAACTGGTGGAAGGCCGAGGGGGTCTGGTTGAGGACGGTCACGCCGCGCTCGCGGACCAGCCGGTGGAAGTCGGCCGGGGAGCGGGTCAGCGCGTGGTCCGGGACGAGGAGTTCGCCGCCGTGGGCGAGCGCGCCCCACAGTTCCCAGACCGCGAAGTCGAAGGCGTACGAGTGGAACTGCACCCAGACGTCGTCCGGTGAGGGGTCCAGGTCGTGCCAGGTGTTCGCCAGCAGGGCCGCCACAGAGGCGTGGGTGACGACGACGCCCTTGGGCCTGCCGGTGGAGCCCGAGGTGTAGATCACGTACGCGGGGTCGTGCGGGCCCGCCTCCGTGTGCGGGCCGGCGGTGGCCTCCGGCGCCGGTTCCTCCCCCGGCACCAGCAGCCGGGCCGTCACCCCCGCCCGTACCAGCAGCCGGCCGAGGCGCTCCCGCTGCCCGGCGTCGACGAGCACGGCCTGCGGGGCGGAGTCGGCGAGGAGGAACTCCAGGCGTTCGTCCGGGTGGGCCGGGTCCAGCGGTACGTACGCGCCGCCCGCGCCGGCGACCGCGAGCACGGCTGTGACCTGCTCCGGGCCGCGCGGCAGGGCGATGGCGACCCGGACCCCCGGCCCGACGCCGGCGGCGCGCAGGACGGAGGCCAGTTCCCGCTGCGCGGCGTCCAGTTCGCCGTAGGTCAGGGAGCGGGTGGCGCCGTCCAGGGTGCACCCGGTGACGGCGGTCGCCGCCGGGTCCCGGCGGGCGGCGGCGTCGAAGAGCGCGCCAAGGGTCGTACGGGCGGTCGCGGCGGGGAGCCGGGCCCCGCCGGCGGGGGCCAGGCCGGCGACGGGGGTGTCGGGGCGGGTGAGCAGGGTGGTGAGGGTGCGGCTGAAGGTGTCGAGGAGGGCGCGGGCGTCCTCCTCGCGCAGCAGTGCCCGGTCGTGGATCAGGTTGAAGCGCGGGCGGCCTCCGCCGGGGCGTTCCACCACGAGGGTGAGGGGGTAGTGCGGGGCGCCCTCGTTGACGACGGCGGTGACGGCGAGGGTGTGGCCGGGGCCGCGCAGGGCGGCCGGGTCGGTGGCGACGTCGAAGACGACGAGGGTGTCGAAGAGCGGCCCGGCTCCGGCCCGCCGGGTGGTGCGCGCCAGGGAGACGTGCTGGTGCGCCAGGACCGCGCCCTGGTGCGCGCGCACGGAGTCGAGGAGTTCGCGGGCGGTGGTGGCGGCGGTCCACCGGGCCCGTACGGGGACGGTGTTGATGAACAGGCCGACCATGTCCTCGATGCCGGGCAGGCCGCAGTCTCGCCCGGACACGGTGGAGCCGAACACCACGTCGGTGCCGTGCAGGAGGCCGCCCAGGGTCAGCGCCCAGGCGCTGTGCACGGCCGCGCTGAGCGGGATTCCGGCGGCGCGGGCGGCCGCGTCGGGGTCCCCGTGCGCGTCGGCGGCGGCGTCGGCGAACCGGTCGGAGGGGGTGTGCCCTTCGGCGACGAGCGAGGGGCCGGGCAGTGCGGCGAGCTGTTCGTCCCACACCCGGTCGCTCTCGTCCTGGTCGCGCCCGGCCAGCCACCGTACGTAGTCGGTGAAGCCGTCGCGCGGGTGCGCGCTGCCCGGCGCGTGGTACTCGGCCAGCAGGGCGCGGAGCATCGGCGGCACGGACCAGCCGTCGGCGACGAGGTGGTGGACGGTCTGCACCAGGACGCTCCGTCCGGGTGCCGTGCGGATCAGCGTGTACCGCATGAGCGGGCCGGCGGCCAGGTCGAACCCGGCGCGGCGGTCCTGCTCGGCGTACGCGCCGATCTCCTCCGCGGTGGCGCCGGGCCGGTCCAGGGTGGTGAACGGGGCGTCGGCGCCGCCCTCCAGTACGGACACCACCCGGCCGTCGGCGAGGCCGGTGAACCGCGCGGCCAGGTTCGGGAAGAGCGCGAGGAGCCGGGTGGCGGCCGCCGCGAGCCGGCCGGGGTCCACCTCGCCCTCCAGGGTCAGCAGCTGCTGCTCGACGTAGCTGCCCGGGGAGTCGTCGTCGAAGACGGAGTGGAAGTAGAGGCCTTCCTGGAGCGGGGTCAGCGGCAGGACGTCCCGCAGGGCGGGCCCGTCGAGGCCGTCCACGTCGGCCTGGGTGAGCGCCACCAGGGGGAAGTCGCCCGGCGAGTGGCCGCCGAGGCCCAGGGGGGCCAGGGCGGCCAGTCCGGTGAGGGCCTCCCGGAACCAGCCGGTGAGGACGGCGGCGTCCTCGTCGGTGAACATCCCCTCGGGCCAGGTGAGGGTGGTGACCAGCCGGTGTCCGCCGGCCGGGTCCGGTTCGGCGACGGAGTTGAACTCCAGGGCGCGCGGCAGCCGCATCCGGGGGTCGCGCCGCTCCCCCAGCTGGGAGGTCGTGCCGGAGAGTTCCCAGTCGCCGGGCGTGCCGGCGCCGGACCGGCCCAGGTAGTTGAAGAGGACCTGGGGGGCGGGGGCGTCGAAGGCGGTGCCGGCGAGGTGGCGCAGGACTCCGTAGGAGAGGCCGTTGCCGGGGACGCGGGCGAGGTCGTCCTTGACCGCCTTGAGCGCGGCTGCCAGGTACGCGGGCGCGGTGGGGTCGGTCGCCGGTCCCGGGTCCACGGTCACGGGGAAGAGGGTGGTGAACCAGCCGACGGTGCGCGACAGGTCGGGTTCGGAGCCGGCGGTGTCCGCGAGCGGGCCGCTCTCGCGGCCGTGGCCCTCCAGTTCGACGTGGGCGTACGTCTGGTCCTGGCCGAGCCGGCGGCGCCACCGGGCGAGGGTGACGGCGAGCGCGGTGAGCAGGACGGGGCCCGCGCCGGTGTGGAACCGCGCGGGTACCGTGCCGAGCAGGGCGGCCGTGTCCCCGGGGCCGACGGTGACGGTGGCCGCCCGCTCCCGTGCGACGGTGTCGGCGCCGGTCAGCGGGCGCCGGCCGATGGGCGCGTCGGGTCCGGGCAGCGGCCGCCGGTAGTGGTCCCGGTCGGCGGCGAAGTCGG
The DNA here is from genome assembly GCF_056434525.1 of Streptomyces sp. NPDC044002. NCBI lineage: Bacteria > Bacillati > Actinomycetota > Actinomycetes > Kitasatosporales > Streptomycetaceae > Streptomyces > Streptomyces sp. NPDC044002. Next base: position 189,984 of record NZ_JBWKEZ010000007.1, read on the forward strand.
CCCGTTCCAGCAGTTGGGTCCAGCGCCGGAACGACGTGGGGACCGGGGGGAGTTCGACGGGTCCGCCCGCGGCCGTCTGCCGCCAGGCCGTGGCGAGGTCGTCGCGCAGGATCCGCCAGGACACCCCGTCGACCACCACGTGGTGGACGACCAGGACCAGTTGGCGGTCCGCGCGGCGCCAGACGGCGCGCAGCATCACGCCGCCTTCCGGGTCCAGGCCGGCGGTGGCGAGCGCCACGCACGCGTCGAGGGGCCGGTCGCTCTCCTCCCACCGGGCGCGGGCCCGGCCGGCGTCCGGGACGTCGAAGCCCCAGTGGTCGCCGCGGACCAGGCGGGCGCGGAGCATGTCGTGCCGCCTCAGCAGGGCGGTCAGGATCCGGTCGAGGGCTTCGGCGGTGAGCTCCGCGGGGGTGTCGAGCACCACCGACTGGACGAAGCCGTCGACGGCGTCGGTGGTCTCGCCGAGCCACCGCAGGATCGGTGATCCGGTCACGGGGCCGGTGGCGGTGCCGGTGTCGTCGGCGGGGGCGGCGCCTTCGCGTGCGGCCACCGCCGCCAGGTCGCGCACGACGCCGTGGGTGAATATCTGCCGGGCCGTGACGTGCAGTCCGGCGTCCCGTAAGGCGCTGAGCAGGGATATCGCCAGGAGGCTGTCCCCGCCGAGGCGGAAGAAGTCCTGGTCGACGCCCACCTCGTCGAGCCGGAGCACGGCCGCGACGGCCGCGCAGACCAGGCGTTCGTTCTCGGTGGCGGGTGCGACGAGCGGGCCGGCCGCGGTCTCGGGCTCCGGCAGCGCGTCCCGGTCGATCTTGCCGTTGGCGGTGAGGGGGAACTCCTTCAGCACGACGACGCGGGCGGGGACCATGTACTCGACCATGTGGGCGGCGGCCCAGTCCCCGACCTCGTCGGCCCGCAGGTGTTCGCAGCCGGCGACGGGGATGACGTACGCCACGAGGTGGGTGGCGCCGGCGGGGTTCTTGCGGGCGACGACGCAGGTGTGCCTGACCTCGGGGTGTTCGGCGAGGCCGGCCTCGACGTCCTCGGTCTCCAGCCGCATGCCGCGGATCTTGACCTGGTTGTCGGCCCGGCCGAGGAAGTCCAGCGAGCCGTCCGGGGCGTAGCGGGCGAGGTCGCCGGTGCGGTAGAGCCGGGAGCCGTCGGCGGCGAAGGGGTCGGCGACGAAGCGGGAGGCGGTGAGGCCGGGCGCGCCCGCGTATCCGCGGCCGAGCAGGAAGCCGCCGACGTACAGCTCGCCGCCGACGCCGACGGGGACGGGGCGCAGTTCCTCGTCGAGGACGTACAGCCGGGTGTTGGGGTTGGCGCGGCCGATGGAGGTGGTGAGGCGTTCGGCGGCGCCCCGGTAGACGACGTGGGAGACGCCGATGGTCGTCTCGGCCGGGCCGTAGCCGTGGTACAGGGGGATGCCGAGCCGGGCGCGGAAGCGTTCGTACAGCTCGGGGGTGAGGACTTCGCCGCCGCACCAGACGTGCCGCAGGGTGTCGAGCCGCCCGGAGTCGCCGGCGATCTCCAGGAGCACGTCCAGCATGGAGGGGACGAGGTAGGTGAAGGTGACGCGCTGCTCGGCGATGACGCGGAGCAGGTGGTGCGGGTCGCGTTCGCCGCCGGGCCGCAGGACCACCAGCCGGCCGCCGGTGACCAGCGGCAGGAAGATCTCGTTGACGGAGATGTCGAAGGAGAGCGGGGCCTTGAACAGCGAGGCGTCGTCGGGTCCGAAGCCGAGGACCTCCCGGCTCTGCCAGAGCAGGCGTTCGCTGATGGCCTCGTGCCGGATCATCGCGCCCTTGGGCCGGCCGGTCGACCCGGACGTGAAGATCACGTAGGCGAGGGCGGCGCCGGGGACGGGGGTGGCGGGTCCGTCGCAGGGGTGGGCGTCGAAGGCCCAGTCGCCGAGGTCGACGGCCACCGCCTCCGGTTCGGCGGGGTCGTGTTCGCCGGTGTCGTTGAGCTGGAGGACGACGCCGGCGTCCTGGATGGCGGCGGCCCGGCGCGCGGCCGGCCACTGCGGGTCGAGGGGCACGAACGCGGCCCCCGCCCGGAGCACGCCGAGGAGGGCGATCACCATGTCGGCGGAGCGGGGCAGGGAGATGCCGACGACCTGTTCGGCGGTGACCCCGCGCCCGGTCAGGTGGTGGGCCAGCTGGGCGGCCAGTTCCGCTGCCCGGCGGTAGGTCAGCGACCGGTGCCCGTCCACGACGGCGACGGCGTCCGGCCTGGTCCGCGCCTGTTCGAGGAACATCTCCACGACGGTCGGACGGTCCCGCTCGGCCCCGGTGTCGTTCCAGGCGGCCAGGGTCCGGGCGCGCTCGGCGGCGCCGCCCGGTCCGACGGTGCCGAGGGGGCGGGCCGGGAAGTCCGCCAGGTCGTCCAGCGCCCGCTGCGCGTCGTCCCGTCCGACGCCCGCGGGGACGGTGATGCTCCGGCCGTCCGCGCCGACCTCCCAGCCGGCGGGCGCGGCCGCCCCGCCGTTGCCGGCCAGGGCGAGGAGGTCGGTGAAGGGGGTGGCGGGGGTGAGTTCCGTGCCGTCGGGGCCGCGGCCCGTCGCCCAGTACGCCAGCCCGATGGCGCAGGCCGTGGTGATGGTCCTGTCGCCGTGGTCGCCGGCCCGCCGGCGCACACCGGCCAGCCGGGTGGGAGACAGCCGTACGAGACGAGCGGTCGGTTCGGTCGTCAAAGCCTCAACGCCCCTTCGGTTTCGATACGGCGGCCCACCGGGTCAGGTGGGCCGGCTTCCTTCGCGCCAGGCCCGCCACAGGTCCGCGTACCGGCCGCCCAGGGCGACCAGTTCCTCGTGGGTGCCCTGTTCGGCCACGCGTCCCGCGTCCAGTACGGCGATCCGGTCCGCCGCCATCGCCTGGGTCAGCCGGTGCGCCACGAACAGGGTGGTGCGGCCCGCGCAGGCGGCGCGCACGGCCCGTTCCAGTCCGGCGGCGCCCTCGCTGCCCGCCTCCGCGGTGGACTCGTCGAGCACCACCACGGGGGTGCGGCCCAGCACCAGCCGGGCGAGGGCGATCCGGGCGACCAGGGTGGCGTCCGGCCGTTCGCCGCCCTCGCCGACCGGGGTGTCCAGCCCGTCGGGCAGGGCCCCGGCCCACTCGTCGGCGCCGACGGTGCGCAGGGCGTCCGCCAGTTCGGCGTCGGACGCCCCGGGTGCGGCGAGGCGCAGGTCGTCGGCGAGCGTCCCGGAGAAGACGTGCGTCTCCTGGGTCAGGATGCTCACCAGGGCCCGGGCTCCTGCCTCGTCGAGGTCGGCGAGGTCGGCCGGGCCGATGTGCACGGAGCCCGCCTGCGGGGTGCCGATGCCCGCGACGAGCGCGGCCAGGGTGGACTTGCCGGCGCCGGTGGCCCCGACCAGGGCGAGGGAGCCGCCCGCCGGGATCGCCAGGTCGACGTCCCGCAGCACCGGCTCCTCGGCGCCGGGGTAGGTGAAGGTCAGGCCCTTGACGGTGACCGGGTGGGCGCCGTCCCCCGCCGGTGCGGCGGCCGGTGCGCCCACGAGCCGGCCGGCGGCGCCTTCCCCGAGCACGCCGACGAGCCGGGTCAGGCTCGCGCCGGACTTCTGGGCCTCGTCGAAGGTGAACATGATGGAGCCGAGCGGGGTGAAGAGCCGGTGGAACACCAGCGGGGCCGCCGCCACCTCGCCCAGGGTCGCGGCGCCGGCCTCCAGCAGGGCGTAGCCCACCAGGATGATCAGGACCAGTCCGATGAACTCGGCCCGGTTCTCCCGGCCGACGAAGCGGCCGAAGAGCCGGAACACCTCGATGCCGAGCTCGCGCACCCGCCAGGACTCGGCGGTGACCTTCTCGCGGACGGCTCCTTCGAGCCGGTAGGCCCGGACCGTGTCGATCCCGTCGAGCCCGCTGATCAGCGCCTGTGCCCGGTCGGCCTGGACGGCGCGCTGCCGGCGGTAGAGGGGGGCGGAGCGGGGCAGGTACCAGCGCAGGGCGAGCGCGTACGCGGGGAGCGCGCCGGCGCCGGCCAGGCCGAGCCGCCAGTCCAGGCCGAACATGCCGGCCGTGGCGATGGCGACGAGCACTCCGGCGGAGAACACCGTGGGCACGGCCGAGCGGATGCCCCGGGACAGCACGGCGACGTCGTCGCCGACGCGGGAGAGGACGTCGCCGCGGCCGACCTGCTCGATCCGGGTGCTGGGCATGGCCAGGACGGCCCGGACGGCGCCCTCGCGCAGCCGGGCGAGGAGGTCCGCTCCGAGCCGTCCGACGAGGTACGTGGAGAGGGCGGCGGCCACCGCGCCGCCCAGCGCGGCGGCCGCCATCACGGCCCCGGTGGTGAACAGGACGGAGCGGGGTCCGCCGGCGGCGGCCGCGTCGACCACCCGGCCGAGCAGCAGCAGCGGGAGCACCTGGAGCGCGGCCCCCGCCACCGTGCTGAGCACGGTGGCGGAGGTCAGCCAGGGCCGGTCGCGGCAGTGCGCCGCGACCCAGCGGGCGGCCTCGCGGCCCGTCGTCGTGCGCAGGGCCGACGGGGCGGGGCGGGTGTCGGTGCCGGTCGCGGTGGCACTCACTGCCCGGCCGACTTGACGAGTTCGTCGATCGCGTAGGGCAGGGAGAGCAGGGTGCCCTGGGACATGGCGGCGCCGACCGCCGGTCCCTCGCTGTCCAGGAGGTAGGAGACCTTTCCGTTCCTGACGGCCTTGAGGTTGGCGAACAGCTCGGACTTCTTCAGGGCTTCCTGGTCGGCCTTGTCGTTGATGACGAAGATGCGGTCGACGTCGATCAGGTCCATCCGCTCCGGGGAGAGCACGGTGAAGAACTTGCCGTCCGCGATCCTGTCGATCTCGGTCTGCCCCTTGTAGCCGATGCCCGTCACCAGGCGTCCGCGTACGTCGGTGGTGGTGAACGGCGCCGCCGCGTCCTTGTACCAGGAGAGCGCGACGGCCGTCTGGGCGGCGAACTCGGGGTGGGCGGCGCGGGCCGCGTCCAGCCTGTCCTGGATGCCCTTGACCAGTGCGGCGCCCTTGCGTTCCTGGCCGAGGGCCTTGGCGATGTGGACGGCGTTGTCCTGCCAGGGGGCGCTGAACGGCTCCTTCTCGGCCTTGGTGCGGCCGACCGTGGGGGCGATCTTGGAGAGCTTGTCGTAGGCGGCGCGGTCGATCTCGGAGTAGACGGCGATGATCAGGTCGGGGCGCAGGGCGGCGATCTTCTCGTAGTTCGGGGCGGTGTCGCCGTTGTTCATGACGACCTCGGGGCGGGCGTCGCCCCACTTGTCCTTGACCCAGGGCCACTGGGTGTTGACGTCGGGGCTCGTGCCCGGCGGGTTGGGGTACTGGTCGACCATGCCGACCGGCTTGATGCCGAGCGCGAGGACGGCCTGGTCGTCGGTGTAGCCGACGGAGACGACCCGGCGGGGGGCCTTGGCGACCTCGGTGGTCCCGAACGCGTGCTCCACGGTGACGGGGAAGGTGCCGGCCGCGGCTGCGGGGGCGCCGTCCTCCTTCCCGGGGGCCGGGTCCGCCGTTCCGGAGCCGCAGCCGGCGAGGAGGGCGGCCCCGAGGGCCGCGGCGGACAGGGCGGCGGCCGGCCGCCGCCACGGGTTCGCAGGCGGTGCCGTGCGCGGTGCCGTGGCCGGTGCCGTGGCCGGTGCTGTGCCCGGGGCCGTTCCCGGTGCCGTGCGTGGGGCAGTTCGCTGGAGGAGCATCCGCACATCCCTTGCTCTTGTGCCGTCCGTTGCAGTGCCGCCCTGGGGCAGCCACACCCTAGCGCTCCAACTAAGGGGAGCCTAGCCTTACTTGGGCCCGTATCTATGTCCGAGCCGGGCCCCGCCGCACGTGCGCGCGGCCTATCGGGACGATGAGCGGGCGGTCGCCCACCGGGTCCTCGATGACCTCCGCGCGCAGGCCGAACGCCTCCTGCAGCAGGCCGGCGGTGACGACCTCGCGCGGGTGGCCCTGCGCCAGGACCGAACCGGCCCTCATCACCACGAGGTTGTCGCTGTAGCGGGTGGCGAGGTTGAGGTCGTGCAGCACCATGACCACCGTGCGGCCGCCCTCGTGCAGGTCGTCCACCAGGTCGAGGACGTCGATCGCGTGCGCCAGGTCCAGGTAGGTGGTCGGCTCGTCGAGCAGCAGCAGGTCGGTGCCCTGGGCCAGCGCCATCGAGATCCACACGCGCTGGCGCTGCCCTCCCGAGAGGGTGTCCACCGCGCGGTCGGCCAGGTCGGACACCCCGGTCATGGCGAGGGCCCGCTCCACCACGGCGGCGTCGTCCGAGGACCACTGCCGCAGCCAGCCCTGGTGCGGGTGCCGGCCCCGGGCGACCAGGTCGGACACCGTGAGCCCGTCCGGCGCGACCGGCGCCTGCGGCAGCAGGCCGAGCTTCTTCGCCACGTCCCTGGTGCGGAGCCGGCCGATGTCCTCGCCGTCCAGCACCACTGTTCCGCCGGTCGGCCTGAGCAGCCTCGACAGGGTCCGCAGCAGGGTCGACTTCCCGCAGCCGTTGGGTCCGATGATGGTGGTGACCACCCCGGCCGGGATCTCCACGTCGAGGTCCTCGATGACGCTCCGGCCGCCGTACCCGACCGTGACGCCCCTGGCGGCCAGCCGGGAGGCGCCGCCGGCCCCGCCGGCGCCCCCGGTTCCGTGCTCCGCTGCCACTGGTCCCCCTGTTCCGTGTGTGCCCGAATCCGTGCCCGCTAGCGGAGGTTGGCCCGCACCAGCAGGTATACGAGGAAGGGTCCGCCGACCGCGGCCGTGACCACGCCGACGGGAAGGGTGACGGGCAGCGCCGTACGGGCGACCAGGTCCGCCCCGATCAGCAGCAGCGCCCCCACCAGCCCGGAGGCCGCCAACGGCGGCGTCGGGCACCTCGCCAGACGCATCGCCGCCTGCGGCGCCACCAGCGCCACGAACGGGACCGGGCCCGCCGCACTCACCGCGACACCGGCCAGCAGCACCGCGCACAGCAGCAGCACGGCCCGTACGGCCGAGTGGCGCACGCCCAGCCCGGCGGCGATCTCGTCGCCCAGGTGCAGCGGCTTGAACTGGAAGGCCGCGCACGCCACCACCCCCAGCAGCACGACGGTGCACCAGAACGCCACCCGGACCTCGCCCCACGAGCGGCCGTCCAGCGAGCCGATCAGCCACGCCTGCGCCCGGGCCACGTCCCGGATGTCGGCCGTGACCAGCAGCCAGGTCGTGACCGCCTCCGTGACGGCGCTGACCGAGATGCCGATCAGGATCAGCCGGAAGCCGTCGATCCCCCGCCGCCACGCCAGGAAGTAGACCAGCAGGCCCGCGCCGAGCCCGCCCGCGAGCGCCGCGGCCGACAGGCCCACCGCGTCGGCGACCGCCGCGGCGGCCCCTCCCGATACCGTGACCAGGAAGACCGCCACCATGCCGGCGCCGCCGGTGATCCCCAGGATGTCCGGGCTGGCCAGCGGATTGCGCGCGACGGACTGGGTGATCGCCCCGGACACCCCGAGGGCCACGCCCACGACCAGCCCGGCCAGCGCCCTCGGCATCCGCAGGTCCATGATCACGAACTGGTCGACCCTTTCGCCGCCGCCCAGGACGGTGGCGATCACCTGCGGCAGGGCGATGGGGAACTCCCCCACGCCGATGGACAGGCAGCCCAGCAGGAAGACCGCCGCGGCCAGCAGCAGGGTGACCGCCGCGATCCACGGCCGCCACACGAACGACACCCGGCCGAGCCGCACGCCCGGCGCCACCACTGCCCTCACGTCCGCCCCGTTCACGCGCTCCTGAACCTCCCGCGCCACACCAGCACCGCGAAGAACGGCGCCCCGAGCAGGGCCACCAGGACCCCCGCGTCCAGCTCGCCCGGCCGCACCACCAGACGTCCCGCGATGTCGCAGACCAGCAGGACGATCGCGCCGAGCAGGCCCGCATACGGCACGAGCCGGCGGTAGTCCGGCCCGGCCAGGTACCGGGCCACGTGGGCCACCATCAGGCCGAGGAACGCGATGGGGCCGCACGCCGCCGTCGCCGCGCCCGCCAGCAGGGTGATCGCGACGATGCCGGCGGTCCGCACCAGCGTGATGTTCACGCCGAGCCCGCGCGCCACGTCGTCCCCCAGGTTCAGCAGGTTGACCGCGGGCAGGGTGACCAGGGCCAGTACCAGCCCGGCCGCGACGAACGCGGCCACCGGCCGGATGACGTCGAAGCCGACCCCGGAAACGGAGCCCGCGTTCCAGAACCGCAGCGCGTTCAGCGACGCCTGGTCCGACAGCGCGACCGCCGTGGTCATCGCCGCGAGGAACACCGTCACCCCTTGCCCGGCCAGTGCCAGGGTCAGCGGATGGCCGGCCCCCCGCCCGATGCTCGCCAGCCCGAACACGACGGCCCCGGCCACCGCCGCCCCCAGGAAGGCGAACCACACGTACTGGAACGGGCTGGTGAGCCCGAACACCGCGATGACGGTCACCACGGCGAACGAGGCTCCGGAGTTCACCCCCAGCAGGCCCGTGTCGGCGATCGGGTTGCGCGTGTACCCCTGGATCAGCGCCCCGCCGACCCCCAGGGCGGTGCCCGCCACGATCGCGAGCACCGTCCGGGGCACCCGTACGGTCTGCACGATGAGCCTGATCTCGGTGAGCCTGCGGTCGGGGTCCGGCGCCGCGAACAGGCCCTGCCAGACCTCCGCGGGGGTCAGCGCGCGGGCGCCGACGGCCAGCGAGACCAGGGCGGCCGCCAGCAGGACCGCCACCAGCGTGCCCGGCCCCACCCGCCGTCGGCGCGGCACCCGGGAGGCACCCCCGGCGGCCCGGCGTTCCACCGTGCTCGTGCCCATGTCCTCGTGAACCCTCCCTTCCGCTAGCGGGCGGTGCGGCCGGTGCCGTCCGCGACGGTCCTGGCCGCGACGGAGCCGGATCCGGGACTCCGGCCGAGGAGCGAGTCGAGGATCTCGCCGACCCTGACGGCGGTGTTGGACAGCAGGGAGGAGGTGATGCCGTGCGTGTGCTCGGTTCCGCCCTGTACGTAGATGCCGCAGCGCACGCCCGGTTCGGTGCCGATGCGGTAGTCGCGTCCGACGCGTACGCGCCCCTCCTCGTCCCGCAGGCAGCGGTCGGCGACCTCTCCGAGGAGGCCGAGGGGGTCGGCGGGCCGGTAGCCGGTGGCGAAGACCACGGCGTCGGCGTCCAGGAGGGTCTCCTCGCCGGTGACCAGGGACCGCACGGTGGCCCGTACGCCGGCGCCGGGGGCCTCCTTCACCTCCGTCAGCCGGGAGACGTTGAGGAAGCGCAGGCGCTCGGTGCCGAGGACCTTCTCCTGGTACATCTGCCGGTACAGGTCGTCGATCAGGTCGATGTCCACCACCGAGTAGTTGGTGTTGCGGTGGTAGTCCATCAGGCCGCGCTTGACGTCCTCGGGGGCGGTGAAGAACTCGTCGACCGCCTCCGGGTCGAAGATCCGGTTGGCGAAACCGCTGTCGTCGGCGGGGCTGTAGCCGTAGCGGGTGAAGACGGCGCAGACCTCGGCCCCGGGGAAGCGCCGGTGCAGGTAGGCCACGTTCTCCGCGGCGCTCTGCCCCGCACCCACGACGACGAACCGGGAGGGCGCGGCCCCCGCCATCTCCTCGACCCTGGTCAGCAGTTCGGAGGTGTGCCAGACGTGCTCCGTGCGTTCCACGCCCTCCGGCATCAGGGGGCGCAGCCCGGTGCCGATGACGAGGTTGCGGGCCCGGTGCAGGGCGAGCCCCTCGCCCGAGCGGACGGTGACGTCGAGGTGTTCCACGACCCCGTCCGACAGGACGGGGGTCACCCCCACGACCTCGTGGCCGTAGCAGACCATGTCGTCGACCTGGGCCGCCGCCCATTCCAGGTAGTCGTGGAACTCCACCCGCAGGGGGAAGAGGCTCTTGTGGTTGATGAAGTCGACCAGCCGGCCCCTGCTCTTGAGGTAGCACAGGAAGCTGAACCCGCTGGCCGGGTTCCGCAGGGTCACCAGGTCCTTGAGGAAGGACACCTGCATGGTGGCGTCGTCGATGAGCATGCCCCGGTGCCAGCCGAAGCGCGGCTGCACCTCGAAGAACTGGGCGGTGACGGCGTCCTGTCTGCCGACGCGTGCGTTGTGCTCGCTGAGCGCGATCGCCATGGCCACGTTCGAGGGCCCGAAGCCGATGCCTACGAGGTCGTGGATCGGAGGGGCGTCGCCGGGACGAGCCTGTGCCATGTCACTCCCATCGTGCGGGGGGTGGCCGCAGCGCCGCGCGGCGGCCGTCGGTCGGGCAGCGGGGACGTACGGGAAGGGGGCCCGCCGGCCGGGGCCCGGCCCGAAACTTAGGTAAGGCTAAGCTGATGTTCTCGCGGCTGTCGAGGGGCCTGCCGGGGCCGGCGGGAGCACGCCGACGCCAACGCGCCCCTCAATGCGCCCCGTTGCGCGCTTAGGCAAGCCTTGCTTAACTGACCGGCGGCCAACCCCCTGCGCTGAGGAGGAACTCCATGCGGGTCGTCATGTTCGGCTACCAGACGTGGGGGCACCGCACCCTGCAAGCCCTCCTGGACTCCGAACACGACGTGGTGCTGGTCGTCACGCACCCCAGGAGCGAGCACGTCTACGAGAAGATCTGGAGCGACTCCGTCGCCGACCTCGCCGAGGAGCACGGCGTCCCGGTGCTGCTGCGCAACCGGCCCGACGACGAGGAGCTGTTCGAGCGCCTCAAGGCGGCCGACCCGGACGTCATCGTCGCCAACAACTGGCGCACCTGGATCCCCCCGCGCGTCTTCGGCCTCCCCCGCCACGGCACGCTGAACGTGCACGACTCGCTGCTCCCGAAGTACGCCGGCTTCTCCCCGCTGATCTGGGCCCTGATCAACGGGGAGACCGAAGTGGGCGTCACCGCGCACATGATGAACGACGAACTCGACGCCGGCGACATCGTGCGGCAGGAGGCGGTCCCGGTCGGACCGGAGGACACCGCCACCGACCTCTTCCACAAGACCGTCGACCTGATCGCCCCGGTCACCATCGGCGCGCTCGGCCTGATCGCCTCCGGACAGCGGGAGTTCACCCGCCAGGACCGCGCGCAGGCGAGCTTCTTCCACAAGCGCTCCGTCGAGGACGGCCGCATCGACTGGACCTGGCCCGCCCAGACCCTCGAACGCCTGGTCCGCGCCCAGTCCGACCCGTACCCCAGCGCCTTCACCTTCCACCGGGGCCGGCGCGTCGAGGTCCTGGCCGCCAGGGTCTCCCGCGCCCGGTACGGCGGCACGCCCGGCCGGATCTTCTACCGCGAGGGCGACGGCGTGGTGATCGTCGCCGGCGCCGACGCCGCCACCGGCCGCAACCACGGCCTGGCCATCACGCGCGTGCGCACCGAGGACGGGCGGGAACTGCCCGCGGCCGAGTACTTCACCTCCATGGGCGGCTACCTGACCCGCACGCCCTGACCCCCGGGGGCGGGCGGGCGCGCGCGGTGGCCTGAACCGGGCGCCCGGCCCGGGCGTCCGGGCGGGCGCGCTCACGGCCGCCGACCCCCGGCCGGTACGGTTCCGGCATGGACGTTTCCGCAAAGAGTTCGAATCCCGAACGCACGGGCCAGGCGGCCCGGATCCTGGACGCCGCGCGTGCGCAGCTGGCGGAGCGGGGGGCCGCAGGGCTGTCCCCGGAGGCCGTCGCGCACGAGTGCGGCCTCGCCGTCACGGAAGTGGAAGCCGTCTTCCCGCACCGCGACGACCTGTTGACCGCCCTGGTCATCGACGCGTACGACGCCTCCGGCGCCGCGATGGAGCGTGCCGACGCCGACGCCGCGGCCGCGGGGGCCCCGGCGGGTGCGCGGCTGCTCGCGGCCACGCGGGCGCTGCGGCAGTGGTCGTTCGAGAACCCGGCCGAGTTCACCCTGATCTACGGCTCGCCCGTACCCGGCTACCACGCGCCGCAGGACACGGTCCCGCCCGCCTCCCGGACGCCCGCCGTGCTCGCCGGGGTCATCCGCTCGGCCCTGGAGGCCGGTGAACTCACCCCGCCCCGGCGGACGCCGCCCGCCCGCCGGCTCCTGCTGCCCGAGGCCGTGGCGGCCTTCGGCGGCGTGCCCGGGGCTCCGTTCTCGGACATCATCGAGCGCGGCATCGTGCTGTGGAGCAACCTGATCGGCCTGCTGGTCTTCCAGGTCTTCAGCCGCACCCACGACAGCGTCAGCGACGAGGCCGCCTTCTTCGACTACGCGATCGCCGTGGCGGCCGAGAGCGTCGGACTCGACGTCCCCCTGACCGAGAAGACCGCCTGACCCGTCCGCCCCCTACACGGCACCCGCAGAAAATCCAGGACGTGAACACCACCAGAACCCTCTGCTTCGTCATCGCGGCGCTCTCGTCGTACGCGGCGCTCGTCTACCGGCTGTGCCAGGCGCGCCGCAGCTGGCGGGACAGCGCCTACCGCGCGCTGATCACCACCCTCCTGCTCCAGTGCCTGACCTTCACCATGGGCGCCGTCGCCATGGGCGGCGGCAGCATCCTCGGCGTCGGCAACCTCGCCATCCTCCTCATGCACCTGGCGGCGGTGGCCTTCTGCGTCAGCTCGCAGATCATCCTGCTGAAGTGGGCGGACGCCGACGAGGAGGCGCTGCGCAGGGCGCGCTGGTGGACCGTCACCGGCTTCGCGCTGAACGTGGGGCTCGTCGCGCTGTTCCTGCTCGCGGACGGCACGAACCGGCCGTCCTCCGACTTCGACACGGGCAGCGGCCAGCCGCTGGTGCTCACGTACCTGCTGGCCTTCATCGTGTCGCAGGCGGTTCCCTGCGTCACGATCTTCCGCCAGTGCGGCCCCTACGCCGAGATGACCGACAACGCCTCGCTGCGGCAGGCGCTGCGGATGCTGCGCGTCGCCGCCGTGGTCCTCTTCCTGTACTGCTCGGCGAGGACGGTCAACATCCTGACGTCGGCGGCGGGGATCGACATCGGCGTCTGGAAGCTCGCGTCGAACATCTTCAGCGCGACGGGCATCGTGATCCTGTCGCTGAGCCTGACCAACTCCTCCTGGGGCCCCTCGGCCACCCGGCTGCTGGACTGGGCGCGCAGCTACCGGTCCTACCGGGCGCTGTACCCGCTGTGGCGGGACCTGTACGAGTCCTCCCCGGACATCGCGCTGGAGCCGCCGGGCGCCTCGGTCTCCGAGATGGACTACCGGCTGCACCGCCGGGTCGTGGAGATACGCGACGGGTGGCGGGATCTGCGCCCCTACATCGACCGCACCGCCCCCGGTTCGGGGGGGCCCGGCAAGGACGCCAGCGAGGAGCTGCGGCAGGCGTTCACGGAAGCGGCGCAGATCAAGCAGGCCCTGCTGGCGAAGCGGAACGGCACCGTCCCTCACGACAACAAGGACGCCGGCGATTTCGACGACCGCGACACCGACAACTTCACGGCGGAGGTCGCATGGCTCACCAAAGTGGCGGCTGCCTACAGTAAGCTCGGCACCGCGAGTTGAAGCGCCCGCCCGGTTTGCATCCCCCGTCAAACCGGGCGGGCAGCTCCCCCGTTACCCCCCGTCTCCGCACGGGGCGGGACGGGCGGTTCACCGCCCGGACTGGCCCGGCCCATCCCCCGAGGGCCGGGCCAGTCCGTTTTTCACCGGCAAGCCAACCGACAAACCCCCGTGAGTCGAGTTAACTGCCAGCTATCGGCGAGACCCAACGTTGGCGGAGTCCAGCCCAATTGTCAACTGACCGCTAATCTGTGAAACTGACGTATAGCCAAGGGCTATACCGAGGAGGTGACGGGAGGAAGGATCACCATGACCGACACCGAGACCGAGGCCGACGACCGGCCCCTGCTCGCGACGCGCCTCGACGACCTCTTCAAGACCGTCCGCCCCAAGGGCAAGCACTGGACGAACGCCGAGGTGGCGGAGGAGCTCAAGCGGGCCAACCCCGAACTCAAGGTCGGCGGTGTCTACCTGTCCCAGCTGCGGACCGGCAAGCGTTCCAACCCCTCGCCCGACCTCCTGGCCGCCCTCGCGCGCTTCTTCGGCGTCTCGGTCGCCTACTTCTTCGACGACAAGGTCGCCGAGTCCGTGCTCAGCCAGGTGGCCGCCATCGAGGCACTGCGCCAGTCCGGCGTCCGCGCCGTGGCGATGCGCGCGGCGGGCATGAAGAAGGAGAACCTCGCCGCGATCACGGCCATCATGGACCAGTACCGGCAGCTGCAGGGCCTTCCCCCCGTCACCGACTCCAACGACCCCGAATGAGGGGCGTCTGGAAGGAGCGGGCCGCCGACCACGACCGCCGCAGCCGGCTGAAGAAGCTGCGCAAGGCCGGGGCCCGCAGGCTCGCCGAACTCGACCTCCCCGAGGCCCCCGACGTCGCCGAGCTCTGCCGCCACCTCGGCGAGGTCCGCGACCGCCCGATCATCCTGGTCCCGATGCAGATGCCCTCGTCGCACCCGTGCGGCATGTGGGTCGCCGCCCGCGACGAGGACCTGATCTTCTACGACGCCAACACCACCAGCGCGCATCAGGAGCACATCATCTTGCACGAGCTGGGCCACATCATCTGCTGCCACCGCGGGGCCGGCGGACTGGACGAGGCGGCCGCCCGCCTCCTGTTCCCCGACCTCGACCCCGACATCGTGCGCGACATGCTCCTGCGCGCGACCTACGACGACGTCCAGGAACAGGAGGCGGAGATCATCGCCTACCTGCTCTCGCAGCGCATGGGCGGCGCCGAACAGCCGCACGGCACCGACCCTGACGCGCAGGAGGGTGACGCCCCCGCCAAGAGCGCCACCCTCAGCCGCATCGAACGCACCCTGATCTGAGGTGCGCTTACCCGGCGGCACCTCCCGAGGCGGACGCCACCTCCCCGGCCAGCAGGGCGACGGCACGCCTGATGTCGTCCTCGCGGTGCTCGCTGGTGACGAAGAACCGCAGCCGCGAGAGCCCCTCCTCCACCGCCGGGTGGAAGATGGGGTCGGCGATCACGCCCCGCTCGAAGAGGCCGTGCGCGACCCGCAGGGTCTTCGCCGAGTCCCCGAGGATGCACGGCACGATCGGAGTGCCCGCGCTGGGGCCCGTCGACAGCCCGGCCGCGGCGGCGAGGTCCAGGAAGAGCGCGGAGTTGCGCCGCAGCGCCCGGACCCGCTCCGGCTGCGCCGTCATCAGCTCGGTGGCGGCCAGTGCCGCCGCCGCGTTGGCCGGGGTCAGGCCGACGCTGTAGACGAAGCCGGGGAGCGTGTGGCGCAGCCAGCGCACCATCCGGGCCGAGCCGCCGAGGTAGCCGCCGCAGCTGGCGAAGGCCTTGGAGAGGGTGCCCATCCACAGGTCCACGTCGGAGCGGTCGACCCCGTGGAACTCGCCGACGCCCCGGCCGTGTTCGCCCACGGTGCCGATGCTGTGCGCCTCGTCCACCATCAGCAGGGCGCCGAAGCGCTTCTTCAGCTCGATCACGGCGGGCAGGTCGACGAGGTCCCCGTCCATGCTGTACGCGCCCTCGACGGCGATCAGGACCCGCCGGAACCGGGACCGGTTGAGCCTCAGCATCCGCTCCAGCTCGCCCATGTCGTTGTGGGCGAAGGGGCGGCGGGCGGCTCCCGACAGGGCGCAGCCCTGGAGGATGCTGTCGTGGGCGAGCGCGTCGTGGACCACGAGGTCGCCGGGGCCCACGAGGTGACCGATCGCGGTGACGTTGGTGGCGTGGCCGCTGACCAGCGTGAGGCAGTCCCCGACGCCGAGGAACTCGGTGAGCGCCCGCTCCAGCCGCACGGTCAGTTCGCGTTCGCCGGAGAGCACCCGGCTCGCCGATACGGAGGTCCCGTAGCGGTCCACCGCCTCGTGCACGGCCGCGTTGACCGCCGGATGGCCGGACAGGCCGAGGTAGTTGTAGCTGCCGAAGGACAGGTACGGGCGGCCGCCGATCACCGTGGTGTCGGTGATGGTGCCCTCGTGGACCCGGAAGTACGGGTACCCCGCGGGGCTGCCCTCGACCGCTTCGAGCCGCTCCTCGAACCGGGCCACCTCGGGGAACTCGTCGACCCGGGCGGAGTCGGGGCTCCACTGCGGCGGCACGTCGAGAAAAATCGTTTCCTCAAAGGCCGGCGGGAGCTCCGGCGCGTCCTGGTCCCCCTCCCCGGCCGCCACGGCGATCAGCCGGCCGATGGTGAGGCCGGGCGTGAACAGCTCCGCGGCGCGGAAGCCCGGCACCCGCTTGCCGATGCTGACCTCCAGCTCCTGGAGCATCAGGGAGTCGAAGCCGAGGTCGGTCACGAGCGACATGCCCGTGCTCAGGTCCGAGAGCGGGAAGACACCGGCCCGCGAGACCTCCTCCAGCACGACGGTGGCGACGGACTCCGCGCCGGGGGCGGCCGCCGGGGCCGCCGTCGTCCGCTCCGCGGCCCACGCTCCGGGCGCGTCCGGCCCGGCCGCCTCGCGGGCCGACTCGTCCACGGCCCAGTGCCGGCGCGGGGCGAGCGGGCTCGGCGGCAGCGTGCACGGCGGTACCCGCGGCCCGGGCACCGCGGGCCGCTCCGCCCCGGGGTCCGGCGTACGCCCCGCCTCCACCCCGGCGGCGGCCTCCGTCAGCCGCGCCACGGCGTCGTCGGCGTCCTCCACCACCAGCGCCAGACGTTCCCCGAGCGGAGCCCGGCGGGCCAGGGTGTCCGCCACCGCGGCCGGCTCCGGCCGGTCCTCGGCGATCACCGCGGCCAGCTCCCGGGCGTGCCGGGCCAGCCCCGCCCGGTCGCGGGCGGTGAGCACCAGCACGTGCGGCCCCTGCCCCGGCGCGGCGGGCACGGCCGGGGCGGGGGCCTGCTCCACCACCATGTGGACGCCGGTGCCGCCGAAGCCGAAGGCGCTCACCCCGGCCCGCCGCGGTCCGCCGGTCTCCGGCCAGCGGACCGGTGCCGTCGGGACGGTCAGCCCCGCGGAGTCCAGCAGGGCGCCGTCGGCCGGTTCGAACTCCGGCTGGGGCGGGATCACTCCCCGGTGCACGGCCAGCACGGACTTGATGAGCCCGGCCATGCCGGCGGAGTTCAGCGAGTGGCCGACCACCGCCTTCACGGCGCCGAGATGGGCCGGGCGGGCGCCCTCGCCGCGCAGTTCGCGCAGGACGTCGAGCTCGACGGGGTCGCCGACCGTGGTGCCGGTGCCGTGCGCCTCCAGGTAGTCCACCGCGTCCGGTGCCAGGCCGGCGTCCCGGTAGGCGCGGCGCAGGGCGCGGAGCTGGCCGGCCGCCTGGGGGTGCATCCCGCCCTGCACGGTCCCGTCGTTGGCCGTGCCGATGCCCCGGATCACCGCGTACACGCGGTCGCCGGCGGCCAGGGCGTCGGACAGGGGCCGCAGGACCAGGATCCCGGCGCCCTCCCCGAGGACGAACCCGTCGGCCTTCGCCCCGAAGGGCAGGCACCGGCCGCTGCGGGAGATCGCGCCGATCCGGCACAGGCCCACCAGCAGGTCGGGGGTGAGCACCAGCTGCGCGCCGCCCGCCAGCGCGATGCGGGTGCGGCCCGCGCGCAGCGCGTACACGGCGTTGGCCACGGCCATGAGGCCGCCGGAGCAGGCGGAGTCCAGGGCGTAGCTCTCGCCGTGCAGGTCGAAGACCGAGCTGATGGTGTTCGGCCCCATGTTGAGCAGCAGCCCGGCGGCGGAGGTGCCGTGCAGGCCGTCGACCGCGCGGACGGTCTCCTGCCAGTGCGGGTCGGCCGCCCGGGCCCCGAACTCGCCGCCGGCCAGCTGGCGCATGCGCAGCCGCATGGTGCTGAGCTGGCGGTAGCCGCTCTCGGTGAGGGCGGTGATGACCGAGGTCTCCTCGCGGTCGAAGCCGTCGACCTCCCACCCGGCGTCCTGGACCGCCTCGCGGGCGAGGTCGATCAGCAGCCGGTGCTGGGGGTCCATGGCCCTGGCCCGGCGCGGCGGGATGCCGTAGTGCGCGGCGTCGAACCGGTCCACGTCCGGCAGCAGGGCCATGGTGTCCGTGTAGGCGGCGGAGGTGTCGCGGAAGTCGTCGCTGAGGAAGGCGGCGGCGCGCCACCGCGAGTCGGGTATGCCGGAGAACTGCGGCTGCGGGTCCGTCAGGAGCCGCCAGTACTGGTTGACGTCGCGGGCGCCGGGGAACCGGCACGCCATGCCGACGACGGCGATGTCGTCGCGCGTCACCACGGAAGGCGGGGCCGGAAGGGACAGGTGCGGGGAGGACTGGCCGGGCGGGGTCATCGGCCGGCTGCCAGGCGCTCGCGCCACCACGCCACGGTCGCCTTCACCTGCTCGTCGACGGGCGTGGCCCGCACGCCGAACGCGGTTTCCCAGGCGCTCGTGTCGACGACGAAGGGACGGTCGAACTGGTAGCGGATCTCCTTGAGTTCGCGCAGCAACGGGGAGAACAGCCCGCCGACGGCCAGGACGGCGGCGGGCAGCCCGCGCACCGCGACCGGTCCGGTGCCCGCCTCGTCGGCCAGCCGGCGCGTCATCTCGCGGACGGACAGCGCGGGTCCGGTCGGCACGTGCCAGGCCCGGCCCCAGGCGCGCTCGTCGCCCGCGGCCTCGGCCAGGGCCCGGGCCACGTCGGGGAGGTAGGTCCAGCTGTGCGGGGCGTCCGGGTCGCCGAGGGTGGAGACGGGCTTGCCGCGCAGCAGCGGGGGCAGGACGCGGGCGGCCAGGTGCCCGCCGTCGGTGACGCCGGGTCCGAAGAAGTCCGAGGCCCGCACCTCGACGGCCTTGACGCGGCCCTGTTCGTGCAGGGCGCGCGCCCGCTCCCAGACGGCCGCGCGGACCCGCCCCTTGGGGCCGGTCGCCGCGAGCGGCAGGTCCTCCGTCATGGGGACGTCCACCGGGCCGTACCCGTAGAGGTTGCCGAGCATGACCAGGACGGCACCGGTGGCCTCGGCGGCCGTGCACAACGAGGCGGCCAGCGCGGGCCATTCAGCGGCCCAGCGGTGGTAGGGCGGCGAGGCGCAGTTGTAGAGGGCGACGGCGTCCCGCGCCACCTCGGTCAGCCGCCCGCTGTCCCGGGCGTCCACTGCGATGTGCTCGATGCCGGGCTCCGGGGCCCGGCCCGAGGCGGTGACGACCTTGACTGAGTGGCCCCGTTCGGCGAGCAGCCGAGCGGTGGCGGCCCCGGCGGGCCCGAAACCTATGACGACATGAGAGTTCACGTACGCACAGTAGCGCGGCGGGCACCGGTCCCCGGTACGGCACCCTCCGGTCGCACCGGTCCGTTTGGCTTGAAGACGCCCAGCGGTTTGCGCCGGTCAGGAGGGCTTTGCGCAGTGGAACGGGCCACGGGTGCGGGGCGGGACGCGGCGGACGGATCAGGAACGGATCAGGATTCGAGAAGCGCCGGACCTTGGACCCCGCATAGCGTGGCTGCCGTAGGGCGGCGGTCACGCCGCACGGGCCGGAGCGAGCGATGGAGACACGAAGAGCATGGCCAAGAGGACGGACACGGGGTCGCCCGCGCCCCACATCGCCGACAGCCACGGTCTGATCCGCGTGCACGGCGCACGCGTCAACAACCTCAAGGACGTCGCGATCGAGATCCCCAAGCGCCGGCTGACGGTGTTCACGGGCGTCTCCGGCTCGGGGAAGAGCTCGCTGGTGTTCGACACGATCGCCGCCGAGTCCCAGCGGATGATCAACGAGACCTACAGTGCCTTCGTCCAGGGCTTCATGCCCACGCAGGCGCGGCCCGATGCCGACGTGCTCGAAGGGCTGACCACGGCGATCATCGTCGACCAGCAGCGGATGGGCGCCGACCCCCGCTCCACGGTCGGCACCGCCACCGACGCCAACGCGATGCTGCGCATCCTCTTCAGCCGCCTCGGCGACCCGCACGTCGGCCCGCCCGGCGCGTACGCCTTCAACGTGCCCTCGGTCCGGGCGAGCGGGGCGATCACCGTCGAGAAGGGCACCAAGAAGACGGTGAAGGCGACCTTCAACCGCACCGGCGGCATGTGCCCGCGCTGCGAGGGCCGCGGCACCGTCTCCGACATCGACCTGACCCAGCTCTACGACGACTCCAAGTCCCTCAACGAGGGCGCGCTCACCATTCCCGGCTACAGCATGGACGGCTGGTACGGGCGGATCTACGGCGGCTGCGGCTTCTTCGACCCGGACAAGCCGATCCGGAAGTTCACCAAGAGGGAACTGGCCGACCTCCTCCACAAGGAGCCGACCAAGATCAAGGTCGACGGCATCAACCTCACCTACGAGGGACTGATCCCGAAGATCCAGAAGTCGATGCTGTCCAAGGACGTCGAAGCGCTCCAGCCGCACATCCGGGCGTTCGTGGAGCGGGCCACGACCTTCGCCACCTGTCCCGAGTGCGAGGGGACCCGGCTCACCGCGGAGGCCCGCTCCTCGAAGATCGGGGGGATCAGCATCGCGGACGCCTGCGCGATGCAGATCAGCGACCTGGCCGCCTGGGTGCGCGGCCTGGAGGAGCCCTCGGTGGCGCCGCTGCTGGACAAGCTCCGGCACACCCTGGACTCCTTCGTGGAGATCGGCCTGGGCTACCTCGCGCTCGACCGCCCGGCAGGCACCCTCTCGGGCGGCGAGGCGCAGCGCGTCAAGATGATCCGCCACCTCGGCTCGGCGCTCACCGACGTCACCTACGTCTTCGACGAGCCCACCACCGGCCTGCACCCCCACGACATCCGGCGGATGAACGACCTGCTGCTGCGGCTGCGCGACAAGGGCAACACGGTGCTGGTCGTGGAGCACAAGCCGCAGACCATCGCGATCGCCGACCACGTCGTCGACCTCGGTCCCGGGGCGGGCACCGCGGGCGGCACGGTCTGCTTCGAGGGCACCGTGGAGGGGCTGCGGGCCTCCGGCACGGTCACGGGCCGCCACCTGGGCGACCGCACCGGCCTGAAGAAGACGGTGCGGACGCCCTCGGGCGCCCTGGAGATCCGCGGGGCGGACGAGCACAACCTGCGGGCGGTCGACGTGGACGTCCCGCTCGGGGTGCTGGTGGTGGTCACCGGGGTCGCCGGCTCCGGCAAGAGCTCGCTGGTGCACGGCTCGATCCCGGCGGAGGAGGGCGTGGTCTCCGTCGACCAGGGCCCGATCCGCGGCTCGCGCCGCAGCAACCCCGCGACGTACACAGGGCTGCTCGACCCGATCCGTTCGGCGTTCGCCAAGGCCAACGGGGTGAAGCCCGCGCTGTTCAGCGCCAATTCCGAGGGTGCCTGCCCGGCCTGCAACGGCGCGGGCGTGGTCTTCACGGACCTGGGGATGATGGCGGGCGTCTCCTCCACCTGCGAGGACTGCGAGGGGAAGCGCTACCAGGCGTCGGTGCTGGACTACCGGCTCGGGGACCGTGACATCAGCGAGGTGCTGGCGATGCCGGTGCGCGAGGCGGAGGAGTTCTTCGCTTCCGGCGGGGCCCGCGTCCCGGCCGCGCACCGCATCCTGGGCCGGCTCTCCGACGTCGGGCTCGGCTACCTCACCCTCGGCCAGCCGCTCACCACGCTGTCGGGCGGCGAGCGGCAGCGGCTGAAGCTGGCCACCCACATGGCGGACAAGGGCGGGGTCTACGTCCTGGACGAGCCGACGACGGGCCTGCACCTGGCGGACGTGGAGCAGCTGCTCGGGCTGCTGGACCGGCTGGTCGACTCCGGCAAGTCGGTGATCGTCGTCGAGCACCACCCGGCGGTCATGGCGCACGCGGACTGGATCATCGACCTCGGGCCGGGTGCCGGACACGACGGCGGCCGGATCGTGTTCGAGGGCACGCCGGCCGACCTCGTCGCCGACGGCTCCACCCTCACCGCCGAGCACCTCGCCGCCTACGCCGGAGCGTGATCGGCTCCCGGCGGCACTCCCCCGGCAGTACGCGGGCCGTCCGGGCACCGGTATCCCCACACCGGAGGCCGGACGGCCCGTGCTGTGCGAACGGAGACGGCACGCGCCCGCGTCGCCCGGTCCGTACCCCCACGGTGGGACCGTGCTCCGTTCGGCGTGCCGCCGGCCGTCGTCCGGCTCCGTCGCACCACCAGTCTGTGGCCGGCCGACTCCCCTGGGCGCACTTCCTGACGCGCCCTTTGCACAAGGAGACCGATCTTTGACGCGGGCCTGACGATCCCGTTCCGGTTCGGCGGGGCTACTGCCAGTCGTCCCAGGGCGGGTCCTCGTCCAGGTCGAAGGGCGGTTCGTCCTCGTGGGAGAGCGGGGGTTCCGCTTCGGCGGCGGCCGGGGCCGGGGCCGGGGCCGCGGCAGCCTGGGTGGCCTGGGTCGCCTTGGCGGCGGTGAAGTCGGCGAGGGCCCCGATGACGCCCTCGCCGTACTTGGCGAGCTTGGCCTCGCCGACGCCGCCCACCCCGGACAGCTCCTCCACCGTGCCGGGCAGGAGCGTCGCGATCTCCCGCAGCGTGGCGTCGTGGAAGACGACGTACGCCGGGACGCCCTGCTCGCGCGCCGTCGCGGCCCGCCAGGCCCGCAGGGCCTCGAAGACCGGCACGGCCCCGGCGGGCAGGTCGACCGGGACCCGGGCGCTCTTGCCGGAGCGCGAGCCGGAGTCCTTCTTCCGGGAGGCGGCGGCCGGGGCCTTCTCCTTGCGCATCTGGACGGTGCGGCGCCCGCCCAGCACCTCGCCGCTCGCGTCCGTCAGCACGAGGGTGCCGTAGTCGCCCTCCACCGCCAGCAGTCCCAGCGCCAGCAGCTGGCGGACGACCCCGCGCCACTCCCCGGTGCTCAGGTCCGCGCCGACGCCGAACACCGACAGGGCGTCGTGGTCGAACTGGATGACCTTGGCGGTCTTCTTGCCCTGGAGGATGTCGATGATCTGCCCGGCGCCGAACTTCTGGCGCCGCTCCCGCGCAAGGCGCCACACCGTGGACAGCAGCTTCTGCGCGGCGACCGTCCCGTCCCAGGACTCGGCGGGCGTCAGGCAGGTGTCGCAGTTGCCGCAGGGCTCGCCGGACTGCCCGAAGTACGCGAGCAGCCGGACCCGCCGGCAGTCGACGGTCTCGCACAGCGCCAGCATGGCGTCCAGGTGCGCGGCCAGGGAGCGGCGGTGGTTCTCGTCGCCCTCGGAGCCGTCGATGAGCTTGCGCTGCTGGACCACGTCCTGGAGGCCGTACGCGAGCCAGGCGGTGGCCGGCTCGCCGTCGCGGCCGGCGCGGCCGGTCTCCTGGTAGTAGCCCTCGACGGACTTGGGCAGGTCCAGGTGGGCCACGAAGCGCACGTCGGGCTTGTCGATGCCCATGCCGAAGGCGATCGTGGCCACCACCACGACGCCGTCCTCGCGCAGGAAGCGCGCCTGGTTCGCGGCGCGCGTGCGGGCGTCCATCCCGGCGTGGTAGGCCACGGCGTCGATGCCCTGCTCCACCAGGAAGGCCGCGGTCTTCTCCACCGAGGACCGCGACAGGCAGTAGACGACGCCGGCGTCCCCGTCGTGCTCGGACCTGATCAGCTCCAGCAGCTGCGCCAGCGGCTTGTCCTTGGCGGCGATGCGGTACTGGATGTTCGGCCGGTCGAAGCTGGCGACGAAGTGCCGGGCGTCCTCCAGGCCCAGCCGTTTCGCGATCTCGGCGTGGGTGGCCTCGGTGGCGGTCGCGGTCAGGGCGATCCGCGGCACCTTCGGCCACCGCTCGTGCAGCATCGACAGGGCCAGGTAGTCCGGCCGGAAGTCGTGGCCCCACTGGGCGACGCAGTGCGCCTCGTCGATGGCGAACAGGGACACCTTGCCCCGGTCGAGCAGCCGCTGGGTGCCCTCGGTGCGCAGCCGCTCGGGGGCCAGGTAGAGCAGGTCCAGCCCGTCGGCGAGGAAGGCCTGCTCGACGGCCTGCCGCTCGTACGGGTCCTGGGTGGAGTTGAGGAACCCGGCCCGCACCCCGAGGGCGGTGAGCGCGTCCACCTGGTCCTGCATCAGCGCGATCAGCGGCGAGATGACGATGCCGGTGCCCTCTCTGACGAGCGCCGGGATCTGGTAGCAGAGCGACTTGCCGCCACCGGTCGGCATCAGCACGAGGGCGTCGCCGCCCCCGGCGACCTGCTCGATGATCTGCTCCTGCTCACCGCGGAAGGAGGTGTAGCCGAACACGCGGTGCAGTACCTGCAGGGAGTCCGAGATCTCGGGGGAAGCGTCCGAAAGAGCCATTCGAGAAGCCTAGCGGCCCCCGCCGACACCCCGTCCCGCCTGTGGACGGCCGGTGGCCGGACCCAGCCGCCACAGCGGGGCGGCGGCGTTCGCGTTCGATCTCCGAGAAGCCGCTCACGGGGCCGCCGTGCGCCGGACAGCCGCGGGAGCAGGGAGCCGGCCGGGGCGACGGGCCGGGTCCCGGGGGTGACCAGGACGACGTCCGGCGCGGCGGGTTCGGTGCCGTGGAGGTCGGTGGCGCGCCGGGGCCGGGGACGGGGTCGACGACCAGCCGCTCCCAGGCGTAGGTCAGGACCAGTGCCGGGGTGTCCGCGCCGTGCAGGGCGGCGTGGACCAAGGCGGCCCGATGTTCTTGAGGCTCCCGGGCGCTCAGGGCGTGCGCCGCCCCAGCGGCAGCAGGTACTGGAGCGGCTGCTCCAGGTCGTCCAGGCCCAGGAGTTCGTGCGCGAGGTCGTCATGGAATCCCCCCAGCGGTGTACCGGCCAGGCCCAGCGCCGCGCCGGTCAGCAGCAGGGTCTGGGTGAGGTGGCCGGCCTCCAGCAGGGCCAGGCGCAGGGCGCGCAGGCCGTAGCGGCGGCGCAGCAGGCCGAGGTCCGCGTACACGGCCAGGACCGCGGGCGCCTCGTCGACGCCGATCCAGTGGGGGGCCGTGTCCGGCCGGGACAGGTACGTGGAGAGCGCCTTGAGGTCGGCCACGGCCGGCGCCGGGCCGACCGGGCGCAGGGCGCGCCGCTCCGGCAGGCAGTCGTACGTACCCGCCGGGACCCCCGCCACGTCGAACACCAGCAGCCGTACCCGGGCGGTGTAGAGGGCGCCCGCGCTCGGGTACGGACGGTGGGACAGGGTCAGCGGCGGGCCGCCGTCCGGGTCCGGCTGCTCGGTGCGGGCGCTCTCGGCGAGGGAGTGCCACAGCAGTGAGCCCAGGGTCGCGGCGTCCAGCGGTCCCCGGAGCCGGCCGCGCATCGAGGTGCGGGCTGCCAGCACGGCGGACAGCGGCACCTCGGGCAGCGGGGCGGCGGGCAGGGCCAGTTCGGGCCCCGCGGCCCACGCGCGGTCCGTCCACGCCCGTCCGGCGCCCTCCGGGAGGTCGCGCAGTTCGCTGTCCTCGCCACGGCCGATCTGGAACTTGCTCCTCTCCAGGTAGCGGAAGTCGGCGGCGGTGCGGCCCTCCGGGAAGTAGTCGGGTGCCTCCTCCGTCTCCTCCGTCTCCAGCAGGGTGCGGGCGGCCAGCCGGCACACGGCCCGCTCCTCGTCGGGGGTGATCCCGAGCCGGTTGAACAGCATGTGGAGCTGTGAGCCCCACACCCAGGCCCGCAGCTCCTCCCCCAGGTCCCGCAGCCGTCCGTCGGCCCCGCGGACCGCGGCCGCCCACCGCAGGAGGCGGGGCGCCGCGGTGCCCGCGCCGAGCCGCTCGCGCAGTTCCCCGGCCCGCCGCCCGAGGCCGGTGCGCTGCGCCGCGTACACGGTGTTGACCCGGGTGTGGACGGACGCGGCGGGCAGCAGCGGCACCTCGGTGACCCACCGCCAGCCGGCGGCGTGCCCGCGCAGCCATCTCGCCGCGGTGAGCGGGTCCGTGCCGAGCGCGTGCACCGTCGTGTGCGCCAGGTCGGCGGCGGCGGTCAGCCGGGCTCCGGTTCCGCCGCCGGCGGGCAGGGCGCGCAGGGTGTCGAGGGCCGCCCGGGTGGAGGCCTCGAAGACCTCCTCGGCGACGGGCAGCGCCCGCGGGCCGCCGTAGCGATCGGTCTCCGGTTCGTACGGGACGGCGCGGACCTCGCCGTGGCGGGACGGCCAGGGGCCCGGCACCTCGGGCACCGCCTTCGCCGCACGGGCCAGTTCGCCGGGGAGCGCGGCGGCGGCAGCGGCGCCGAGGCCGCGGACCCGGACGCGTACGTGGGGTCCGCCCTCGCCGTAGCGGATGAAGAACCATCCGGCGGCCTCGCCCGCCGCGACGAGCCCGTCGAGGAGCGGGGCCGCCCCGTGGACCAGGAACGCGTCCGTGTCCTCGGTGGCGGAGTGCAGGTAGAGGTGGTGGCTGTGCCAGGTGTCGGGGGTCATCACGGCGTCACGTCCGGTCCTCGTTCGGTTCGGCAGGGGGGACGGGGGGGTCAGGGGAAGGGGTGCGGGTGGAGGGCGAGGTCCTCGTGGCGCAGCGGCCGGTCCGTGCGGCCCAGCCGGTGGGGCACCTCCAGCAGCCGGGGCAGGCCCAGGGTGCGGCGGTTGACGTGCCCGAAGGTCATCGGCAGTGAGCCGGGCACGACGGTCTTCACGCAGTGCAGGCCGAGGCGCCGGCGCAGTCCCGGCTCGGTCTGGTCGACGGTGACCACCTCCAGGCCGGCCGCCTCCAGCCGGTCCACCGTCGCGGCGAGCAGGGCGGAGAGGTCGGTGACCGGCTCGGGCGCTCCCGGCCAGGTCTCGGCGACGGTCAGGCACGGGGTGTCGGCGTAGAGGAACTCCAGCCTCGGGGCCGCCTCGGGCAGGGCGTTCACCCCGACGTGGTCGTCGAGGGTGACCACCAGCTCGGGACGGTCCAGCATCGGGCGCAGCCGTTCGGGATCGCGCGGGCGGTCCTCGGCGAGGGCGCGCTGCGCGGACTCCAGCACGTTGGTGACGGCCTCGGCCACCGCGGAGCGGATCGCCGTGCGCGGGTCGTGGTGGGCGCCGGCGGCGAGGAACATCCGCGGGGCGTCGGGGTGGGAGCCCTCGTAGCGGCAGACGGCGACGACGGCCGGGATCCCGAAGTCGTTCGTCGCGTCGAGCAGCAGGAGCCGGTAGCCGGCCAGGGCGGCCCGGTCGGCGAGCAGGGCCGTGTCGGTGTCCTCGGGCGGCGGCTGGACGCGGCGCAGCGGGGTGGCGGTGTACCAGGCCATCAGGAAGGCGTCCCGCTCGGCGACCTCGAACAGGCCGTAGAGCGCGGCCTCCTCGGGGCTGTTGCCGAGGCCGCAGCCGTTGGAGGACTCGTACACGACGCGCGGGCGGCCCTCGCCGGGCGGGTCCCAGTACGCGACGTGTTCGGGGACGGCGATCTCCCGGCGCCGGGTGAGCGACCAGCCCCGTACCCAGTCCAGTTCCAGGCTGGGCGTGTAGGGGACGGTCGGCGACGCCGGGTGCCCGTGGTGGGCGGGGTCGGGCAGGCCGAGGCGTTCGGGGTCCAGGGCGCGTTCGGGGCCGAGTGCGGCGAAGGAGGCCCGCAGGTCGGAGCGGCGGCCGGTGGGGCGCATCCCGGCGTACCGCTCGACGGCCTCGAAGAGGGCGATCCGCTCGCTGTCGGCGAAGTCCCCGGCCCGGCCGTAGCCGCCGTCGTCGACGTCCCGGTCGTCGGTGACGAGGGCGCTGGTCAGGCAGAAGGCCGAGTCCTCCGCGCGGAACAGGCCGCGGACCGGCCCGAACC
This sequence comes from Streptomyces sp. NPDC044002, assembly GCF_056434525.1. NCBI lineage: Bacteria > Bacillati > Actinomycetota > Actinomycetes > Kitasatosporales > Streptomycetaceae > Streptomyces > Streptomyces sp. NPDC044002. The sequence goes on from NZ_JBWKEZ010000007.1 coordinate 217,392, forward strand.
GCTCGTCGTACAGGGCCGCGCGCAAGGCTTCGGCCGTGGTGCGGGGGTTGGGGGCGCGCAGCAGGTACGGGTCGGGCAGCGGGCGGGGCGCCGCGGGCAGCGGGGCCGCCGGGGCGGCGGAGTCGGCGGGCAGCGGGTGGCAGACGGCGCAGCCGCCGACCGGGCGGATCCGGTGGCCGGACCAGGTGCCGCGTCCCTGGTGGAGCAGGTGGACGGCGGCCGTCGGCGGGTCCTGGGCGGGCTCCGGCCGGGCGTGGCCGTCCAGGAGGTCGCGTACGAGGGCGCCGAGGGACTCGGCCAGCGCCGGGGACGGTACGCCGGCCAGCGCCAGCTGCGGGCTCTGCCGGGGAACGCGTCCGCCGGCCGTGGCCAGGCGCTGGTACTCGGCGCAGCACAGGCAGGCCGGCGCGCCGGGTGCGAGCAGCGGCCCGACCACCGCGAGCGGCCCGTCGAAGCGTACGGGCACCAGGGCCACGGGGTGGGCCAGCGCGTGCCGGCTCAGGTCCTCGGCGAGCCCCCGCGTCCAGTCGGTGAGCAGGACGGCGGCCGGGCCGGCGGTGGCCGCCAGCGCGGCTGCGGCGTCGAGGACCGGGACGGGCAGGGCGGCGCGGAGGGCCGCCGCGGCCGGGGCGGGGCGGACGGCTGTGGTCATCACGGCTCCTCGGGGGTGTGCAGGACGGTGAACCCGAAGGCCCGCAGCAGCTCGGGGAGTTCGCCGTCCCGGGCCGGGCCGGCGGTGGCGGTGGCGGTGGCGGTGGCGGTGGCGGTGTCCCGGGGCGCTCCGGCCGGGCGGCGCAGGGCGGCCTGGAAGGCCTCCTCGCGGCCGGCGATGCCGGCCAGCCAGCGGCCGGTCCAGCCGTCGTCCTCCCAGCCGGCGGCGCGGGCACCGGCCGCGGCCAGCGGGGCGACGGCGCCGCCGGAGGGCGGGACGCCGCCGGGCCCGCCGGCCTGGACGGCGGCCACGGCGGCGAGCGCGGCGAAGGCGGCCGCGTCGGCCGCGGTGGCCTCCACGGCCTCCCCCAGCACCCCCTCGTCCCCGCCGTCCCGGCGGACCACGGCGTGGTGCACCCCGTCCGTACCGGCCCGCCGCACCCGGATCCCGGCGGGCACCTCCAGACGGGCCGTCAGGGTGTGCCACCAGTGCCGGAACTGCGGGTGCCCGGACCACTCGGGTGCGGCGACGTCCACGGCCCCCGGGGTGCCGCCGGGCGTCCGGGCCGCGCGGCGGGCGAAGGCGGCGCGCAGGGCCCGGCCCCGGGCGTGGCCGGGGTTCGCGCCGACGGTGCGGCCCGGCCCGGGCAGCAGCAGTTCCGCCGTCCGGCACAGCAGCTCCAGGCGGGCCAGGTCCAGCCGTGGCGCCCCGGCGGTGAGGCGTCGGCGGGCCGGGCCGTCGCCGGGGAGTTCGCAGGTGGCGAGGGGTACCGGGAGCTGGCGCAGTCCGGCCGCGAGCGGGGCGGGCAGGGCGCCGCACCGCTCGTCGGTCAGGGCCGACAGCCGCCGGAGGGCTTCGCCGAGGGTGGCAGCGGGGGCGAGGCCCGTCCACCGGTCGGGGGCCGGCGGGCGGGGCCCGAGCCAGGTGCGGTACTCGGCCCGCGGGGGCGCGGCCTCGGCGAGGAGCACCGCCGGGAGGCCGGGCAGCAGCCGGTCGTCGCCGCCTTCGCCCGCCGGGTCGGGGAGCCCGGCCGCCGCGCACAGCAGCCGGTGCGCGGCGGCGCCGCCGAGCAGCGGGGCGAGCGCCGGGGCGGCTGCCCCGCCCCCGGCGCCCGTGCCGGCGCTGCCCTCGCGGCGGCTCCCGGCGCTGCCTGCGGCCCGGCCCTCGGCGCTGCCGTTGCCGCCCGTCCCGGGGATGTCCGCGCCGCGGCTCCCGGCACCGCCCCCCGCGCCGCCCTCGCCGCCGCCCGCCCCGCGGTCCAGCCGGGCCTCCAGGGCTGCCGCGTCGGCGCGGGCCCGGGCCGGGCTGCCGGGGGCGGTGGCGTAGCCGCCGTCGGGGCGGAGCCCTGCTGCGAGGGCGCGGACCGGCCCGGTGCCGTGCAGGTGGAGCAGTACCCGGCCCTCGGGCAGCGCGGGGTCGGCGGTGCGGGCGGCAGGTACGCCGGCCAGCTCCAGCGCCCGCGCGGCAGCCCGGGCCAAGGGCCCCCCGGGGTCGCCGGCCAGGACCTCGGCCCGCGCCGCGGCGAGGGCGGTGCGGGCGGCGGCGGGCCGCTCGGCGGTGGCCCCGAGCCACAGCGCGACGGGGTCGTGGCGCTGGTCCCCGTACGCGGTCCCGGCGGACCCGTCGGGCTCGGACACCAGCAGGCCGTGGGCGTCCAGCTGCCCGAGCAGGGTCTCCACGGCGGTGCGCAGCGCCGGGCCGGCCCCGGCCGCGTCGAGGTGGACGCCGAGTGCGCCGGCGCGCAGCGGCCCCTCCAGCCACTGCCACAGGGCGGGCAGTGCGGCGCTGCCCTCCAGGGTGACGCTGCCGGCCCGGCCCCGCAGGTGGAGTCCGGCCCGCAGCGGGGTCACGGCGACGCCCGGCCGGAGCCTGCGCGCGTCCCGGGCGGCGGTGGCCGTCGCCCGCTCCGCGGCGGTCATGCGCCGCGCTCCGCGGCGGCGACGAGCGCGTCGAGTTCCGTGCGCCAGTCGGAGCCGGTCAGCGCGGGGACCGTGCGGACCACCAGGTGCGCCGCGAGGTACCGCTCCAAGGGACGGACGTCGCAGATGGCCAGGAGCCGGTAGAGGGCGTTGGTGCCGGCCCGGTGGACCAGGTAGCCGGGGTCGGTGAACATGGCCCCGCCCGGGTCGGCGCGGCTCAGCAGCCGGTGGAACTCGCTGTAGCGGGTGCGGGCGTCCGGGTTCCAGCGTTCGGCCGCCGCCCGGTCGCCGGTGGCGGCGGCCCGGTCCCGGTAGGCGGGCGCGCTGCCGTGCAGGTCGGCGCCCGCCTCGTGGCGGGAGCGGGCCAGCCGGCGGGCGCCGGCGGAGAAGTCGGCCCAGGACCGTTCCCAGCCGTGGGCGCCGCCGTCGGCGATCCGTCCGACGAGCGCGGTGACGGTGTCACCGGCGCGCTCCCACTGCCGGTCGAAGGAGGCCCTCAGCCGTCCGTCGGGGTCGTCGTGGAGGAGGAAGTCCTCCAGGTGGGAGACGTACGACCAGTGGCCGCCGGCCAGGCCGTCGGGGTGGGCGGCGGCATGTGCGGCGAGCGCGGTCACCGCGAGCCGGATCCGGGCCCGCCCGTCGTCGCCGCTGTCGCCGAGGAAGCCGGCGCCCGCCCGCAGCGCGTCGAGCCCGCCGCGCAGCAGGTCGTCGCGCAGGGCGGCGCCGTCGTCGCCGAGCAGGGCGCGTACGGAGGACCGGTCGGCGGGCTCGACGCGGACGGTGTTGTCGGGGGTGATCGGCCCGTAGGGCGGGGGAACGAGTTCGGCGCGCCCGGCCTCGGCGGCCGCCGCCAGCAGTTCGGCCTCGGTGCGGTCGCTCCGCGAGGGGTGCCGGCGCAGCCAGTCGCGGATCGTGGAGGCGGCGGACTCGGCGGCGGCCTCCACCCGGCCGGCCGGGCCCTGGAGGCGCAGCCGCAGGTGGGGGCCGTACAGCCAGTGCCGCTCGACGTGGGCGGCGAGCCCCTGCCGCGCGGCGGCGGCGGCGAGCGGGAGCAGCGCCCCGCGCAGCAGGGGGGCCTTGACCGGGTGGTGGTGGTAGGCGATCACGTCGAGGGCGCGGCTGGTGGGTGCCGGCATGGTCGGTTCCTCTGCTGTCCGGGGGCGGGTCATCGGGTCCGTCCGGCCCGGTAGACCTCCAGTACGAGTTCGACGGCGCGGGCGGGCGCGTCCTGGGCGCCGGGGGCGGGCAGTGCCTCTTCGAGGACGGCGCCGCCGCCGTGGCGGGAGAGCCACTTGGCCAGGCAGCGCAGGTGCAGGGCGTTGCCGAGGTCGACGAGCTGGGGCTTGGGGCGGCTCAGCCCGCTGAGGAAGTCCTCGGCGGGGCGGCCGGTGGGGGCGGTGGCGGCGGGGTGCAGGAAGAGCTGTTCGGGCAGGCCCAGCGCGGCGCGCCAGCGGGCGGCGGCCTCCGCCGGGACCTCGCCGCCGGCGGTGAGGTCGGCGCGCAGCCGCTCGACGGCACCGGGCGGGAGCAGCCAGCGGCGGCGGCGCAGGACCACGTGGCGGTGGCGCAGCCTGGGCGTGCGGGTGACCGTGCCGCCGCCGGGCGCGGTGAGGGCGGTGCGGGGGACGAGCGGGCGGAGGTCGACGATGCCGTGGGGCTGGTCGGCGAGGTGGGCGCCGAGGCGGCGCGGCAGCAGCACCGGGGAGAGGAAGCCGGGGTAGAGCACGTCGAGGAGTTCGCCGGTCTCGCGGAGCCGGATGCGCACCTGGTCGTCGGCCTCGTCGTGGACGAGGTCCAGGTCCGCTTCGCCGAGGGAGCTCCAGCGGCGGTCGGGGCCGATCTCGTCGGGGACGAGGAGGGGGTGGAGGTTGGCGTTGAACCCGCCGACGGGCCGGATCTGTGCGGCCCGGGCGTCGGGGCCGAGGGCGCGGCGGACCTGCCGGGAGACCTCGGTGGCGGCGCGGGGGTCGAGGGTGTCGAGGAACCGGCTGGTGAAACGGCCCCAGCCGCCGTAGACCTGGTTGACGCAGAGCAGGCCGTGGCGGGGGTCGCGCTGGAGGAAGTACGCGTGGCTGAGCGGGCGGGACAGGGCCCAGTCGGGGAGCCGGTCGCCGAGGCCCTTGAGGAGGTCCGGGGGCAGGACGAGCTCGGCGGCCTCGGCCGGGTCGGCGTACGGGTCGCCGTGCGGGGCTCCGTGCGGGTCGCCGTACGGGGCTCCGTGGGCGGCTTCCCGGACGGCGGCGACGGCCTCGGCGCGCAGGGCCGCCAGCGGGCCCGTGCCGGTGGGGAGGGCGTCGGCCGGGTCGAGGGCGGAGAGCCGGCCGGCGGCCTCCCAGGCTTCGGCGACCTCGGCCCCGAACTCCCACGGGTGGGGGCAGGTCCCGCCGGGTCCGTAGCGGGCGACGAAGCGGTCGCGGACGACGCGGCGCAGGAGGTGGCCGAGGTCGAAGAGCTCCGCCAGCGGGGACACCTCGCGGAGCGCCTCGTGGTCGGCGGCGCCGAGGAATCCGCCGAGGTCGAGCGGGTGCGGGGCGACGACGTCCTCGGAGACGGTGCTGAGCGGGGCGGACACGGCGGGGACGGGGCGGCCGGCGGCGGCCAGCGCGCGCGTCCAGCGGTCGGAGAGGACGGAGAGCAGGGCGGGGCGGCCGGTGGCGGGGGTGTCGGCGAAGCCGGAGGTCAGCCGCGCGAGTTCGCCGAGGCGCCCGGCGTGGGCGGCGTCGTCGGCGGCGTCCTCGGCGTCGGCTGCGTGCTCGGCGTCGGCGCCGCCCGGGGAGCGCAGCCAGTGCGCGAGGCGGTCCAGCGGGTCGGGGTCCTGGGGCGGGACGGGTTCGCCGGGCACCAGCAGCCCGGCGTCGGCGAGCCGGGCGAGGAAGCCGGCCGCGGCGGCCCGGCCGTCGCCGCCGGCCCCCGTCGGGGCCCCCTTCAGGGCGGCGGCCAGCAGTCCGGTCAGCTCGTCCAGCGGTACCGGGTTCCCGGCCCGTTCGGTGACCAGGCGCAGCGGGCCGGTGGCGGGCAGCTCGGCCTCGTCCTCCGCGGCCACGAGGTAGCGGCCCCCGGCGAAAGCGGTCCGGTCCCGGGAGTACGCGGCCCGCCCGCCGGTGGTGCGGGCGGTGCTGGTGATGCGGTGGGGCAGGGCGGCCCGGCGGTGCGGGGCGTCCAGGAGGGCGAGGGTGAGGGCGCTGGTCAGGGCCCGGCTGGGCCGTACGACGGACCGGAGCGGGCCGTCGAGCAGGGGCGCCCGCCCCCAGGAGGGGACGGCGGGGGCCGGGTCCGGGGGCAGCGGGCCCCAGCCGACGGCGGTGAACCAGGACAGCGGGCTGGTCTTGGTGCTGGCCCGCAGGGCGTAGCGCAGGACGGCCGCCTCCTCCTTGCGGGTCCTGCGGTCCTGGGTCCCGGCGGCGGCCCGTTCCACGGCGCGCAGCAGGTCGGTGCTGGTGAGGGCGACGGCCTTGGCGAGGGCCGGCTCGCGGCAGAGGGCGGCCAGGGCGCCGCGTTCGGCTGCCAGGGCGGGTGCGGCGGCGGCCGCGAGGGCGGCGAGGAGCGCAGTGCGGCGTTCGCGCAGGGCGAGCCAGCCGGCGAGCCGGGGCAGCCGCTGCGGGAGGTCGCCGAGGCGCTCCAGCAGGGCGGGCCGGGGTTCGCGTCCGTTGTGCAGGGCGCGGCGCAGCGGGAGGACCACGTCGCGGTGGAGGGCGGCGGGGTGCCCGGCCCGGCTGTCGTGGAGGTCGTCGCAGAGCGGTGCGGCGGTCTCCAGCAGTCGCCGCTCCGTCTCCTGAAGGCGGGCGAGCAGGGTGCGGAACGCGGCGGCGTCCGGGCTCTGGGCGGGATGGGTCAGTGCGGTGGCGCGGACCAGCGCGTACGGCGCGGCCCACACCCGGTAGCCGTCGGCTTCGGCCTCGGCCGGCGTGCGGTGCTGCTGCTGCTGCGGCATGCCGGTCCCCTCCTGTGGGTGTGGCGCGCGGGCTTCCCGCCGCACTCGGGGTGCGGCGGGAAGCGGTTTGCGTGGGTCGGGTGTGCGGGTCGGTCGCGGACGGTCAGCCGAGCGGCATGTCCATGTGCGGCTTGTTGCAGGAGGAGGAGGCCTGGCAGGAGCAGGAGCCCCAGGACGCGCCGCCCTCGGGAAGCGCGACGGTGTCCCGCATGGCGGTGACGGTGAGGTCCCCGAGGTCCAGGTCGAGGTCCTCGAGGGCGAATTCGGGGGTGCGCACGGTGTCGGACATGGGTGTCTCCCTGAATATGGATGGGAAAGCCGGAGTGTTCGCCGGGCGGTTTTCCGCAGGCCGGTGAAACGGCTCGCGGGCCGCCGGAGGGAATGCCGGATTTACTCGGGTTGCGGCCCGGCCGGATGTCGATGACTTCCGGCCACTGGTGCGGCCGACCCGGGATTCAGGATCACGCAGGTGCCCGAAGGTCCGCTAGAGCGGAGATCCAGCCGCATTTCCGAACCCGTACGGCAAGTGGCGGGATTTCACGGAAAAACCCTCCCCACCGGGCGCCGGATCGGCAGGCTTGAGCCGGTGTGGCCGAAATGGGGCGGCAATGGCCGGTCCGGATACGGCGACGCCCCCGTCCACCAGAGGTGGACGGGGGCGGAAAAGGGCAGGGGCGTCAGTGGGAAATCAGCCTTTCCTCACCACGCTCGACTTCAGCTGCATGGCGCCGAAGCCGTCGATCTTGCAGTCGATGTCGTGACCGTCCACGCCGTCGACGAGGCGGATGCCCCGGACCTTGGTGCCCGCCTTGATGCCGGTCGGGTGGCCCTTGACCTTCAGGCCCTTCACCACGGTCACGGTGTCGCCGTCGGCGAGCACGTTGCCGACCGAGTCCTTGACCACCCGCTCCCCGGGGGCGTCAGCGTCCTCACCGGCCGCGAGGGGCCATTCGTGCCCGCACTCGGGGCAGACGAGGAGGGCGCCCATCTCGTAGGCGTAGGAGCCGGAGCATTCGGGACAGGGGGGAAGCACGTTCTCGTTCACCCTCCCAGTCTATGGAACGCACGGTGCCCCGCCGACAGCAGTCGGCGGGGCACCGGATCAGGCGATGCGCGGGATCAGACCTGCGGGACCGGGTAGGTCGGGTACTCCACCCCGGAGACGTGCTGGACGACGCGGATCACCTGGCACGAGTAGCCGAACTCGTTGTCGTACCAGAGGTAGAGGATCGCGTTGTCGCCGTCGACCTTGGTGGCGCCGGCGTCGACGATGGAGGCGTGGCGCGAGCCCACGAAGTCCATGGAGACGGCGTCGGGCGCGGTGGTGAAGTCGATCTGGCGCTTGAGCGGCGAGTGCAGGGAGACGCCGCGCAGGTACTCCAGGACCTCTTCGCGGGTGGTCTCGCGGCCCAGGCGCAGGCTCAGGATGGCGATCGAGACGTCCGGGACGGGGACGCGGATCGAGCTGCCGGTGATCGGGGCCTTGAGGTCGGGCAGCGCCTTGGCGACGGCGGAGGCGGCGCCGGTCTCGGTGATGACCATGTTGAGCGGCGCGGAGCGGCCGCGGCGGTCGGCCTTGTGGTAGTTGTCCAGCAGGTTCTGGTCGTTCGTGAACGAGTGGACGGTCTCCACGTGGCCGCGGAGCACACCGTACTCGTCGTCCATCGCCTTCAGCGGCGGGACGATCGCGTTGGTGGTGCAGGAGGCGCAGGACAGGACGCGCTCGTCCGGCTTGATGGTGTCGTGGTTGACGCCGTGGACGATGTTCGGGACGTCGCCCTTGCCGGGGGCCGTCAGGACGACCTTGTCGATGCCCGGGCGCAGGTGCTTCGAGAGGCCCTCGCGGTCGCGCCACTTGCCCGTGTTGTCGATGAGGATGGCGTCGTTGATGCCGTACTCGGTGTAGTCGATCTCGGACGGGTCGTTCGCGTAGATCACCTTGATGGTGTTGCCGTTCGCGACGATCGTGCCCGCGGCCTCGTCCACCGTGATGGTGCCCTGGAACTGGCCGTGGATGGAGTCGCGGCGCAGCAGCGAGGCGCGCTTGACCAGGTCCGCGTCACCGCCGCCGCGCACGACGATGGCGCGCAGGCGCAGGCCGTTGCCGGAGCCGGCCTTCTCGATGAGGAGGCGGGCGACGAGGCGGCCGATGCGGCCGAAGCCGTAGAGGACGACGTCGCGTCCCTCGCGGCGCTCGATCTTGTTCTCGCCGGTGGCGCCGACGACGGCCTCGGCGGTGAAGTCCTCGACCGACAGACCGCGGTCGTCGGTCTTGTAGGTGGCGGCGAGCATGCCGATGTCGATCTGGGACGGGCCCAGGTCGAGGGCGGTGAGGGCCTGGAGGAACGGCATCGTCTCGGTGACCGACAGCTCCTCGCCGTCGATCTGCCGGGCGAAGCGGTGGGCCTTGAGAATGCTCACGACCGACTTGTTCACCAGGGAGCGGCTGTGGAGCAGGATCGTGACGTCCCGTTCCCGGTGCAGCTTCCCGATGAGGGGGATCATCGACTCCGCGATCTCCTCGCGGGTCTTCCAGTTGGCGAACGAGTCCTCGTTGACAGTCACAGACGTTATCTTTCGAGCTAGGCGGCGCTCATATGCTAACCCGCCGCCGGATCGTTCCTTCAAGGGGGACCGGCTGAACGTGGCCGGCGCCGGCCGCACCGGGTCTGAGCTGCGGCCTCCTCGGTTCAGTCGAGCACCGGCCGGGCTTCCGGGTGAGCGTCCCACCACTCTCGGTGGAAGTCGTTGTTGTCCACGTTCGCCAGGTACGCGGCGACCGCCGCGCGGTAGAGCCGTTCGGCCTGCTGCGCCGGGACCGCCGAGCGGTTCCAGGCGAGGCGGATGCGGCCGGTGACCGGCGTGCCGGCCAGGGGGCGCATCACGGTCCCGGCCACGGGCGGGGCCGTGGGCTGGCAGAGGGCGATCGCGCGGCCCGCGGCGATCAGGTCGTGCCGCATCTGGCGGTCGGTGATCCGGTGGCGCAGCGAGGGGACGAAGCCCGCCTTCGCGCAGGCCTCGACCAGGGCCTCGGGGCCGCCGTCGTCGTCCTCCACCAGGGTCATCCACTGCTCCCCCGCCAGCTCGGCCAGCTCCAGGGTGGTGCGTCCCGCGAGGCGGTGCCCCGAGGACATCCGGATGCAGAACGGCTCCTGGGGCACCACCGTGCGGGCCGTGACCCCCCTGGGCAGCGGGACCTCGTAGTCGTTCACCTCGCCGTACACGATCACGTCGTACTGGCCGGCGCCGAGCATCCGCACCAGTGCCGTGACGGAGTCCTCCAGGTCCACGGTGACCTCCCGCCCGGACAGGGCCTGGTCGGTCCGGGCGAGCAGGCCGTCCAGGAGCACCAGCAGGATGCAGCCGAGCCTGAGCGGGGCGTCGGCCGCCAGCGCGCGGGCCTCGGCGCCGAGGGCGGCCATCTCGCCCAGCACCCGGCGCGCCCTGGCCAGCACGAAGTGCCCCAGGGCGGTGGGCTCCACCCCGTGGCGGCCCCGGGCGAAGAGCTCTCCGCCGGTGACCGCCTCGATCCGGCGCAGCTGGGCGGAGAGCGCCGGCTGCGATATCCCCAGCCGCCTGGCCGCCTCCCCCAGACTGCCCGCTTCCGCGATCCGGCAGACGGCTTGCAGATGCCTCAACTCCAGCTGCATCCAGGCAGCTTACGAAGCGCCGCGGCGGCGCACCATAACCCGCGCCTTATGCCCGCAGGGATGTCCCAATCTCGCCATGTCCACGCTCATACTCGGCGACGCGTACCGCCACCCACCCCCCACACACGATCGGAGTGGACTCGTGCAGCCCACCAGATGGACGGCGTCCGTGGCAGCCCTCGCGCTGACCGCGAGCCTCGCCGGCGCGCTGGCCGGCACCGCGTCGGCCGCGCAGCCGGATCCCGTACCGCCCCGTCAGTCCAAGGCCGAGCGGGCCGTGGCCGCCGCGGACGCGGCGGTCCGCAGCGGCCTCGACACCCTGGTCAACTCCCCCCGTCAGCAGTACGAACGGCGCCTGGTCACCCCCTGGGTGAAGGACCTGTACTCGGTTGCGTACGAGCGCAGCTACCGGGGCCTGCCGGTCGTCGGCGGCGACGCGGTCGTCCTCGCGGACGGCGAGGGCCGGGTCCGCGCGCTCCAGTCGGCCTCCGCGACCGTGATCGACGTGGCGACCACCCCGGACCTCGACGCGAAGGCGGCCGAGGCCTCCTCGCGGCGCGAGCTGGAGAAGGTGGACAAGGTCGAGAGCAGCCGGCTCGTCGTCCGGCTCAAGGACGACAAGCCCGTGCTGGCCTGGGAGACCGTGCTCACCGGCCGCACCCGCACGGCGCCCAGCCGGCTGCACGTCTTCGTGGACGCCCGCACCGGGAAGGTCGTCGACCGCTACGACGACGTCGTGGCCGGCACCGGCAACAGCAAGTGGAACGGCCCGAACCCGCTGACCATCGACACCACCGCCTCCGGCGGCACGTACTCCCTGCGCGACCCGAACCGCCCGGGTCTGAGCTGCGCGGACTACAGCTCCGGAACGGTCTTCAGCAAGTCCTCGGACTCCTGGGGCACCGGCAACCCGACCTCCAAGGAGACCGGGTGCGTCGACCTGATGTTCGCCGCGCAGAAGCAGTGGGACATGCTCTCCCAGTGGCTCGGCCGCAACGGCGTCAGCGGCAACGGGCGCAGCTTCCCCGGCAAGGTCGGCCTGAGCGACCTCAACGCCTACTGGGACGGCAGCTCGGTCACCATCGGCCGCAACAGCGCCAACGAGTGGATCGCCGGCGTGGACGTGGTGGCCCACGAGTACGGTCACGCCATCGACTCCAACACCCCCGGCGGCACCAGCGGCCAGGAGGCCGGCCTCGGCGAGGCCACCGGCGACATCTTCGGCGCGCTGACCGAGGCGTACATCAACGAACCGGCCCCGTACGACACCCCCGACTACACGGTCGGCGAGGTCATCAACCTCCAGGGCCGCGGCCCGATCCGCAACATGTACGACCCGCCGGCCGTCAACAACGACCCGGCCTGCTACAGCTCCGCGATCCCCGGCACCGAGGTCCACAAGGCGGCCGGACCGCTCAACCACTGGTTCTACCTGCTGGCCGAGGGCACCAGCCCGGGCGGCGGCAAGCCCAACAGCAGCACCTGCAACCAGACCACGCTGACCGGTGTCGGCGTGCAGAACGCCGGCAAGATCTTCTACGGCGGCATGCTCCTCAAGACCAGCAGCATGTCCTACAAGAAGTACCGGACGGCCACCCTCTCCTCGGCCAAGTCCCTCGACGCCACCTGCAACCTGTTCAACAAGACCAAGGCCGCCTGGGACGCCATCAGCGTGCCCGCCCAGAGCGGCGACCCGACCTGCACCCCGAGCGGCCAGAACGACTTCTCGCTCTCCCTGAACCCGGCCTCCGGCACCGCCCAGCAGGGCGGCTCCGTCACCACCACCGTGGCCACCAGCACCACCAGCGGCTCCGCCCAGCAGGTGACGCTCACCGCGACCGGCCTGCCGGCCGGGGTCACCGCCTCCTTCAACCCGGCCACCGTGCAGTCCGGGCAGTCCTCGACGCTGACCCTCTCCGCCTCCTCCAACACGGCACCGGGGTCCTCCACCGTCACCGTCAAGGGCCAGGGCGCGTCCCTCGCGCACACCGTCGACTACGCCCTCACCGTGGGCGGCACCCAGCCCGACCCGACGGCGCCCGACATCAGCGTCGCCAACGTCCAGGCGCACCTGGCCCAGCTCGGCACGATCGCCTCGCAGAACGGCGGCAACCGCCGGGCCGGCAGCGCCGGCTACACCCAGTCCCTCGCGTACGTGAAGGGCAAGCTCCAGGCCGCCGGCTACACCGTCACCGAGCAGGCCTGCACCTCCTGCACCTACCCGTCGAACAACCTGATCGCCGACTGGCCGGGCGGCCCCGCCGACAAGACCGTGATGTTCGGCGCCCACCTCGACGGCGTCTCGGCCGGACCGGGCATCAACGACAACGGCTCGGGCTCCGCCACCCTGCTGGAGAACGCCCTCGTCCTGGCGCAGAAGAACCCGACGATGACCCAGCACGTGCGGTTCGCCTGGTGGACCGACGAGGAGCAGGGCCTCAACGGCTCGAAGTTCTACGTCAACCAGCTCACCAGCGCCCAGCGGGCGGCCATCAAGGGCTACTACAACTTCGACATGGTCGGCTCGACCAACGGCGGCTACTTCATCAACAACGTCAACTCCGCCACCGCCGCCCCGCTGAAGGCGTACTGGACCTCGCTGAACCTCGCCCCGGAGGAGAACACCGAGGGCCAGGGCCGCAGTGACGACTACTCCTTCCAGCAGGCCGGCATCCCGACCTCCGGCTACGCCGCGGGTGCCAGCGCCCGCAAGACCTCCGCGCAGGCCGCGAAGTGGGGCGGCACCGCGGGCGCGGCGTACGACTCCTGCTACCACAGCTCCTGCGACACCACCTCCAACATCAGCGCGACCGTCCTCGACCGCAGCGCCGACGGCGTCGCGTACGCCATCTGGAACACGTCCGTCGGCGGCGGCACCCCCGCCTCCGACTTCTCCATCGGCACCAGCCCGGCCGCCGGCTCCGCCAACCCCGGCGGGTCCGTCACCTCCACGGTGAACACGGCCACCGTCAGCGGCAGCCCGCAGACCGTCGCCCTGTCCGTGACGGGCGCCCCCTCCGGCGTGACCGCGACCGTCAGCCCGGCCTCGGTCCAGTCCGGCCAGTCGGCCACCCTCTCCGTCCAGGTCGCCGCGGGCACCCCGGCCGGCACGCACACCCTGACCGTCACGGGCACCGGTTCCACCACCCACAGCACCACGTACACGCTGACCGTCGGCGGGGGCGGCGGCACCTGCACCCCGGCCCAGGTCGTCGCCAACGGCGGCTTCGAGAGCGGCTCCGCCCCGTGGTCCGCGACCTCCGGCGTGATCACCAACCAGTCCGGCCAGGCCCCGCACGGCGGCTCGTACATGGCCTGGCTGAACGGCTGGGGCAGCTCCCGCACGGACAGCGCCTCGCAGTCCCTGACCCTCCCCGCCGGCTGCGCCTCCGGCCGGCTCTCCTTCTACCTGCACATCGACACCGACGAGAACGAGAACGTCGCCTACGACACCTTCACGGTCTCGGTGGGCGGCCAGACCCTGGCGACCCTGTCCAACCTGGACGCGGGCTCCGGCTACACCCTGAAGAGCTACGACGTCTCCCAGTTCGCCGGGCAGACCGTCGTCCTGCAGTTCAAGGGGGTGGAGGACCAGTCCCTCCAGACCTCCTTCGTGGTGGACGACGTGACCCTCCAGACGAGCTGACCCGACGGCACCCCCGAACCACCCAGGAGCCCGGCCGGCACCCCCGGCCGGGCTCCGCCGCGTCCCCTCAGCCGTCTTCCGCCAGTACCTCCACGAGCTCCGGCAGTTCCCGCAGCTTGGCCACCGTCTGGTTCAGCAGGCGCACGGCGGCGTCGGCCCGGCCCCGCTCGATGGGCGCGGGCACCGAGGGATCACCGGCCCGCTCCTTCAGCTCGGTGAGCAGCCGGCGGATCTCGGCGGTTCCCGCGTTGACCTCGCGGATCCGGCTCTCGATGCGGAGCAGCAGGTCCGCGCCGGGGAGCGGCGCGGCGGGCTCTTCCGCGGCCACCCCGGCCACCGGTGGCCGGGCCGCGGGCACCGCCGCCGCCAGGACCGGCACCGGAGCGGGGGGCTCCACCCGCTCCGCGCCGGCCTCGGGGCCGGACCTCTCGGTCTCGCCCCCCACCTGCGCCGGCGCCGGCGCCGGGCGCGGGGCGGCCGGGGCCGGGGCCGGGGCCGGGACCAGGGCTGGGGCCGGGGTGATCAGGGTAGGGGCGGCCGGGGCCGGAGCGGCCGGCGCGGCGGCCGCCTTGCGCGGTCGCGTACCGGTCTCCTTGGGGAAGGCCGCGTCGAGCCAGAGGGCGGTCATCGGCCGGTTGGGCATCCGCATCCCCCCGGACCCGCTCACCTGCCACGGCTCGCGGTCGCCGTCCTCCATCGCCTCGACCAGCGATCGCAGGACCCCGACCGCCGCCCTCCTCTTCTTCTCGTGGCGCAGCGCCTGAAGGACGTTCGGCACACCGCGCCGGGTCCTGCGTACGAGCTCTCCGGACTCGCCGACGGCCTCCTGCCCGTCGAGGGAGCCCCGGTCCGCCTCGACGATGCCGAACGAAGCCAGCCAGTGCGCGGCCCGGTACGCGACGAGTTCCTCGAAGGCCTGGTCGTCGGTTTCCGCCGCCGCCAGCAGCTCGGGCAGGGCCCTGCCCGACAGGACGATGCCCTCACGGACCTTGCTGGTGAAGATCTGCCCGATGCGCGGGTTCCACGGCTTCGGGAAGCTCAGCGACGACAGGGCGGACCACGCCCGGGCCCGCTGGTTGATCTCGTCCGCCTTCAGCTGGGACGGCGGCCCCTCGCTGAGCGCGCGACGCAGCAGGTGCCTCTTGTCGGGGTCGACCGGGAAGAGCTCCTGCAGGAGGGCCATGGACCGCAGGTCACGCAGTTCGGCGACCGTCATGTCCGGTGTGGCGCCCGGGAGTTCGCGCACGGGGGCCAGTCCCGACAGGACTTCGGCGGTCTTCTCGTCCATGAGTCCGCTCGCGACGTACATCCCGAGCACGCTGCGCCCCAGCGCCCGGGAGCGGTCGACGGGGTCGAACTCCAGGGGGGGATGGACGTGGTCCCTGCGGTTGCTCATCTGGACGATGCGGTAGAGCCGCTGCGGCGTGGGGGTGCCGACGACGAGGTGGGCGTCGACCACCGCTACGGCCGCCGCACGCCGCGCCCTCGGCGCGTTCTTGGGGTCCAGGTCTTCGTCGGATTCCGCGTATTCCCTGTTCAGGAGGGTGGAGAAGGCCGTGAGCCAGTCCTGGGGATCCCAGACGATGCCTCCTTCCGGGCGGCCCAGCTTCTCCGCCGGGACACCCGCGAGTACCTCGCCGGAGGTCAAACCGAAAATCGACTGCCGCTTTTGTGTTCGATTGTTTCCGCGCACGGCCATCCATCCCCAGAACGCGGGAGGCTGGACCGGCCCGTCCTCGGTGTCCGACCCGGGCCGTTCCTCCAGTCGGACCTCCTGCGGTACGTACATCCCCGGTTCCTGCTGACCGTTGAGGACGAGGTCCTCCTCCAGGTCGTACGGCCGTACCTTGTCGCGCTTCAGCAGGGCGTCCGCCGCGTCCTCGGCATCCATCAGCAGGGCCTGGCGGTTCCTCGCACCACTCCGGAGCGCGGCCATGAAGCACTCACGCCCCTGATCGTCCACATGGCTCCAGGGGAGCACGGAGGCGAGGGTCTTCTCGGTGCCCCGCCCCACGGTGGGGTCCGCGACCGACCGCCAGATCGAGCTGATGCGCTCGTTGTGGCTCCACTGCACTCCGCCCACGCCGTGCATGCGGACGACGAGCACCACCATGTCGCCCGCATCGGTACGGATGCGGCGCACCGCTCCGGCCTTGACCCGGCGGACACCGCGGGAGTCAGGTTCACCGAGCGCCTCTTCGGGATCCACGATGAACGGCGCCGCGTTCTCCAGCGCGGCACGCGGAACGTTGACCCCTTCGGTCGCGAGGACGGCTTCGATCCAGCGCTCCTGGATCTCGCGCGCGGGCGGCAGGGGAAAAGGAGCCTGCGTGTCGATGTTGGTCATGGCCTCACATCACTCCGATCCGCGGAAATGATCGGCGAGCCACGACAGCGGCTTCTGCGCGATCCGGACGACGGGGTTGTCGGTGAAGAGCCCCAAGAGGGCGATCCCGAGGCGGATGAGGTTGACGGTCGCACCGAGATCCCGCCGACGGCGCCGATGACGACGCCTCCTTCGCCCTTCACCCGAGCCCGAGGGTTCCACAGGAGAGGTCACGATCGAGGCCCTTTCAGGAATCTCGCGGCAGCCTCGTCCTGACGGCCAACTCACCTACCGCGGCACTGTGTTCGTGCGTCCACGGTGTCACCTCCACGGGCGGCCGGATGCCCGACGGGGAGATGCCACCTGGACGGGTGACGCCCTGCACGGGCGAGCGATTACGGCGCTTCTCGACAACAAGCACGGCTGCGGGGAACACGGTCCGCGCCGGTACAGGACACGCCACTCCCGCTCCGGGCCACCCTTCCGGGTGATTGACAATCCGCCTTCGCGTCGAAGAGGCCGGATGGCAGGGCACCTCCGTGGACAGGTGTGGCGACGGAGGCGGGTTGGTACGTTGCCCCGGACCGCCGATCACAGGAGTTGCCGCACATGTCCGACATCAAGGTCCGCGCCGTCCAGCCCGGGGACTTCGCCCAGTGGCGTGCCCTGTACCGGGGCTACGCCGACTTCTACCGGGTGGAGCAGACCGAGGAGGCGGCCGCCACCGTGTGGGCGTGGGTGAACGACCCCGGACACGAGGTCGGCGCCCTGGTGGCCGAGGACACCGAGGGGCGGCTGCTGGGGCTGGCGCACTACCGGCCGTTCGCCCGGCCGCTCTCCGCGACCGTCGGCTGCTTCCTGGACGACCTGTTCGTGGCCCCCGAGCACCGTGGCTCGGGGGCCGCCGACCTGCTGCTCGGGGCCCTGAAGGGGCTCGCCGCCGAGCGCGGCTGGAGCGTGGTGCGGTGGATCACCGCCGACGACAACCACCGGGCGCGCTCCAAGTACGACCAGGTGGCCACCCGGACCATGTGGGTGACCTACGACATGGCACCCGGCCGCTGACGCCCCTGCCGCTACGCCGCCGCGTCGTCGCAGACGGCGCAGACCCGGTCCGCGTACTGCGGCGGATACCATCCGGCACCGGGCTGCTCGGCGGGCTCCCACGATGCCGTCCCCATGGCGAAGGTGTCCTTGCCGCACAGCGTCCTCGGGCCGCGCACGGCGCGCTGCCCGGGGGCGGCGGGCGCCGCGTGCACCCGCAGGACGGGCGCTCCGTCCCGCGCGTGCACCGCATCCGCCGTGTCGTCGTACTCGTACACCACGACCGTCCCGCTCATACCTCGACGATAGACGCCCCCGCCGGAGCCCGCCGCACCGTCACGCGCGGCAGAGCTCCGCGACGCGCTCCAGCTCGTCCCCCCACACCGCGGCGTCGCGCGGCCCGACGTGCGGGGCGGGGACGGACCGTACGCGGAAGGGGTTGCGCGGTGTGGTCCCGTCGGCCTCTCGGATCATCAGGTCCTGGAGCGGGAGCGGGATCGAGCGGTCCTCGGTGAACCGGAGGAAGGTGCGCGGCACCCGGCCCCAGGAGGCCGGCAGGCCCCTGGAGTCGGCGGTTCCCACCTGCGCGGACTCGTCGGGCTCCAGGGTGTTGAGGAGTGCCCACACCTCCGCGTCCGAGCGGTCCGCGGCCAGGGCCTCCTTCGCCGCGGCGAAGAAGGCCGGGTCGCCCGAGCGCCAGTTGACCCGGTTCACCCCCAGCTCCGGCGGGGTCGGGAAGGGCGGGCGCGGGAAGCGGAACAGGGCGCTGGTGGCGCCCTCGGGGGTCATCATCAGTTCGGTCACCGAGGTGTGCCGCGTCGGGCAGAAGGCCGAGGCGTACACCAGGTGGGAGATCAGTTCGGGCACCCGGTTGGCGACCGCGTTCAGGGTCGCCCCGCCCAGGCTCTGCCCGACCAGGACCACCGGGCCGTTGCGGTGGGCGGCGCGTACGACGCCCACGACGTGCTCCGCGAAGTCGGCGAGCGTGACCCGGCCGATCGGCGAGGGCTCGGTGGCCAGCCGCTCCAGGTCCTGCGGGGACTGGTAGGAGAGGGGGTAGTAGGCGCCGGGACCGTGGCCCGGGAGGTCGACGGCGATCGTCCGGTGCCCGCGCAGGCCCAGCTCGGCGAGGACCGGGGACCAGCCGTAGGAGTTGCTCCCGGAGCCGTGGACCAGGACGAAGGTCGGCGCGCCTCGTCGGCGTCCGTCGGCGTGTGCGGCGGAGGCCCCCGCTCCCACGGCGGCGACCGCGCCCGCGCCGGCCGCGGTGACGCGCAGGACCCCGCGCCTCGACCAGCCGGCGCCTTCCACGTTGTCACTCTGTTCGCTCATGGTCCCGACCCTATGATCACGTCCGGCCGGGGCCGCTCGGATCCGGCCAGTGTCCGCAGGCCGGTCAACTCCCGTCGTCGAAGACCTCGTCGGCCGGCACGAAGGCGCGCAGGCCGGCGTGGGTGATCTGCCGTTCCTCGCTGAGGGCGCGGGCCGTCGGGGGCCGGCCGGGCAGCCCGTGCCAGCGGTGCGTCCAGCGGATCCGGCCGGCGCGCACCCGCCCGTCCTGCGGGTCGGTCACCCTGTGGCGCTCCAGTTCCGCCCACGGCACCCGGGCCGCGAGCCGGGCCAGGCGGGCGGCGGTGGCCTCAACGGTCGCCGCGTCCACGCCCCGGTTGGAGCGGGCGCAGGCGACGAGCCGGGCGCCGTCGACGAACCACGGGTGGGCGGCGTCGGAGAGGGCGTCCTCGCGCACGGCCGGGAAGGACAGCAGCAGGTCGGCGAACTCCCGGTCCTCAGCGCGCCGTTCGATCCGGTCCTCGCCTTCGACGAGCGCCTCGACCGGGTCGCGGCGGCCGTCCCAGGCGTACGCGGAGGACACGTACGGCAGCGCGAAGGGCAGCTCCACCGTCCACACGGTGACGTAGTCCTTGGCGGCCTCCAGCGCGGCGGCGGGCTTCAGCATCCGGACGAGGCCGCCGAAGTCCTCGTGGTCGACGAGTTCGAGGTCGAAGACGGTGACGCGGAAACCCTCCCGGTCCATCCGCACGACGCCCTCCGCGACCAGGTCGCGGGCGTGCCGGGCCAGGCCCACCAGGCGCTCCAGGTGCGGGGCCTCCTTGACCCGCTCCCCCATGGTGGCACCGCCCTCCCATTCGGCCGGGTCCTCGGGCACGTGCTGCTCGATCCGGCCGAAGCCCACGGCCGGCTCGGCGCAGGTCTCCTGGTACGCGAACCCCCGGTCGCGCGCGTACTGCTCGCGCCGCTCCAGGAGTTCGGCGTGGCCCAGCAGGTCCTCGGCGCGCTCCGTCTCCAGTCTGCGCAGGGCCTCCTTGTGGTGGCGCACGCTCCACACCAGGAGGGCGGCGAGGACCAGCAGCAGGGTGGCGCCGCCGGCCGGCCAGCCGCTGAGGGCCACGGCCGCGAAGACGGCGGCGAGGGTGGCGAGGGTGACCAGGTTCAGCAGGAGCCGGCTGGTCGCCAGGGGGTGGCCGGGGAGGGGGAGGCGTCGCATGCGGGGCAGGCTAGGAGGCACCCGCGGCAGCCCTGATCTTTCCGGCCATCGTCGGATCATCATCCGATCAGGTCATCCGTCCCGGACTCTTGACTCCTTTCGAGCCAGTCGGGATTCTCGTCCCACCTTTGTGCGGGGCATGACAATTCATGCCCGGATCCGCTCGCGCCGCATCCGACGACCGAAGACATGAGTGATGACCTTGACCCCTCACCCGCCCCCACGGCCTTACCGCGGCGCCGCGCGCCGACGGCGCCGCCGCCTCGCGCTCCTGACACCGCTCGTCGCCGCGCTGGCCATGCTGCTCGGTCCCGCGCCCCTGTCCTCCGCCGAAGCGGGCTCCACGTCCGACGCCGGCTGGTGGAACCCCACCGCCCGGCCCCAGCCCGACTCCGCGGTCAACGTCACCGGTGAGCCCTTCAAGGGCACCGACGCCCAGGGCAAGGTGCGCGGGTTCGTCGACGCGCACGACCACATCATGTCCAACGAGGGCTTCGGCGGCCGCCTGATCTGCGGCAAGCCCTTCTCCGAGGCGGGCGTCGCGGACGCCCTCAAGGACTGCCCCGAGCACTACCCCGACGGGACCCTGGCCGTCTTCGACTTCATCACCAAGGGCGGGGACGGCAAGCACGACCCCAACGGCTGGCCCACCTTCAAGGACTGGCCCGCCCACGACTCGCTGACCCACCAGCAGAACTACTACGCCTGGATCGAGCGCGCCTGGCGCGGCGGGCAGCGCGTCCTCGTCAACGACCTCGTCACCAACGGGGTGATCTGCTCGGTCTACTTCTTCAAGGACCGCGGCTGCGACGAGATGACCGCCATCCGCCTGGAGGCGCAGAAGACCTACGACATGCAGGCCTTCGTCGACAAGATGTACGGCGGCCCCGGAAAGGGCTGGTTCCGCATCGTCACCGACTCCGACCAGGCCCGCGAGGTGATCAAGCAGGGGAAGCTGGCCGTCGTCATGGGGGTCGAGACCTCCGAGCCGTTCGGCTGCAAGCAGATCCTCGACGTCGCCCAGTGCGGCAAGGCCGACATCGACCGCGGCCTCGACGAGCTGTACAAGCTGGGCGTGCGCAGCATGTTCCTCTGCCACAAGTTCGACAACGCCCTGTGCGGGGTCCGCTTCGACGAGGGCGCCCTCGGCACCGCGATCAACGTCGGCCAGTTCCTGTCGACCGGCACCTTCTGGCAGACCGAGCAGTGCGCGGGCCCTCAGAAGGACAACCCGATCGGCCTCGCGGCGGCTCCGGCGGCGCAGAAGGAGCTCCCGGCCGGGGTCGCGGTCCCCTCGTACTCGGCCGACGCCCGCTGCAACAAGCGCGGTCTCACCGAACTCGGCGAGTACGCGGTCCGCGGGATGATGAAGCGCGGGATGATGCTCGAGGTCGACCACATGAGCGTCAAGGCCGCGGGCCGCGCCTTCGACATCCTGGAGTCCGAGTCCTACCCGGGCGTCATCTCCTCGCACAGCTGGATGGACCTGGGCTGGACCGAGCGGCTCTACAAGCTGGGCGGTTTCGCGGCCCAGTACATGAGCGGCTCCGAGGCCTTCGGCGCGGAGGCCAGGCGCACGGACGCCCTGCGCGACAAGTACAAGGTCGGCTACGGCTACGGCACCGACATGAACGGCGTCGGCGGCTGGCCCGGCCCCCGGGGCGCGAACACCCCGAACCCGGTGAAGTACCCCTTCACCAGCACCGACGGCGGTTCCGTCATCGACCGCCAGACCACCGGGCAGCGCACCTGGGACCTCAACACCGACGGCGCCTCGCACTACGGCCTGGTCCCCGACTGGATCGAGGACATCCGGCTCACCAGCGGCCAGGACGTGGTGGACGACCTGTTCAAGGGCGCCGAGTCCTACCTCGGCACCTGGGGGGCCTCCGAGCGGCACAAGTCGGAGGTGAACCTCGCCGCCGGCTCCTCCGCCTCGGCCTCGACGTCCGAGTGGTGGAACCCCTTCGTCGACTACTCCCCCGGCCGGGCCGTGGACGGCGACTCCGGATCGCGCTGGGCCAGCGAGTGGAACGACAGCCAGTGGCTGCGCATCGACCTCGGCTCCGCGCACCGGATCGGGCGGGTCACCCTCGACTGGGAGCGGGCCTACGGGAAGGCGTACCGGCTGGAAGCCTCCACGGACGGCACGAACTGGCAGACGGTCTGGTCCACCTCCGACAGCGACGGCGGGCTCGACACCGCCCGGTTCGCCGGGGTGACGGCCCGGTACCTACGCATGCAGGGCGTCCAGCGGGCCACCCAGTGGGGGTACTCCCTCCACGAGGTCGGCGTCTACAGCAGCTGACACCACCGGCGGGGGGGGGGGGGGGGGGAGGGGGGGGGGCCCCCCCCCCCCCCCCCACGCCACCCCCCAAAGGGGACCTCCCCCCCCCCCTCCTGCCGCCAAGGACGACACCCTCCCGAGAGAAAGGG
>NZ_JBWKEZ010000008.1:0-128035 GCF_056434525.1 Streptomyces sp. NPDC044002
GGGGGGGGGGGGGGGGGCGAGTGTGCGGTCGTCCGGTTCGCCAACACCCGGCCGGGGGTGGTCGCCGTCTCCCGCGAAGGGAGGGAGGGGGGGGGGGGGGGGGGGGTCCCCCCCCCCCCCCCCCCACCACCTTCCCGCGTTCCCCCTCCCGCGTTCCCCCTCCCGCGTTCCCCCTCCCGCGTTCCACCCCGCCACACCACCCGCCGCACCGTCCGCCGCGACCCTGGAGACCGACGCCCATGCGCATCCGCACCGTTGTCCGCTCCCTCCTGCCAGCCCTGTCCGGCGCGCTGGTGCTGCTGGTGCTGCTGCTCCCCGCCACCCCCGCCACGGCCGCGGACAACGGCACGTGGGGGGTCTTCCCGACACCGCCGGCCGGCGCGTCGGTGACCGACCGGGCGTACTTCTTCCACCAGGGCGCCGCCGGGACCACCGTCAGCGACAGCGCGACGATCGTGAACTCCTCCGACAAGGAGCTGACCTTCCGGGTCTTCGCCACCGACGCGGTGAACACCCCCTCGGGCGGGGCCTTCGCGCTGCTGCCCGTGCAGACCAGGCCGAAGGACGTCGGCGCCTGGGTCGCGCTGGCACCCGAGGCGGCCGCCACCGTCACCGTCCCGCCCCGGGGCCGCAAGGACATCCCCTTCACCGTCAAGGTCCCCCAGGACGCCGTGCCGGGCGACCACGTCGGCGGGATCGTCGCGCTGAACACCGAGGTCGAGGGGGTGCGCAAGGACGGCAAGGTGCAGGTCGGGGTCCAGCGACAGGTGGGCGCCCGGATGTACTTCAGGGTGCCCGGCCCGCTGACGCCGGGACTGACCGTGGAGGACGTACGGGTCACCCGGGGCGCCCCGCTGCTGCCGTGGGTCAAGGACGCCCGGGCCACCGTCACGTACACGCTGGTCAACCGGGGCAACGTGGTCGTCGAGCCGAGGGTGGCGGTGTCCGCCGAGGGGCTGTTCGGGCGCCGGGTGCTGAACCGGCCCGCCCGGGACCTGAAGCTCGTACTGCTGCCCGGCCAGCGCATCGAGCTGACCGAACCGTGGCCGGACGCCCCCCAGTTGGACCGGGTGTCCGTCAAGGTCCGGGCGAGTGCCGCCGCTTACCCCGACCTCACCCCGGACGCCGGTACGGACTTCGTCGCCGTGCCGTGGCCGGCGGCCTGCGCGCTCCTGGTCCTGGCGGGGGCCGGCACCACCCTCCTGGTGCTGCGCCGGCGGCGCCGCGGCACTCCGGAAGAAGCGCTGAGCGAACCGGACTTGGCGCGGGCCCGCTGACCGGCAAGGGTGTCCCCGGGGGGTGACGGCATTCGGCCATCACCTGTGACGGGGAGGCAAGACGGATGGAACGAGAGCACAGCGAGCCCGGGTCCGCCGCGCCCGCCGCCCGGCCGGTCAGGGGCGTGGGCCTGCTGACCCGCATCGAGCGGGCGCTGGGCACCGGGACCGCCGCCTACCTGCCCGGGGACGGCTGGATACGGCTCACCCTCCCACTCGACGACGGCGGCCCGGCGCCCGTCACCGTGGACGTGGTCGCCGACACGGTGCGGGCCCCGCGCGGGATCGCGTACCTGCTGCCCGGCGGTGGCCTGAACTTCGCGGCGGACTTCTTCACTCCGGGCCACGACAACCTGGCCCACCACCTGCGCCGCCAGGGCCTGCTGGTGGTCGGGGTGACCCCGCGCGAGGACGCCGCCCGCCCCGAGGAGGTCACCGCGGACTTCGGACTGGCCGCGCACCGCCGGGACCTGGCGGCCGTGGTGGCCGCGCTGGACTCCGTACTGGGCCTGCCGTACGAGTACGCGGGCCACTCGGCCGGCGCCGTCCTGGCCCTGGACGCCGCCTCCCACGACCCCTCGGAGCGGCTGCGCCGGGTGCTGGCCCTGGACACGACCGGCCCGTACGCGGGGGCCCTGGCCGAGCGGGCCGCCGAGACCCGCGAGGCGTACGAGGAGCAGCTCGCGCGGGGTGTCCACGCGGCCGCCCCGGGCCTCGCGGCACTGGTCGCCCGGGCGGTCGCGGACCCGTCGGGCGCGTCGGAGGCGCCCTGGGCGCCGGACCCGGCCCGCCGCTTCACGCACGCGGGCCTGGCCCACTTCGCGCTGCTCCGCACCGCCGCCCTGCCCGGTCCGGCGAACTGGATCTACCGCCAGGGCCACAGCGCGGGCGAGTACGTCTTCGGCGCCACCCCGGCCGAGGACCGCTTCGCCCTGGCCAGGACCCCGCTGGCCACCTGGCACGCGGCCACGTCGGCATTGGGCAGCGGGCTGGTCCCCACCGCGCTGATGCGGGACCTCGCGGCGGTGTGGGCGGGCGACGGCAAGGCGTACGGGATCGCGTGGGAGCGGATCCGCTGCGAGGTGGTGTGGGTCAACGCCGAGCTGGGCCGGGGCGACGAGCCGCGCGGCGCGGAGCTGATCCGGGCGGCGGGCAACGACCGGGTCCGCTTCGCCGTGGTCCCGGGCTACGGGCACGCCGACGCGGTCTGGTCGCAGACGGCGGCGGCGGACGTCTGGCCGCTGCTCCAGGGCTGAGCAGGCCCGGCGCACGGGGCAGCCCCCGGCCGGTGAGGGTTGGCCGGGGGCTGCTGGTTCGGCGGGGCGCCGGGCCGGGCGGCCGGCGCCCGGGGGACGGCCCGGGCGGTCGGCGCCCGGGGGACGGCCCGGGCGGTCGGCGCCCGGGGGACGGGCCGGGCTCAGTGGTTGCGGGGGAAGCCCAGGTCGACGCCGGCGGGGGCGTCGGCCGGGTCGGGCCAGCGGGTGGTGACGACCTTGCCGCGCGTGTAGAAGTGGATGCCGTCGTTGCCGTAGATGTGGTGGTCGCCGAAGAGCGAGTCCTTCCAGCCGCCGAAGGAGTGGTAGCCCACCGGCACCGGGATCGGCACGTTGACGCCGACCATGCCGGCCTGGATCTCCAGCTGGAAGCGGCGGGCGGCGCCGCCGTCGCGGGTGAAGATCGCGGTGCCGTTGCCGAACGGCGAGGCGTTGATGAGGGCGACGCCCTCCTCGTAGGTCTCGGTCCGCAGCACGCACAGGACCGGGCCGAAGATCTCGTCGCGGTAGGCGTCGGAGTCGGTCTTCACGTTGTCGAGCAGGGACAGGCCGATCCAGTGGCCGTTCTCGAAGCCGTCCACCGTGTAGCCGGTGCCGTCCAGGACCACGTCGGCGCCCTGGTCGGCCGCGCCCTTGACGTACGAGGCGACCTTGTCGCGGTGGGCGGCGGTGATCAGCGGGCCCATCTCGGAGGTCGGGTCGCTGCCGGGGCCGATCTTGATCTTCTCGGCGCGCTCGCGGATCTTCTCGACCAGCTCGTCGGCGATCGAACCGACGGCGACGACCGCCGAGATGGCCATGCAGCGCTCGCCGGCCGAACCGTACGCGGCGGACACGGCCGCGTCGGCGGCGGCGTCCAGGTCGGCGTCCGGGAGCACCAGCATGTGGTTCTTGGCGCCGCCCAGCGCCTGGACGCGCTTGCCGTGGGCGGAGGCGGTGGTGTGGATGTGGCGGGCGATCGGCGTGGAGCCGACGAAGGAGACGGCGGAGATGCCGGGGTGGGCGAGGAGGGCGTCGACGGCGACCTTGTCACCGTGGACGACGTTGAGGACGCCCGCCGGCAGGCCGGCCTCGGTCATCAGCTCGGCCAGCTTGACGGAGGCCGAGGGGTCCTTCTCGCTCGGCTTGAGGATGAAGGTGTTGCCGCAGGCGATGGCCAGCGGGAACATCCACATCGGGACCATCGCCGGGAAGTTGAACGGGGTGATGCCCGCGACGACGCCGAGCGGCTGGCGGATGGCGGAGACGTCGACCCGGTTGGAGACGGAGGTGGACAGCTCGCCCTTGAGCTGCGTGGTGATCCCGCAGGCCAGCTCGACGATCTCCAGGCCGCGCGCGACCTCGCCCAGCGCGTCGGAGTGCACCTTGCCGTGCTCGGCGACGATCAGCTCGGCGATGGCGTCGCGGTTGGCGTCCAGCAGGGCGCGGTAGGCGAAGAGCACCTTGGTGCGGGCGGCCAGCGAGGACTGGCCCCAGGACAGGAAGGCCTCCTGGGCGACCTCGACGGCCGCGTCGACCTCCTCGGCGGAGGCGAGCGCGACCTGCGTGGTGACCTCGCCGGTGGCCGGGTCGGTGACCGGGCCGTAGTTGCCCGACGCGCCCTCGACGGTCTTGCCACCGATCCAGTGGTTGACGGTCTTCATTGTGCTGCTCCTTCACAGATGGCGACGTCGCTGCGCGGCTTGCCGGTCGTACTCTTCACGGGCCCGGGCCGCCGACGCACGGGTCGCGGTCTCGGCCACAGGAACATCCCACCACGCCTGTGCCGGGGGCGGGCCCGACACAGTGTCGGGTGTTCGGGTCTGTGCGTAGACACATGTGGGCCGGTCCGCGAGGCGGGCCTCGGCCAGGGCTTTTCGCAGGTCACCGATGGTGCGGGTGTGGATCACGGCCATCCCGAGGGAGGCCGCGTTGGCCGCGAGGTCCACCGGAAGGGGATCACCGGTGTACGCCCCGCCGGGCGCCCGGAAGCGGTAGGCCGTACCGAAGCCCTCGCCGCCGACCGCCCCGGAGAGGCCGCCGATGGAGGCGTAGCCGTGGTTGTCGACGATCACCACCTTGAGGGGAACGCCCTCCTGGACGGCGGTGACGATCTCGGTGGGGTTCATCAGGTACGAGCCGTCGCCGACGAGCGCCCACACCGGCCGGTCCGGGGCGGCGAGGGCCGCGCCGAGGGCGCCGGGGATCTCGTAGCCCATGCAGGAGTAGCCGTACTCCACGTGGTACTGGTACGCGGAGCGGGCCCGCCAGAGCCGGTGCAGGTCGCCGGGGAGCGAGCCGGCCGCGTTGACGATCACGTCGGTGTCGTCGACGACGGCGTCGAGGGCCCCGAGCAGCTGGGCCTGGGTGGGGACGGCGTCCTCGTCGGGGGCGTGGAAGGCCTGGTCCACCAGGGCCTCCCAGTAGAGCTTGGCCTTGCGGTACGTCCGCTCGTAGGCGGGGTCCACGCGGTGGCCCGCCAGCTCCGCGCGCAGCGCGTCCAGGCCCTCGCGGGCGTCGGCGACCAGCGGCAGCGCGGCCTGCTTGTGGGCGTCGTACGGGTCGAGGTTGAGGCCGAGGAAGCGGACGCCGGGGTCCTGGAAGAGGGTCGAGGAGGCGGTGGTGAAGTCGGTCAGCCGGGTCCCGGCCGCGATGACCAGGTCGGCGGCGCGGGCCAGGTCGTCGGCGGTGGCGGTGCCGGTGTGGCCGACGGCGCCGACCTCGGCGGGGTGGTCGTGGCGCAGCGCGCCCTTGCCGGCCTGGGTGGCGGCGACGGGGATGCCGGTGGCGTCGGCGAAGGCCCGCAGGGCGTCCTCGGCGCCGCTGTGGCGGATGCCGCCGCCGACGACCAGCAGGGGCCGGCGGGCCGCCCGTACGGCCTCGGCGGCGGCCCGCAGCTCGTCGGTGTCGGGCCGGGGGCGGCGCACCCGCCACACCCGTTCGGCGAAGAACTCCTCGGGCCAGTCGTACGCCTCGGCCTGCACGTCCTGCGGGAGCGCGAGGGTGACGGCGCCGGTCTGCACCGGGTCGGTGAGCACCCGCATCGCCTGCAGGGCGGCCGGGACCAGGGCCTCGGGGCGGGTGATCCGGTCGAACCAGCGGGACACCGGCCGCAGGGTGTCGTTGACGGAGACGTCGCCGGCCCAGGGCACCTCCAGCTGCTGGAGCACCGGATCGGCGGGCCGGGTCGCGAAGGTGTCCCCGGGCAGCAGGAGCACCGGGATCCGGTTGATCGTGGCCAGGGCGGCGCCGGTGACGAGGTTGCTGGCGCCGGGCCCGATGGAGGTGGTCACGGCGTGCGCGGAGAGCCGCCCGCGCTGCCGGGCGTACCCGACGGCGGCGTGCACCATGGCCTGCTCGTTGCGCCCCTGGAGGAAGGGCATGGCCTCCGGCCCGCTCTCCAGCAGTGCCTGCCCGATCCCGGCGACGTTCCCGTGCCCGAAGATCCCCCAGGTGGCGGCGATCAGCCGGTGCCGCCGCCCGTCGCGCTCGGTGTGCTGGGCGGCGAGGAAGCGCACGAGGGCCTGCGCGGTGGTGAGCCGGACGCTGCGCTGCGCGGTCACGGGGTCTCCTCGGGTCGGGGGAACGGGAGGCGGGGGTCCACGGCCTGGGCGGGCCAGGTGCCGCGGATCCAGGCGTGGTCGGGGTGGTCCCGGATCAGCCACTCCCGCTCCGCGTCCGGGCCGGCCATCACGTTCAGGTAGTACATGTCGTGCCCGGGCGCCGCGATCGACGGGCCGTGCCAGCCGTCGGGGATCAGGACGACGTCACCCGACCGCACCTCGGCGAGGACGTCGGTCTTCCCGGCGGGCGAGGGCGTCACGCGCTGGTAGCCGACGCCGGGGGTGTCGCCGTGCGGGGCGATCTCGTAGAAGTAGATCTCCTCCAGGCGGGACTCCTCGCCCGGGTGGTGCTCGTCGTGCTTGTGGGGCGGGTACGAGGACCAGTTCCCGCCGGGGGTGAGCACCTCGACGGCGATGAGCCGGTCGCAGTCGAAGGCGTCGGCGGCGGCGAAGTTGTGCACCTGCCGCGAGCACTGGCCGGCGCCGCGCAGCTCTACGGGTACGGCGTCGGCGGGGCCGTACCGCGCGGGCAGCCGCCGCTCGCACCGGGCCCCGACGAGCGCGAACCGGCCGCCTCCGGCGGAGGCGATCTCGGCGCGGGCGTCCCGGGGCAAGTACGCGAAGTCGGTCGGCCCCGCGAACACCCCGGCGCGGCCGCGCAGCCGGAACGTCCCTGCGGGGCCCTCCCCCACCCCGCCCCTTCCCGAAACCGTGGCTGCGCCCCGGACCCCCTCGGGGGCTCCGCCCCCGAACCCCCGCGCCTCAAACGCCGGCGGGGCTGGGTTTCGCTGCGCACCCCGAGTCCCGAAGCCCGTGGCTCCCACCCCGGGCACGGAGCCCCCCTCACCCAGCCCCACCGACCCTTGCGGCGCGGAGTCCGGGGCGGAGCCCCCCTCACCCAGCCCCGCCGACCCTTGCGGCGCGGGATCCGGGGCGGAGCCCCCCTCACCCAGCCCCACCGACCCTTGCGGCACGGGGTCCGGGGCGGAGCCCCCCTCACCCAGCCCCGCCGGCGCTTGAGGCGCGGGGTCCGGGGCGGAGCCCCGGGGAACGGTGGAAGGGCGGGGCGGGGAGAGTTCCGGCCGTGCCCCGGCCCCGGGGCCCGTGTCCGCGTCCGGGGCCTGGGCCTGGGCCTGGGCCCGGCCCGGAGCCGGAGCCGGGTCCGGGGAAGCGTCCGCGCAGCGGACCTCGCAGGCGCCCGACAGCGGCAGCACGATCCACTCCGCGTCGCCGCAGGCGAACCCGTGCGTCTCCCCCGGTGCCAGCTCCAGCACCACCAGCCGGGTGAGTTCCATCCCCGTCTCAGACCGCACCGGCACGCCCCAGCACCTCCTCCACCTCGCGCGGGAACGGCATCGCCGACGAGCACGCCAGCCGCGAGGCCACGATCGCCCCGGCGGCGTTCGCGTACCGCAGGACCCGCTCCAGGTCCCAGCCGGCCAGCAGCCCGTGGCACAGGGCGCCTCCGAAGGCGTCCCCGGCGCCGAGCCCGTTCACGACCTCCACCCGCACCGGCGGCACCTCCACCGCCGTCCCGTCCCGGTGGACCGCGAGGACGCCCTTCGGCCCCCGCTTGACCACCGCCAGCTCCACCCCGGCCGCGAGCAGCGCCTCCGCGGCCGCGTACGGCTCGCGGCAGCCGGTGGCGACCTCGCACTCCGCGGTGTTGCCGACGGCCACCGTCGCCAGCCCGAGGGCCCGCTCGTACCAGGGCTGCGGCGGGCCGTCCCACAGCGTCGGCCTCCAGTCGAGGTCGAAGACCGTGGTCCCGGACTTCGAGCGGGCCTCCAGTGCGGCCAGGGTCGCGGCGCGGCTCGGCTCGGCGCTCAGGCCCGTGCCCGTCATCCAGAAGACCCGCGCCGCCCGCACCGCCGCCCGGTCGATCTCGTCCGGCCCGATCTCCAGGTCGGGCGCCTTCGGGAGCCGGTAGAAGTAGAGCGGGAAGTGGTCGGGCGGGAAGACCTCGCAGAAGGTGACGGGCGTCGGGTGGGCGGCGACCTCCGCCACCCACCGGTCGTCGACCCCGAACGCCCGCAGCTCGGCCCGCAGGTACGCGCCGAACGGGTCGGCCCCGGTCCGGGTGATGACGGCCGTGCGCCGCCCCAGCCGGGCGGCCGCGACGGCGACGTTCGTCGGCGAGCCGCCGAGGAACTTGCCGAAGGTGTCGGCCTCGGCGAGCGGTACGCCGGTCTTGAGCGGGTAGAGATCCACCCCGATCCGCCCCATCGTGATCAGGTCGTGGACGGCTCCCCCGTCCGACGTTTCCACAGCCGGTTCTCCTGCCACTCGCCCTCCCACTCGCCCTCCCATTCGTCCTCCCTCTTCCTCGAAGCCCCCGCACCCTAAGGTGGCCGCCATGACCTCCTCCCCACCCGCGTTGACCCGTATCCGTGTCGGTTCGGCTCCGGACTCCTGGGGTGTCTGGTTTCCGGAGGATCCCCTGCAGACCCCCTGGGAGCGGTTCCTCGACGAGGTCGCCGACGCCGGGTACGAGTGGATCGAGCTCGGCCCGTACGGCTATCTGCCCACCGATCCGGCCCGGCTCGCCGACGAGACCGCCGGACGCGGGCTGCGGGTGTCCGCCGGCACCGTCTTCACCGGACTCCATCACGGCCCCGGCGTCTGGGAGCAGACCTGGGCGCACGTGTCGCGGATCGCCGCGCTGGCCCGGGACACGGGGGCGGAGCACCTCGTCGTGATCCCGTCCTTCTGGCGCGACGACAAGACCGGCGGGATGCTGGAGGACCCGGTCCTGAGCCCCGCCCAATGGCGTGAGCTGACCTCGCAGACCGAGCGCCTGGGCCGGGAGGTCCGGGAGCGGTACGGGCTGCGGATCGTGGTCCACCCCCACGCGGACACGCACCTCGACACCCCGGAGAACGTGGCCCGGTTCCTGGACGCCACCGATCCGGCGCTGGTCTCCCTGTGCCTGGACACGGGGCACTACGCGTACTGCGGCGGGGACAGCGTCGAGGCGATCGAGACGTTCGGCGAGCGGATCGGCTACCTGCACCTGAAGCAGGTCGACCCGCGGGTCCTCGCCGAAGTGCGGGCGCAGGGGACGCCGTTCGGCCCGGCGGTGGCGCGCGGGGTGATGTGCGAGCCGCCGTCCGGGGTGCCCGCGCTGGAGCCCGTGCTGGCGGCGGCGCAGCGGCTCGGGGTGGAGCTGTTCGCGATCGTGGAGCAGGACATGTACCCGTGTCCGCCGGAGCGTCCGCTGCCGATCGCCCGGCGGACCCGTGCCTATCTGCGCTCCTGCGGCGCCCGTTGACGACCCCGAACCTCGGAGGAGAGACATGAGCACGCTCGGCATCGCCGTCATCGGCACCGGGAAGATGGGCGCCGACCACGTCCGCCGGATCGGCGACAGGGTGGGCGGGGCGCGGGTGGTGGCCGTGGCCGACCCGGACGGGGACCGGGTCAAGGAGGTCGCGGCGGGCCTGGACGGGGTGGGCGCGTACACCGATCCGGCGGCGGCGGTGGCGGCTCCCGGGGTGGACGCCGTGCTGATCGCCTCGCCGGGACCGGCCCACGAGGAGGCGATCCTGCACGCCTTGGGGCGGGAGTTGCCGGTGCTCTGCGAGAAGCCGCTGACGCCGGATCCGGAGGGGGCCCTGCGGGTGCTGGAGGCGGAGCGGGGGCTCGGCCGGCGGCTGGTGCAGGTGGGGTTCATGCGGCGCTTCGACGCCGAGTACGAGCGGCTCAAGGAGCTGCTGGACTCGGGCGGGATCGGCCGGCCGCTCTTCCTGCACTGCCGCCACCGCAACGCCGCCTCGCCGTCCTTCTTCACCAGCGACATGCTGATCAGCGACTCGGTGGTGCACGAGGTGGACGCGGCCCGCTGGCTGCTGGGCCAGGAGGTGACGGCGGTGACGGTGCTGTCCCCGACCCCGTCCTCGGCGGCGCCGGAGGGGCTGCGCGATCCCCGGCTGGTGCTGCTGGAGACCTCGGGCGGGGCGGTGGTCGACGTGGAGATCTTCGTGAACTGCGGGTTCGGCTACCAGGTGCAGTGCGAGGCCGTCGGCGAGTCGGGCAGCGCCCGGATCGGCGACGGGCAGGCGATGGTCGTCCAGTCGGGCGGCCGCTGGGGCGGGGAGATCACCCAGGACTTCACCACGCGCTTCGCCGACGCCTACGACCGCCAGGTGCGGCGCTGGGTGGCGGCGGCCGGGCGGGGGCGGGTGGACGGCCCCGACGCCTGGGACGGGTACGCGGCCGCCGCGGTGTCGGAGGCCGGGCTGGCGGCCGCGCGCAGCGGCGTACGGACCGAGGTGCGGCTGGCGGAGCGGCCGGAGCTGTACGCGCGCTGAGCCCGCCGGGCCGACGTCGCCCCCTGCCGCCACCGGCGGCTCCTGTGTCACGTACGTCACGGGAGTCGCCGCCGTGTCACACATGTCCGCACTACGCGGGTTTTCCGTCACAGGGAGTCCACAGACCCTCCCCCGCGCTCACCGAGCGTCGTTCTCCGGGCACAACCCGAGTGATCGTCAGTGTCCACGCGCCGGCTCCCCCGACGGCCTCCCGGCCGGCCCCGCGCCGTGGACCAGGAGGTGGCGTGGATGAGCGACCGACAGCTGTGGTCCTACAAGGAGATCGCCGCCCATATCCGGGTCCAGCCGGACACCGTGCGCTCCTACCGCAAGCACGGGCTGCTGCCCGCCCCCGACCACGTGGAGGGCGGCAAGCCCTACTGGTACGCCGACACCATCCGGACCTGGGTCTCGCGCCGCCCCGGCAACCGCGGCCGCCGCGAGGAGTGATCCGGTGGTACGGGGGCGGGGCCGGGCCCCGCCCCGGTCACCAGGACTCCTCCCCGGCCCGCAGGCCGCCGGCCGCGGCGTGGCCCCGCAGCCGCAGGGCGATCAGCGGGAAGACCAGCACCGAGACCATGCCGGCCCCGACCAGGGCGGCCGCCTCCCCGGCGCCGAGCTCGCCGTCCTCCACCCCGAGGGTGGTGATCGCCACCACCAGCGGCAGCGCGGTCGACCCGAACAGCACCAGCGCCCCGCGGTCGCGCCGCACCAGGTCACGCGGGGCCAGCAGCCAGATCGGCAGCCCGCGCACCAGCAGGAACAGCAGCAGGAACACGGGCAGCAGGAGCAGTTCGCGGCCGCCCGCGAGGAGGGCCTCCAGGTCGAACTGGATCCCGGTGACCACGTAGAACAGCGGCACCAGGAAGCCGAAGCCCATGGCCTCCACCTTGGACAGCACGGCCTCGCTGCTCTCGGGCGCCGCCCCGTGCAGCACCAGCCGGGTGATCAGCCCGGCGGCGAAGGCGCCGAGCAGGACGTCCAGGCCCATCGCCTGGGCCAGCCCGAGCATCGCGACGAGCATCAGCGCCACCAGCCGTACCGCGAACTGGGCGCTGCTGTGCAGGGTCTTGGCGATGACCGCGGCGAACCAGGGCGGCTTGGGCCGCATCGCCCAGAACACCGCCACCGCCGTCAGGACGGCGAAGGCGGCCAGCAGCGCCGCCGAGCGGGCCGGTGCCCGGCCGCTGAGCAGCAGGGCCATCGCGATGATCGGCCCGAACTCGCCGACGGAGCCCACGGCCATGGTCACCGTCCCGAACCGGCCGTCCAGGTCCCCGGAGTCCCTCAGCATCGGCAGGACCGCGCCGAGTGCGGTGCTGGTGAGCGCGGTGCCGACGTAGACGCCCTTGTCGAAGCCGCCGTGCGCGAGGAGGGTGCCGGCGGCCAGCCCGAGGGCGAGGGCGGCCAGCCAGGCCCAGGCCGAGCGGCGCAGGGTGTCGCCCTTGACCTCGTCGAACCGGATCTCGTAGCCGGCCAGGAAGATCAGCATGGCCAGGCCCAGCTGGCTCAGTACGTCGATCACCTCGCCGGTGTGCGCCCAGCCGAGCACGTCGGGGCCGATGAGGACGCCCAGCACGATCTCGAAGATCACCAGGGGGACGGAGAGCCAGCGTGCCGTCACGTAGGCGAGCAGCGGCGCGAGCACCGCGGCGGCCATGATGAGGATGAGCGTCACAGACTGGGCCATGAGCGCCATTTACGTACGCTCCGGCGATCCCGGCCACCGGAGGACGGCCGGAGGGCCTCCGGAGCCGCACTCAATGGACACTCAATACCCCCTAGGGGTATAGAGTGGAGAGAGACAGACGTCCCCCGACAGAGGAGAACGACATGACCGCCATGACGGTAACCGTGTACAAGGTCACCGGGATGACCTGCGGGCACTGCGAGGGCGCCGTGACCGCCGAGCTCACCGCCCTTCCCGGCGTGACCTCGGTCAAGGCCGTCGCCGCCACCGGGGAGGTCACCGTCGAGTCCCAGGCCCCGCTCTCCGAGGACGACGTGCGCGCCGCCGTGGACGAGGCCGGGTACGAGCTCGCCGGCGTGGCGGCCTGAGCCTCCGGCCCCTCCCAGCCGCAGCACCCCGCCGGGCCGCACCCGCCAGCTCATACTGGACCGTACGGCCCGGCCCTCCCCCTGGAGCGGGAACATGAGCAGCAGCACAGTGCACGACGGGCCCATAACGGAGGCCCCCGCCTCCGAGGTCGAACTGACGATCGGCGGGATGACCTGCGCCTCCTGCGCGGCCCGCATCGAGAAGAAGCTCAACCGGATGGACGGCGTCAGCGCCACGGTGAACTACGCCACCGAGAAGGCCCGGGTCTCCTACGGCGGCGCGGTCCAGGTGGCCGACCTGATCGCGACCGTGGTCAGGACGGGCTACACCGCCGAGGAACCCCCGCCGCCGCGCCCCGAACCGGAAGCGGAGCCCGAGGACACCGCCGCCGTACGCGACCCCGAGCTCGCGGCGCTGCGGCAGCGGCTGCTGGTGTCCGCCGCCCTGGCCCTGCCGGTGGTCCTGCTCTCGATGGTCCCCGCCCTCCAGTTCGACAACTGGCAGTGGCTCTGCCTCACCCTCGCCTCGCCCGTGGTGGTGTGGGGCGCCCTGCCCTTCCACCGGGCCGCCTGGACCAACCTCCGGCACGGCGCCGCGACCATGGACACCCTGGTCTCGGTCGGCACGCTGGCCGCCTACGCCTGGTCCCTGTGGGCGCTCTTCTTCGGCCACGCCGGGAACCCCGGCATGCGGCACGGCTTCGACCTCACCGCCGGGCGGACGGCCGGCTCCTCCGCCCTCTACCTGGAGGTCGCGGCGGGCGTCGTGACCTTCATCCTGCTCGGCCGCTACCTGGAGGCCCGCTCCAAGCGGAAGGCGGGCGCGGCGCTGCGGGCGCTGATGGAGCTGGGCGCCAAGGACGTGGCCGTCCTGCGCGACGGCCGCGAGGTGCGGATCCCCGTCGGCGCGCTCGCGGTCGGGGACCGGTTCGCGGTCCGGCCCGGCGAGAAGATCGCCACCGACGGCACCGTCGTCGAGGGCTCCTCCGCCGTCGACGCGTCCATGCTGACCGGGGAGTCCGTCCCGGTCGACGTCACCGCCGGGGACACCGTCACCGGCGCCACCGTGAACACCTCCGGCCGGCTCCTCGTGGAGGCCACCCGGATCGGGGCCGACACCCAGCTCGCCCGGATGGCCCGCATGGTCGAGGAGGCCCAGAACGGCAAGGCCGAGGTGCAGCGGCTCGCCGACCGGATCTCCGCCGTCTTCGTGCCCGTCGTCCTGCTCCTCGCGCTCGGCACCTGGGTCGTCTGGCTGCTGCTCACCGACGACCCCACGGCCGCGTTCACCGCCGCCGTGGCCGTCCTGATCATCGCCTGCCCCTGCGCACTGGGCCTGGCCACGCCGACCGCGCTGATGGTCGGCACCGGCCGGGGCGCACAGCTGGGCATCCTGATCAAGGGGCCGGAGGTGCTGGAGTCCACCCGGCGCGTGGACACCGTCGTGCTCGACAAGACCGGGACGGTCACCACCGGCCGGATGACCCTGACCGGGGTGCACGCGGCCGAGGGCGTGGACGAGAAGGAACTGCTGCGGCTCGCGGGCGCGCTGGAGCACGCCTCCGAGCACCCGGTCGCCCGGGCGATCGCGGCCGGCGCCGCCGAGGCGGCCGGGGAGCTGCCCGCGCAGGCCTCCTTCGAGACGCCCTCTTCCTTCGAGGCACCCTCTTCCTTCGAAAACCTCGCCGGGCTCGGCGTCCGCGGCACGGTCGAGGGGCGCGAGGTCCTGGTGGGCCGCGAGCGGCTGCTCACGGACCACGGGATCACCCTGCCCGCCCCGCTCGCCGCGGCCAGGGCCGCCGCCGAGGCGGCCGGCGCCACCGTGGTGCTCGTCGCCTGGGACGGCGCGGCCCGCGGGCTGCTGACCGTGGCCGACGCCGTCAAGGGGACCAGCGCCGAGGCCGTGGCCCGGCTGCGGGCGCTCGGCCTCACCCCGGTGCTGCTGACCGGCGACAACGGGGCCGTGGCCGCGACGGTGGCCCGGGAGGTGGGCATCGACGAGGTGATCGCGGAGGTGCTCCCGCAGGACAAGGTGGACGTGGTCCGCCGGCTCCAGGCCGAGGGCCGCACGGTCGCCATGGTCGGCGACGGGGTCAACGACGCGGCCGCGCTCGCCCAGGCCGACCTGGGCCTCGCCATGGGCACCGGCACGGACGCGGCCATCGAGGCCGGCGACCTGACCCTCGTACGGGGCGACCTGCGGGTGGCGGCGGACGCGATCCGGCTCTCCCGGCGGACCCTGGCCACCATCAAGGGCAACCTCTTCTGGGCCTTCGGCTACAACGTGGCGGCGCTCCCGCTGGCCGCCGCGGGGCTGCTCAACCCGATGATCGCGGGGGCGGCGATGGCCTTCTCGTCGGTCTTCGTGGTGACCAACAGCCTGCGGCTGCGCTCGTTCCGCTAAAGGATCTCCTCCCCGTTCCCTCCACAGATCCTTCACTGGAGACGCAGATCACAGTGATGACAACGTAACCATCCGGGGTCGTCACAGGTCTAATGGGGCGATGCCGGAAACGTCTTGGGGGACGTTTCACGGAGGTCCTTGGGGGGCTTCCGGGCATCCGCCGGCCGGGACGCGTGCCCTCGGGAAGCTTTGAGCGGCCCACCCGACCCGAACGGGTCCCGGCACACACCGACGCCCCGGCGCGGATCCCGTGGGGGGAATCCGCTGCCGGGGAA
The DNA here is from genome assembly GCF_056434525.1 of Streptomyces sp. NPDC044002. Taxonomy (NCBI): domain Bacteria; kingdom Bacillati; phylum Actinomycetota; class Actinomycetes; order Kitasatosporales; family Streptomycetaceae; genus Streptomyces; species Streptomyces sp. NPDC044002. Next base: position 15,141 of record NZ_JBWKEZ010000008.1, read on the forward strand.
AGGGAAGCGCCCCGACCGTCGACCCGTGGGGGGATCGACGGCGGGGCGCTTTCCGCGAACCGGAGCGGCCGGGAGGACCTAGCGGGCCTCGACCGGGACGAACTCGCGCAGGACCTCGCCGGTGTAGATCTGGCGCGGGCGGCCGATGCGGGAGCCGGGCTCCTTGATCATCTCGTGCCACTGCGCGATCCAGCCGGGAAGGCGGCCGAGCGCGAAGAGCACGGTGAACATCTCGGTCGGGAAGCCCATGGCCCGGTAGATCAGACCGGTGTAGAAGTCCACGTTCGGGTAGAGGTTGCGGGCGACGAAGTACTCGTCGGCCAGCGCGTGCTCCTCCAGCTTGAGCGCGATGTCCAGCAGCTCGTCGCTCTTGCCGAGCGCCGAGAGGACGTCGTGCGCCGCCGCCTTGATGATCTTCGCCCGGGGGTCGAAGCTCTTGTAGACGCGGTGCCCGAAGCCCATCAGGCGGACGCCGTCCTCCTTGTTCTTCACCTTGCGGATGAAGGCGTCGACGTCGCCGCCGTCGTCCTTGATGCCCTGCAGCATCTCCAGGACGGACTGGTTGGCGCCACCGTGCAGCGGGCCCCACAGGGCCGAGATGCCGGCGGAGATCGAGGCGAACATGTTCGCCTGCGAGGAGCCGACCAGGCGCACGGTGGAGGTCGAGCAGTTCTGCTCGTGGTCCGCGTGCAGGATCAGCAGCTTGTCGAGCGCGGAGACCACGACCGGGTCCAGGTCGTACTCCTGGGCCGGCACGGAGAAGGTCATGCGCAGGAAGTTCTCGACGTAGCCGAGGTCGTTGCGCGGGTAGACCACCGGGTGGCCGACCGACTTCTTGTACGCGTACGCGGCGATCGTCGGGAGCTTGGCCAGCAGACGGATCGTCGAGAGGTGGCGCTGCTTCTCGTCGAACGGGTTGTGGCTGTCCTGGTAGAACGTCGACAGCGCGCTGACCACGGACGACAGCATGGCCATCGGGTGGGCGTCGCGCGGGAAGCCGTCGTAGAACCGCTTCACGTCCTCGTGCAGCAGCGTGTGCTGGGTGATCTCGTTGCGGAACGACGCGAGCTGGTCGACGGTCGGCAGCTCACCGTTGATCAGCAGGTAGGCGACCTCGATGAAGGTCGAGCGCTCCGCCAGCTGCTCGATCGGGTAGCCGCGGTAGCGCAGGATGCCCTGCTCACCGTCGAGGTAGGTGATCGCCGACTTGTAGGCGGCGGTGTTGCCGTAGCCACTGTCCAGCGTGACGAGCCCGGTGTGGGCCCGGAGCTTCGAGATGTCGAAGCCCTGGTCACCGACGGTGCTTTCGACCACCGGGTAGGTGTATTCACCGTCCGCGTACCGGAGTACTACAGAGTTGTCGCTCACGTCATCCCTCACCGACGTAGTGCCTCTTCTTCGAGGTGCCCTGACTGCCTCTACCTTCCCCCATTTGGCGCAGGAGAGTGCACTCGGGGTCGGCCTTTGGTCCTTTTGACGGCACTGAGTGCCGTCAACCTGCTCATCCTGCCCCCTCCGCGCCGGTGGTAGGAACCCCAAATGATCGATCATCTAGGTGATGTTTCCCACCGAGACCCGGCCGGCGAGCCGCGCGGCCACCGCCGTGTACCTCCTGCCTGCGGAAACGGTACGCACCGCCTGCCCGAGGGCCTTGCGGGACCCGACCAGGACGACCAGTTTCTTCGCCCTGGTCACGGCCGTGTAGAGCAGGTTCCGCTGGAGCATCATCCAAGCCCCGGTGGTGACGGGGATCACGACCGCCGGATATTCACTCCCCTGGGAACGGTGGATGGTGACGGCGTACGCGTGCGCCAGCTCGTCCAGCTCGGCGAACTCGTACCCCACCTCCTCGTCCTCCTCTGTACGGACCGTCAAGCGCTGCTCTTCCACGTCCAGAGCGGTGACCACGCCGACGGTGCCGTTGAAGACGCCGTTGGCGCCCTTCTCGTAGTTGTTGCGGATCTGGGTGACCTTGTCGCCCACCCGGAAGACCCGGCCGCCGAACCGCTTCTCGGGCAGGTTCGGCCGGGCCGGGGTGATCGCCTGCTGGAGCAGGCCGTTGAGGTTCCCCGCTCCGGCCGGCCCCCGGTGCATGGGGGCCAGGACCTGGACGTCCCGGCGCGGGTCGAGCCCGAACCGGGCCGGGATCCGGCGGGCAGCCACGTCCACGGCGAGGACCCCGGCCGCCTCCGTGTCCTCCTCCGGGAAGAGGAAGAAGTCCGGCAGGCCGTCGGTGATGGGCGGCACCCCGGTGTTGATGCGGTGCGCGTTGGTGACCACGCCCGACTGCTGCGCCTGGCGGAAGATCCGGGTCAGCCGGACGGCCGGCACCGGCCCGCCCTCGGCGAGGAGGTCCCGCAGCACCTCGCCGGCGCCGACCGAGGGGAGCTGGTCCACATCGCCGACCAGCAGCAGGTGCGCTCCCGGCGCCACCGCCTTGACCAGCTTGTTGGCCAGCAGCAGGTCCAGCATCGAGGCCTCGTCGACCACGACCAGGTCGGCGTCCAGCGGCCGGTCCCGGTCGTACGCCGCGTCCCCGCCGGGCTTGAGCTCCAGCAGCCGGTGCACGGTGGAGGCCTCGGCCCCGGTCAGCTCGGACAGCCGCTTCGCGGCCCGGCCGGTGGGGGCGGCGAGCACCACCTTGGCCTTCTTGGCCCGGGCCAGCTCCACGATGGAGCGCACGGTGAAGGACTTGCCGCAGCCGGGCCCGCCGGTGAGCACCGCCACCCGGCGGGTGAGGGCCAGCCTGACCGCGTCCCGCTGCTCGGGGGCGAGGCTGGCCCCGGTGCGGCCGGCGAGCCAGCCGAGGGCCTTGTCCCAGTCCACGTCCCGGAAGCCGGGCATCCGGTCCTCCTCGGCGTTCAGCAGCCGGCGGACCTGGCCGACCAGCGACAGCTCCGCCCGGTGGAAGGGGACCAGGTAGACGGCGGTGAGGGGGTCGGGGCCGCCCTGCGGGTCGGGCACGGGCTCCCGTACGACGCCCTCCGGATCGGCGGCGAGCTCGGCCAGGCACTCGATGACCAGCCCGGTGTCCACCTGGAGCAGCTTCACCCCGTCGGCGATGAGCCGCTCCTCGGGGAGGAAGCAGTGCCCCTGGTCGGTGGACTGGGACAGGGCGTACTGGAGGCCGGCCTTGACCCGCTCGGGGCTGTCGTGCGGGATGCCGACGGCCTGGGCGATGCGGTCGGCGGTGAGGAAGCCGATGCCCCAGACGTCGGCGGCGAGCCGGTACGGCTGGTTCTTCACCACCGAGATGGAGGCGTCCCCGTACTTCTTGTAGATGCGGACGGCGATGGAGGTGGAGACGCCGACGCCCTGGAGGAAGACCATGACCTCCTTGATGGCCTTCTGCTCCTCCCAGGCGGCTCCGATCAGCTTCGTCCGCTTGGGGCCGAGGCCGGGGACCTCGATCAGCCGCTTCGGCTCGGCCTCGATGACGTCGAGGGTGTCGAGGCCGAAGTGCTCGACGATGCGGTCGGCGATCCTGGGGCCGATGCCCTTGATGAGGCCGGAGCCGAGGTAGCGGCGGATGCCCTGGATGGTGGCGGGCAGGATCGTCGAGTAGTTCTCGACGCTGAACTGCCTGCCGTACTGCGGGTGCGAGCCCCAGCGGCCCTCCATGCGCAGGGATTCGCCGGGCTGCGCGCCGAGCAGCGAGCCGACGACGGTCAGCAGGTCCCCGGCGCCGCGGCCGGTGTCGACCCGGGCGACCGTGTAGCCGCTCTCCTCGTTGGCGTAGGTGATGCGCTCCAGCACCCCCTCGACCACCGCCGGTTGCACCGCCCCGTTGTTCGCCATGGCACGAAGCTACAGTCCGCCGCCGACAGCCCGGCGGGCCTGTGGACAAACGAAAGGGGGTCCGGCCTCGCGGCCGGACCCCCTCACGGTTACCCCTCCCTCGTCGGACTTCCCGATCCCCCCGGATCCCCACCCGGAAGTCCCGACGTTCCATACGACCCGCGTGGCGCCCGGAGGGTTGCATGCGGAATCACAGCTTTACCTTTCCATTACGTTCAGCCACCCGGGGAGTACTCCGAGGTGCCATGAAATCACCGCACACGTAGCGTTTCCGGCATGAGCGACTCTTCCTTCGAAGACGACGTAATGAACGAGCTCGGCGACGACAAGCTCCAGGAGATCGCCTCCCTGCTCGGCACCGACGCCGCCGGCGCCCGCGACACCGTCTCCCAGACCGTCGGGGCGATGACCGGCGGCCTCCAGGAGAAGGCCGACGCCGACGACGACGAGGTCCGCCAGGCCTTCGCGGAGGTGTCCGAGGCCCCCCTCCAGGGCGTGGCCACCCTCGGCGGCGGCCTCGGCGGGCTGCTCGGCGGCGGGATGATGGCCGGGGTGCTCTCCAAGGTGAGCAGACCGGTGGCCAACGCCGTCTCGAAGAAGACCGGCATCCCCGCCCCGACCGTCATGCGCGTCATCGAGCTGCTGATCCCGGTGCTGATGGCCGTCTTCGCCAAGCGCGCCGCGGGCAGGGGCGCGGGCGCCCCCACCCCCGGGGCCCCTGCCCCGGGAGCCGCCCCCGCCGGTGCCGGCGGCCTCGGCGACCTGCTGGGCCAGATCCTGGGCGGCGGGAAGAAGTAGTCCCGCCCGGCCGGCCGCCCCCGCGCTATCCTCGGCAGCCATGGAGACTTCCGGCGCGGCGGTGCGGCTGCGGGACCCCGGGCCCGGCGAGCTGGGCTGGATCGTGCAGCGCCACGGCGCGCTCTACGCCGCCGAGTACGGCTGGAACCAGGAGTTCGAGGGCCTGGTGGCCCGGATCGTCGCCGACTTCGCCGAGGACCACGACCCCCACCGGGAGCGGGTCTGGATCGCGGAGCACGAGGGCGAGCCGGTCGGCTCGGTGATGTGCGTGCGCGAGGACGGCTCGCCCGGCACGGCCCGGCTGCGGCTGCTGCTCGTGGACCCGGCCGGGCGCGGCCTCGGGGTGGGCACCCTGCTGGTGGACACCGTCGTCGCCTTCGCCCGTTCGGCGGGCTACCGCGAGCTGGTGCTGTGGACCAACGACGTGCTGACCGCGGCCCGTTCGCTCTACGAGCGGGCCGGCTTCACCCTGGTCGCCGAGCGCCCGCACCGCTCGTACGGGGCCTCCCTCACGGGGCAGGACTGGCGGCTGCCGCTGCGCGAGGACCCCCCGCGCTGACCGGGCCCGTACGGGTCTTCGCGCGCGCGGGGGCCAGCGAGGTCAGGCCCACCCCGCCCACCAGCAGCACCGCCGCCGCCCAGCCCGGCCCGGAGACCCCCTCGCCGAGCACCAGGGCGGCCGAGGACATCCCGAACGCCGGCACCAGCAGCGAGAACGGCGCCACGGCCGAGGCCGGGTAGCGGCGCAGCAGGTAGGCCCAGGCGCCGAAGCCGAACACCGTGGACACCCAGGCGACGTAGCCGATGACGGCCACCCCGGACCAGTCCAGGGCCCGCAGCGCGGCCATGTCCCGCTCCGGCCCCTCCAGCAGCAGCGACAGCGCGAACAGCGGGACCACCGGCACGACGCACACCCACACCTGGAAGTTCATGGCGTCGGACGGGGCCGCCTTGCGGGTGAGCACGTTGGACACGCCCCAGCAGGCGGCGGCCGCGACGACCAGGACGAAACCGGTGACGGGCCCGGACAGGCCCCGGTCCACGGCGGCCACCGCGATCCCGGCCAGCGCCACGGCCATGCCCAGCAGCCGCACCCGGCCGGGCCGCTCGCGCAGCACGACGGCGGCCAGCGCGGCGGTGAAGACGGCCTGGATCTGGAGCACGAGCGAGGACAGCCCGGCCGGCATCCCGGCCGCCATCCCCGTGAACAGCAGCCCGAACTTGGCGATGCCGAGGGCGGCCCCGACCCCGAGGATCCACTTCCAGGCGACCTTGGGGCGCCCCACGAAGAACACGGCGGGCAGCGCGGCGACGAGGAAGCGCAGCGCGGACAGCAGCAGCGGCGGGAAGTGGCCGAGGCCGATCTCGATGACGACGAAGTTGAACCCCCAGACGGCGGCGACGAGTACGGCGAGTGCGGTGTGTACGGGACGCATGCTCCGAGCATCGGCGCCCGGACCATGTAGCACCAGCGCGGATCCCTACCGGGATGGATGAAGCAGTGCTTACGATTGGCAGATGCTCGACCTGTCCCGGCTGCGCGCCCTGCACGCCGTCTCCGTCCACGGTTCGGTCGCGGGCGCGGCGGCCGCCCTCGGCTACACCCCCTCCGCGGTCTCTCAGCAGATCGCCAAGCTGGAGCGGGAGACCCGCACGACGCTGCTGGAGCGGCGCGGGCGCGGGGTCGCGCTGACCGAGGAGGCCCGGCACCTCGCCGACACCGCCCATGAGCTGCTGGCGATCGTGGAGCGCGCCGAGACCACCCTGGAGGAGCGGCGCGGCCGGCCGAGCGGCCTGCTGACGGTCGCTGCCTTCGCGTCGGCGGCGCGGGGGCTGCTGCCGGGGGTGCTGGCCGAGCTGGTGCAGCGCCATCCCGCGCTGGACGTGCGCCTCACGGAGGTCGACCCCCACCTGTCGGTGGACCTGGTCGCCCGGGGCGTCACCGACCTGGCGGTGGCCCACGACTGGGACATCGCCCCGCTGCCCGCCCCCGAGGGCGTGGAACAGGCCGTCATCGGTGACGACCCCTGCGATCTGGTGGTCCCGGCCGGACACCCCTTCACCACCCGGCGGACGGTGCGCCGCGCGGACCTGGGGGGCCAGCGGTGGGTGTGCCAGCCGCCCGGCCGGGTGTGCCACGACTGGCTGGTGCGGACCATGCGGACGGCGGGGTTCGAGCCCGACATCGCGCACACCGCCGAGGAGAACCACACGATCGTCGCGCTGGTCGCGGCCGGTCTCGGGGTGGCGGTCGTGCCCCGGCTGGGCACCGGCGCGCTGCCGCCGGGTGCGGTGGCCGTACGGCTGGAGCCCGGGCCGGTGCGCAGGCTGTACGCCCTGTGGCGGACGGGAGCAGCCCGCCGGCCCGCGATCACCGAGACCGTACGCACCCTCCAGGAGCACTGGGCGGCGACGCAGGGGCGTACCTAACGGGCCATTCCCGAGTGTCCGTCAGGCGTGGCGCCGGGTACGGCAGTAGGGTCCCACGGGTGCCGAACCACGCCTCCCGCCGGGCTCTGCTCGCCGCCGCCGCCATGGCCGCCGTCACGGCCGCCGGAGCCGCCGGGGCCGCCTCCACGGCCTCCACCGCCGCCCCCGGGACCCCCGGGACCCCGGACGACTCCCGCGCCCCCGGCGGGCCGCCGGGGCGCCGCCCGGACCGGGAGCGGCTGCGGGCGCTGGTCTCCGGGCTCGGGCTGCCCGAGCTGGTGGGGCAGCTGTTCGTGTCCCGGGCCTACGGGCATTCGGCGACGGACCCCGATCCGGCGGACGCCGCGCTGAACATGGAGCACTTCGGGGTGCGCACCGCCGCCGAGCTGGTGGCCCGCTACCACCTGGGCGGGGTCGTCTACTTCGCGTGGGCCCACAACACCCGTGACCCGCACCAGATCGCCGCCCTGTCCAACGGGCTCCAGCGGGCCGCCGCGGACTCGGGGGCGGGGATCCCGCTACTGCTGTCGGTGGACCAGGAGCACGGGGCCGTGGCCCGGATCGGCCGGCCCGCGACCCTGCTGCCCGGGGCGATGGCGCTCGGCGCGGCGGGTTCCGCCGAGGGGGCGCGCCGGGCGGCCCGGGTGGCGGGGACGGAGCTGGCGGCGCTGGGCATCCGGCAGGACTGGGCTCCGGTGGCCGACGTGAACGTGAACCCGGCCAACCCGGTCATCGGCGTGCGCTCCTTCGGCTCCGACCCGGCCGCCGTCGCGGCCCTGGCCGCGGCCCAGGTGCGCGGCTACCAGGGGGCGGGGGTGGCGGCCGCGGCGAAGCACTTCCCGGGCCACGGGGACACCGAGACCGACAGCCACGTCGGGCTGCCGGTGATGCGGCACTCGCGCGCCCAGTGGGAGGAGCTGGACGCGCCGCCGTTCCGGGCGGCGGTGCGCGCGGGCGTGGACGTGGTCATGACGGCCCACATCGTCTTCCCCGCGCTCGACCCCTCGGGGGACCCGGCGACCCTCTCGCGGCCCATCGTGACCGGCCTGCTGCGCGAACAGCTGGGCTTCCGCGGGGTGGTGGTCACCGACGCCCTCGACATGGCGGGGGTCCGGCAGAAGTACGGGAACGACCGGGTGCCGGTGCTGGCCCTGAAGGCGGGCTGCGACCTGCTGCTGAACGCTCCGGACCTCGGGCTGGCGCAGCGCGCCGTGCTGGCGGCGGTGGAGTCGGGCGAGCTGTCGCGCGGCCGGGTCGAGGAGTCGGTGCTGCGGGTCCTGGAGCTGAAGGCCCGCCGGGGCCTGTTCGAGGACCCGTACACCTCCGATGCGGCGGTGGACGCGGCGGTGGGGACGGGCGGGCACCTGGCGGCCGCCGACGCGGTCGCGGCGGGTACGACGACGCTGCTGGCCAATCCGCGCGGGCTGCTGCCGCTGGACGCGTCGGCCGGACCGAAGCTGCTGGTCACCGGTACCGACCCGGTCTCCCCCACGGGCACCACGGGCCCCCCGACGGCGGTCCTGGCGCGGGAGCTGACGGCCCTGGGGTGCCGGGCGCAGGCGCTCCCGCCGGAGCGGGCGGTGGCGGCGGCGCCGGGGCACGCGGCGGTGCTGGTGTGCACGTACAACGTCCCGGAGGGGGAGAGTCCGCAGCGCACGCTGGTGGCGGGGCTGGTCGCGACGGGCGTCCCGGTGGTGCTGGTGGCGGTCCGCAATCCGTACGACCCGGCGCGGCTGCCCGCGTGCGCGGCCGAGGTGGCCACGTACACCTGGACGGACGTGGAGATGCGGGCGGCGGCCCGGGTGCTGACGGGCGCGAGCCGGCCGTCGGGCCGGCTCCCGGTGCCCGTCCCGGGCCGCTACCCGCTGGGCCACGGGCTGTCGTACTGAGGCACCGGGAGTACCGGCGGCACCGGGAGTACGACAGCCCGTCGGGGACCCCTAGCGGCGCAGCGAGTCGCGGCGCAGGTCGGTCTGGTCGAGCACCGGGTCCGGCGCGGCGAGCGGCGCCGCCGTCTGCGGGGCGGCCCCGTCGGCGCGGAACACGTCGGCGGCGGGGGCCACTCCGGCCCACTGGAGGATCCGCGCGGTCGCGAGGGCCTTCTCGCCGTCCTGGAGCTTGGCGACGTTGGCCCCGTGGTTGGCGCCCGGAGCGGTCATCACGTAGCTGTCGCGCGTCCCGTACCCGAGGTGGAAGGGCTCGGCGCCCCACGGGTCGTTCTGCCCGTACACGAACAGCATCTGGTGGGCGTTGTTGCGGACCCAGGTGTCCACGTCCGCCATGGCGGCCGGCTGGAAGGTCATGGGGATGTCGCGCGGCACGAAGTTGCGCGGCGGCTGGTAGCCGTACCGGCTCAGGCCCTTGAGGTGGGGCTGCTTGATGTCGGGCGAGCCGAGCTGCGTACCGGCCTGGTAGTAGTACGGCGTGTACGTCTCCAGGCCCTGGTCGGCGTAGGCCGAGAAGCCGGAGATGGTGTCGACCGTGTCCCAGATCTGCTGGTCGGTGGCGGTCTTGGCGTCCGGGATCGTGGCGCAGTCGGCGAGCAGGCTGTACTGCCAGAAGGCCCAGGTGTAGTCGAGGACCACGGCCTCGAAGGCCTTGTCGAGGCTGCCGACGGTGTTGAAGGTCCAGCCGTTCTCGGCGGCGGCGGCCTTGTACTTGGCCTCCAGCGGCTCGCGGCGGATCAGGGCCTCGCGCTGGACGTTGTTGAGCTTGTCGCGGCACTCCTTGGTGCCGACCTTGCCGAAGAACCGGTCGTAGGCCGAGTCCTCCTTGTTGACGACGTCGTTGGGCGCCACGTAGGCGACGACACCGTCCATGTCGCGCGGGTAGAAGCGCTCGAAGTACGTCGCCGTCATGCCGCCCTTGCTGGCGCCCGTGGACAGCCAGTTCTTGGGGTAGATCTTCTTCAGGGCGGTGAAGAGGCGGTGCTGGTCGCTGGCGGCCTGCCAGATGTCGAGCTTCGACCAGTCCGCCGGGTCGGGGCGGGACGGGTTGAAGAATCGATACTCCATGGACAGCTGGTTGCCGTCGATGATGGTCGTCGGCTCCGCGCGGCGCGGGTTGGTGTTGACGTTGTAGCCCGAGGTGAAGAACACCGTGGGGCGGGAGACGTCCTTGTGCAGCAGGGTGATGCGCTGCTTGAAGGTGCCCTTCCACGGCTGCCGGTGGTCGACCGGCTGCTCGTAGTTCAGTACGAAGAACCGGTAGCCGGGGTACGGCTTCTCCTCGATCAGGCTCATGCCCGGGATCGCGAGGATCTGGTCCTTGATGTCCGCTGCGGATCCCTGTCCCGCGGTGGCCTGCGCGGCGGCGGCCGGCTCTGCGGCGGTGGCCGTCTGAGCCGTGAGACCGGCCGTGCCCATGGTGCCGATCAGCACCGCGACGGGCAGTACCCGGCCAAGCGTCTTGCGCATTCACCCTCCCCTTGAGTTCACTGTGGTCGCCCGTGAACCTAGCGGGATCAACGCGTCCGTGAACAGCCCCAGTTGGGACGCGGGCTCAGCACAGGATCCAGCCAGATTCGACGGATCCGGCCGCCATCTCGCCCCTTACATACACACACCGGCTGATCGCGCCCACGGTGACGGGGCCCGCGTAGCGGGCGAATTGCCCCGCATCGCCCACCGGGACCCCGCCGCGCGGCTGAACGCTGACCGCCATGTGGCGGCGCTCCCCCGGCCGCAGGGCGACGGTCATCGCGCAGACCTGGTTCCGGCTCTTGAACACCCGCACCTCGGCACCGGGCAGCGGCATCGTCTTGACCAGCTCGCCGGCGCAGCCGCCGGCCGCCGCCGACGCGGCGGGCGCCGCGAAGACGCCCCCCACCGCGAGCCACAGCGCACCCCCGAACACCCCCAGGGACACCATTCGCCCCCGCCGCCCGCGGTCCTGCCTCATTCCGCCCCCCACCCGATCGGTCGTACGTAACACGTACGCACGTACGACGCTCAGTCGACCCGGAAGGTTGCACTACCCTGGGCGATCGACCGAATGCACACCGTAGCCGTGAAAGGCAGCCGACATGACGACCGATCTGCTCGACCGCAAGCTGGAGCGCGCCTTCGCCCACCTGGACGCCGACGACAACGGCGTGATCGACGAGAAGGACATGATCGCGCTCGGGTCGCGGCTGCTGACGGCGCTGTCGGAGCCCGCCGACTCCCCCAAGGCGACCGAGGTGTTCCGCGGGCTCACCGACTTCTGGGTGGACCTCTTCAACGAGCTCGGCGTCGGCCAGGACCAGAAGCTGACCCCGGTGCAGTACCGGGACGGCATGACCCGCCTGTACAAGGACGGCGGGCCGGCCTACGAGAAGTCCTTCCGGCCGATGATGAAGGCGATCCTCACGGTCGTCGACACCAACGGCGACGGGCACATCAGCCCCGAGGAGTTCCACAAGGCGCAACTGGCCTTCGACACCCGGCTGGAGCCCGCCGACGCGGACACCCTCTTCGCGAAGATCGACAAGAACCACGACGGCTACCTGTCGGTGGACGAGCTCCTCGACGCCGTGCGCGAGTACTACACCGGTGACGACGAGGACGCCCCCGGGAACCTGCTCTTCGGCGAGCTCTGATCCCGGGGGCGCCCCCGTACGACTGCGGCCGCGCGGCCGGCTAGGCGGCCGCGGCCGGCTCGTCCTCGCCGGCGAAGGTCCGCCACAGCACCGCGTACCGCCCGCCGCGCGCCAGCAGTTCCGCGTGGCTGCCGTCCTCGACGACCCGGCCCCGGTCCATGACCACCACCCGGTCGGCCCGGGCCGCGGTCGTCAGCCGGTGGGCCACCACGAGGGTGGTGCGCTTGCCGGCGAGGCGCTCGGTGGCCTGGTTGACCTGCGCCTCGGTGGCCAGGTCCAGGGCCGCCGTGGCCTCGTCGAGCAGCAGCACGTCCGGGTCGACCAGCTCGGCGCGGGCCAGCGCGATCAGCTGGCGCTGGCCGGCCGAGAGGTTGCGGCCGCGCTCGGCGACGGCGTGCAGGTAGCCGCCGTCCAGGGTGGCGATCATGTCGTGGGCGCCGACCGCGCGGGCGGCGGCCTCCACCTCGGCGTCGCTCGCCCCGGGCCGGCCGTAGGCGATGGCGTCGCGGACCGTCCCCGGGAAGAGGTACGGCTCCTGGGGGACGACCCCCAGCCGGTGGCGGTACGCCGTCAGGTCCAGCTCCCGCAGGTCGGTGCCGTCGGCGGTGACCCGGCCGGAGGTCGGGTCGTAGAACCGGGCCACCATCTTGACCAGCGTGGACTTGCCCGCTCCGGTCTCGCCGACGAAGGCGACGGTCTGCCCGGCGGGTATCCGCAGGCTGATCCCGGACAGCGCGTCGCCCTTGGTCCCGCGCTCCTCCGCGGTGCCGTACCGGAACCGCACGCCCTCGAAGGCGATCTCGCCGCGCAGCGCGGTGACCTCGCGGGGCTCGGCCGGGCGCGGGGTGGTGGTGGGCTCGCGCAGCAGGTCCTGGATCCGGCCGAGGGAGACGGTGGCCTGCTGGTACCCGTCGAAGACCTGGGACAGCTGCTGGACCGGCGCGAAGAACAGGTCGATGTACAGCAGGTAGGCCACCAGCGCGCCCGTGGTGAGCGTGGCCGCCTCGACCCGGCCCGCGCCGACGATCAGCACGGCCGCCGCGGCGCCCGAGGACAGCAGCTGCACGAAGGGGAAGTAGACCGATATCAGCCACTGGCCGCGCACCCGCGCCTCGCGGTACGAGTCGCTGCGCTCGGCGAACCGGGCCCGGCCCGCCTCCTGCCGGCGGAAGGCCTGCACCAGCCGGATGCCGGCCACGGACTCCTGGAGGTCGGCGTTGACCAGGCTGACCCGGTCGCGCGCCAGCTCGTACGCGGCGACCGACTTGCGGCGGAACACGACCGTGCCGATGACCAGCACGGGCAGGGTGGCGAAGACGATCAGCGCGAGTTCGACGTCGAGGACCAGCAGGGCGACCAGGATGCCGAAGAAGGTCAGGACGGAGACGACGGCGGTGACGAGCCCGGTCTGCAGGAAGCTCGACAGGGAGTCCACGTCGGTGGTCATCCGGGTCATGATCTTGCCGGTGAGCTCGCGCTCGTAGTAGTCCAGGCCGAGCCGCTGGAGCTGCGCGAAGATCTTGACGCGCAGGGAGTAGAGCACCCGCTCGCCGGTCCGGCCGGTCATCCGGGTCTCCGCGAACTGCGCGGCCCACTGGCCGAGGACCACGGCGAGGGCGAGCAGGGACGCCGCCCACACCGCGCCCAGCGCGGCCCGCTCCACGCCCTGGTCGATGCCGTGCCGGATCAGGACGGGCAGCAGCAGCCCGGCGCCCGCGTCGAGGGCGACCAGGCCCAGGCTGACCGCGAGCGGGGCCCAGAAGCCGGCCAGCAGCCTGCGCAGGCCGTAGCTCTCCTCGGCGGCCGCGGACCGGACCTCGTCCACGCCCGGCTCGTCGTCGGCGGGCGGCAGCGCGGCCACCTGCGCCAGCAGTTCGGGCGTGGCGCCCGGCGCCGGGTCGGCCTCGGACTCCTCCCCGCGCCGCCACAGCTCGGGGGTGACCCCGTCGACGACGCGCCGCTTGGCGTTCACCGGCTCGGAGTCGATCTCCGCTTCGAGCTCGATGTCCTTCTCCAGGTCCCGCTCGAACTCCGCCATGGACGGCGCGTCGGGGGTGCGCGGCGAGTGCGCGCCGAGGACGTCGGGGTCGGTGAGCAGCCGCCGGTACAGCGCGGAGCGGCGCTCCAGCTCCTCGTGCGTGCCGATGTCGGCGAGCCGCCCGTGCTCCATCACGGCGATCCGGTCGGCGAGCGCGAGGGTGGAGCGGCGGTGGGCGATCAGCAGGGTGGTGCGGCCGGCCATGACGGCCCGCAGCGCCTCGTGGATCTCGTGCTCGACGCGGGCGTCGACGGCCGAGGTGGCGTCGTCCAGGAGCAGCAGGCGGGGGTCGGTGAGGATGGCGCGGGCGAGCGCGACGCGCTGGCGCTGGCCGCCGGAGAGGGTCAGGCCCTGCTCGCCGACCTTGGTGTCGTAGCCGGCGGGGAGGGCTTCGATGAACCCTTCCGCCTGGGCGGCGCGGGCCGCGGCGCGGACCTCCTCCTCGGAGGCGCCGGGGCGTCCGTAGGCGATGTTGGCGCGGATGGTGTCGGAGAAGAGGAAGGAGTCCTCGGGCACCAGCCCGATGGCGCCGCGCAGCGAGTCGTAGGTCAGCTCGCGCACGTCGTGGCCGCCGACGCGGACGGTGCCGTGGTCGGCGTCGTAGAAGCGCGGCAGGAGCAGGGAGACGGTGGACTTGCCGCTGCCGGAGGCGCCGACGAGGGCCACGGTCTCGCCCTCGGCGAGGGCGAGGGAGAACCCGTCGAGGACGGGGCGGCCGGGCTCGTACCCGAAGCGGACGTCCTCGAACTCGACGGTGGCGGGCGCGTCGGCGGGGAGTTCCCTCGTCCCTTCGCGGATCTCGGGCTCGGTGTCGATGAGCTCGAAGACCCGCTCCGCGCCGGCCCGGGCCTGCTGGGCGACGGTGAGCACCATGGCGAGCATGCGGACGGGGCCCACCAGCTGGGCGAGGTAGGTGGAGAAGGCGACGAAGGTGCCGAGGGTGACCTGGCCCCGGGTGGCCATCCAGCCGCCGAGGGCCAGCATGGCGACCTGGGCGAGGGCGGGGACGGCCTGGAGGGCGGGGGTGTAGCGGGAGTTCAGGCGGATGGCGCGCATCCGCCCGCCGAAGAGCCTGCGGCCGGCCGCGCGGAGCTTGCCCGTCTCCTGCTCCTCCTGCCCGAAGCCCTTGACGACGCGTACGCCGGTCACCGCCCCGTCGACGACGGAGGCGACGGCCGCGGCCTGCTGCTGGGCGTACCAGGTGGCGGGGAAGAGCTTCTTGCGGCTGCGCTTGGCGATGAACCAGAGGGCGGGGGCCATCAGCAGCGCGACGAGGGTCAGCAGCGGGGACAGCCACAGCATGACGCCGAGGGATATCCCGAAGAGGAGGAAGTTCCCGATGGTCATGGGCAGCATGAAGAGCAGCCCCTGGATCAGCTGGAGGTCGCTCGTGGCCCGGCCGACGACCTGTCCGGTGGACAGCTCGTCCTGCCGGCGCCCGTCGAGGCGGGCGATGGTGTCGTACATGTCGGTGCGCAGGTCGTGCTGCACGTCGAGGGCGAGGCGCCCGCCGTAGTACCTGCGTATGTAGGTCAGTGCGTAGACCAGCAGGGCGGCGCCTATGAGCAGGCCCGCCCAGGGCCCCATGGGCCTGCTCTCGTCGCCGATGACGTCGTCGATGATGACCCGGGTGACGAGGGGGACCAGCGCCATGACGGCCATGCCCGCCAGCGAGGACCCGAGCGCGAGGAGCACGTTGGCCTTGTACCGCCAGGTGTAGGCGGCCAGCCGTCTGCCCCAGCCCGGCTTCTCACCAGCCGCTGTCTCCCCAGCCTGCGCCGCCGTCACGTGGTCGCCTCCCCGTAGGTCCTGTCCTGCCGCCTGCCCCAACGCCCCCACCGGCGGATTTCATCCCGCTGCAACAATCGCACCGGTGTCCGGAGGGCGCCCGGGGGCCGCGGCCGTCCAGGGGACCGCCGGGCGCTCGACCCTCGCCGGAACGGGGTCGGGCGGCGGAACCGATGCGCCCCGGGGGCGCTCTAGCCGGGTGCGCACCGGTTGGCGGTGCTCTGGGCTCCTTGGAAGGGTTCGGCCGGTACATGGGTCTGACGAGTGGCACGCTCCTGGCGGGTGCCGTGCTGTGCACGGTGCTGGCGTTCGCGGCGACGGTGCGGCTGTGGCCGCGGCTGGCGGGAAGGAGCCGGGGGCCGGTCCTGGGGCGCTTCGGGCTGCTGCTCCTGGTCCAGGTGCTCCTGTTCGCCTCGGTCGCGCTCGCGGCGAACCGGAGCTTCCTGATCTACGGCTCGTGGCAGGACCTGGCCGCCGGAGCGCCGCGCCAGGAGGCCGTGGCCGGCGGGGCGGCCGTGCAGGTGCTGGGGCGGCAGGCACCGGACGTCCCGGGCGGGCGCGATCCCCGGTCGGGCGGGGTGATCGAGAAGGTGACCCTGCACGGGCAGCGGTCGGGGGTGGCGGCCCAGGCGTACGTGTACCTGCCGCCGGAGTACTTCCAGAAGGGCTCCGAGCAGCGCAGGTTCCCGGCGGCCGTGGTCCTGACGGGCTATCCGGGCACGGCGGAGAACCTGCTGAAGGGGCTGCGCTACCCGAAGACGGCCTGGACGCAGGCACGGCAGAAGAAGGCGCAGCCGATGATCCTGGTGATGATGCGGCCGGTGGTCGGCCCGTCCAACAGCCAGTGCGTCGACGTCCCGGGCGGCGGCCCGCAGAGCGAGACCTTCTTCGGCACGGACGTCCCCAGGACCGTCGCGAGCCACTACCGGGTGGGCACCGCCGCCCGGAACTGGGCGATCATCGGGGACTCGACGGGCGGCTACTGCGCCCTGAAGATGACCCTCCAGCACCCGGAGACCTACACGGCCGGCGTCGGCCTCTCGGCGGACTACAAGCCGGAGGTCGACGCGGACTCCGGCGACCTGTTCCACGGGAACAAGGACGAGGAGAAACGATCCGACCTGCTGTGGCACCTGGCCAACCGGCCCCAGCCGAACGCCTCGTTCCTGGTCACCACCTCGCTCCAGGGCGAGAGCAACCTCCGGCCGACGCAGCAGTTCGTCAAGGCCGTGAAGGACCCGGCCCACGTCTCGTCGATCACCCTCGACCGCGGCGGCCACAACTTCAACACCTGGAACCGCGAGATCCCCCCGGCGCTGGAGTGGACCAGCGCCCGGCTGAAGGCCGAGTGAGCCCCTAGAGGTGCGTCGGGGCGAACATCTTGAGGGTGGCCGGGAGGACCAGGACCGAGGGGCCGGGGGTCTTCAGGGCGCGGGCGAGGTCCTCGCGGAGGGTGTCCGGGGTGGTGGTGGACGCCGGGACGCCGAAGGAGGCCGCCAGGGCGGTGAAGTCCGGGCGGGTCAGTTCGGTGGCCGTGGTGCGGCCGTCGAAGGAGGCCGTCATGTACTCGCGGAGGATGCCGTAGCCGCCGTCGTCGACGATCAGCCAGGTGACGTCCAGGCCGTGTTCCTTCGCGGTGGCCAGCTCCGCGAGGGAGTACATCGCGCCGCCGTCGCCGGAGACCGCGAGGACCGGGGTGCCGGGCTCGGCGACCGCCGCGCCCAGGGCCGCCGGGAAGGCGTAGCCGAGGCCGCCCGCGCCCTGCGCCGAGTGCATGGTGTTCGGGTGCTTCGGGTCGAACGCGGACCAGGCCCAGTAGGCCAGGATCGTCATGTCCCAGAAGGACGGGGAGCGGGGCGGGAGGGCCTGCCTGATGGAGTCCAGGAGTTCCCGTTCGAGGGTGACGTCCTGCGGGGCGAGGCGGTCCTCGACCGCGGCGAGGAGCGCGCGGACCCGCTCGGGGGCCCCTTCGTCCTCGCGGGGTTCGACCGTCTCCAGGAGTGCCTGGAGGGCGAGGCGGGCGTCGGCGTGGATGCCGAGGGCCGGGTGGTTGGACTCCAGCTTGCCGAGGTCCGCCTCGATCTGGACGACCCGGCCGGTGGGGAAGAACGTGTGGTAGTTCGAGGACAGCTCGCCGAGCCCGGAACCGACCACCAGCAGGACGTCCGCGTCCTCCAGGAAGTCCGTCGTGTGGCGGTCCTCCAGCCAGGAGCGGAGGGACAGCGGGTGGGTCCAGGGGAAGGCGCCCTTGCCGCCGAAGGTGGTGACCACGGGGGCGTTCAGGCGCTCCGCGAGCTGCCGGAGCTTGCCGGCGGCGTCGGCGCGGACCACGCCGCCGCCCGCGATGATCACGGGGCGTTCGGCCTTCGAGAGCCAGTGCGCGGCCAGCGCGGTGAGCTCCGGGCGCGGGGCCAGCTCGTGCGGGGTCGCGTCCATGCCGGTGACCTCGGGGATCAGCGTCCCGGCGCGGAGCACGTCCTCGGGGATCTCCACCCAGACCGGGCCGTGCGGGGCGGTGAGCGCCGACTCCCAGGCCTCGGCGACCACGGAGGGGATCTGGGAGGGGGTGCGGGCGGTGTGGACGGACTTCACCACGTCGCGAAAGGACGCCGACTGGTCCCGCAGCTCGTGCAGGTGACCCCGGCGGCCCCCGCCCAGGCCCGCGGTGGGGACCTGGGAGGAGATCGCGAGGACGGGGGCGGAGGCGGCCGCCGCCTCCGCGAGGGCGGGCAGGGACATCAGCGCCCCGGGCCCGGTGGAGAGCAGCAGCGGCACGGCCTCGCCGGTGAGGCGCCCGTACGCGTCGGCGGCGAAGCCCGCGTTGTTCTCCGTGCGCAGGGTCACCAGGCGCAGGTCGGAGCGGCCGACGGCGTCGAAGAGGCCCAGCGCGTGCTGGCCGGGCAGGCCGAAGACGGTGGTGGCGCCGAGCCCGCGCAGCGTCTCCACGACCAGGTCCCCGCCCGTGCGGCCCGGCGGCGGGGCCAGGGCGGCCGCCGTCTGGGCCTCGGTGGGACGGAGTACCAGGTCGTGGTCGTGCGTCACGGGTGTGTGGTGCCCTTCGTGCTCGGCTGCCGCACCGTCCTCGCCGCCGTGCCGGGGGGTCAGCCCTGGCGGGAGGCGGCGATCTGACGGCTCATGATCGTGGTCAGCTCGTACGCGGTGTGCGAGGCCGCGACCGAGGTGATCTCCGCGTGATCGTACGCCGGGGCGACCTCGACGACGTCGGCCGAAACCAGGTTGCAGGAGGAGAGGCCGCGGATGATCTCCAGCAGCTCGCGGGAGGTCATGCCGCCGGCCTCCGGCGTGCCGGTGCCGGGCGCGTGGGCCGGGTCGAGCACGTCGATGTCGATGGAGATGTACAGCGGGCGGTCGCCGATGCGCTGGCGCAGCTGGTCGGCGACCTCGTCGGCGCCGCGGCGGTAGACGTCGGCGGAGGTGACGATGCCGAAGCCCATCTTGGCGTCGTCGTCGAGGTCCTGCTTGCCGTAGAGCGGGCCGCGGGTACCGACGTGGGACAGCGCCTCGGTGTCGAGGATGCCCTCTTCGACGGCGCGGCGGAACGGGGTGCCGTGGGTGTACTCGGCGCCGAAGTAGGTGTCCCAGGTGTCGAGGTGGGCGTCGAAGTGGAGCAGGGCGACCGGGCCGTGCTTCTTCGCGACCGAGCGCAGCAGGGGGAGGGCGATGGTGTGGTCGCCGCCGAGGGTCATCAGGCGGGAGCCGTTGCCGAGGAGCTCGTCGGCGGCGGCCTCGACCGTCTCGACGGCCTCGTTGATGTTGAAGGGGTTCACCGCGATGTCACCGGCGTCCGCGACCTGCGCGAGGGCGAACGGGGAGGCGTCCTGGGCCGGGTTGTACGGGCGCAGCAGGCGGGAGGCCTCACGGATGGCGTTGCCGCCGAAGCGGGCGCCGGGGCGGTAGGAGACGCCGGAGTCGAAGGGCACGCCGACGACGGCGACGTCGGCGGAGCCGACCTCGTCGAGGCGCGGCAGGCGGGCGAAGGTCGCCGGGCCCGCGTAGCGCGGGATGCGGGAGGAGTCGACGGGGCCGCGCGGCTGCGTGCTCATGGGGGGTGCCCTTCTGGTGGTCCTGCTGGTGCGGTCCTTCGAGCGTAAGCGTGCCGCGCGGGGGTGGGGAGGGTACGTTTCATCCATCTGGCAGCGCTGAAATGTACGGAGTATCCATGGCCGCCGACGTCCCGGTCCCCCCGTCACCCGGCAGCGGGCCGGCCGGGGTGCCCGCTGGTGAGCCGATGACGCCGCCCGTGGGGCTGGCGGGGCTGCTCGCCGAGCGGGGGCTCGGGCTGCGGCACCTCGCGGGTCCGGCGGTGGCGGAGGTGCACGGGGTGCACGCCTCCGAAATGGCGGACCCCTCCCCGTACCTGCTGGGCGGGGAGCTCCTGCTGACGGCCGGGGCCGAGCTGACGGAGGCGGGCGCTGCCGCCTACGTCGGCCGGCTGGCCGGCGCCGGGGCCGCCGCGCTCGGCTTCGGTGTGACCCCGGTACACGAGGTGGTGCCGCCGGGCCTGGCCGAGGCGTGCGAGCGGTACGGGCTCCCGCTGGTCGAGGTCCCGCCCGGGACCCCGTTCACGGCGGTCGCCCGCAGCGTCGGGCGGCTGATGGCGGAGGCGCGCACGCGGGAGCTGCGCCGGGTCGCCGAGGCGCAGCAGGCCCTGGCGGCGGCCGCGGCCCGCCCGGACCCGGTCCCGGCGCTGCTGTCCCGCCTGGCGGCGAGCCTGGGCGGCTGGGCGGCCCTGCTCGACCCGGACACCGACCCGGCGGGAGCCGTCGCCGTCGCCGGGGGCGTTCCCGCCGCGGCGGGCGACGTGGCCCCCGGGGCGGAGGCCGGCGGCCCGCCCGGGAGCGCACAGCCGGCGGAGCCCGCCGCCCGGGGCGCCGGGCCGGCGCCCGCGAGCCCCGGAGCCGCCGGGGCCGCCGGGGTGGCCGGAGCCCGGAACACCGGTACCGCCGGGGCCGTCGGCTCCCCGACCCCTGCCCCGGGCGCCTCAGGGGCCGGGACGGCCGGGGCCGGGCGGGGCACGACCGGGGTCGCCGGCGCCGCCCGGGGCGTCAAAGCCACAGGTCCGGCCGGAGCCGCCGCAGCGCCCACGACCGCCGGAGGCTCCGGCGCCGCCCGGGGCGTCGTCGCGGGCGCAGGGGTGGCGCCCGGCGCCGGGGTACTCGATGCCGTGGCGGCGCTGGCGCGGCGGGTGGCGGCCGGGGCCGCGGTCACCGCCACCGACTCGCTCGGCGCGACGAGCCTGGCCGCGTACGCCGTCGGCGGCGGGCGGGTCCTGGCCCTGGCGACCCCGGGGCGGACCCCCGGCGACCACACCATCGCCTCCATCGCCGCCGTGCTGCTGAGCCTGGTCACCGCGGAGCGTCCCGCCGGGGACGAGGCGGCGGCCCTGACCCGGCTGCTGCTGGACGGGGATCCGGCCGGGGCCCTCGCGCCCGGGCCCTGGTACGCGGTCCACGCCCGCGGCGGCGGCGACCCGGGGGCCCTCGCCGCCGCGCTGGGCACCGTACTGCTGGACCCGCGCGGGGACGGCGTACGCCTGCTCACCGACCGCGAGCCCGGCCCGCAGCCCGGCTGGCGGCTCGGGGTCAGCGCCCCGGCCGCGCCCGGCGCCCTGGCCACCGCCGCGGCGCAGGCCCGCCGCGCCCTCGCCCGGGCCGAGGCGGCGCGGACCCCGCTGTCCCGGCACACGGACCCCGGCTTCGCGGGGCTGGTCGGCGAGGCCGAGGCGCGGGCGCACGCCGAGGCCCTGCTGGAGCCCCTCTCCCCGGCCCTGCGGGACACCCTGCGCGGCTGGCTGGCCCACCACGGCAGCTGGGACCGCAGCGCGGCGGCCCTCGGCGTGCACCGCAACACCGTCCGCCAGCGCGTGGCCCGCTGCGCGGCGCTGCTGGACCGGGACCTCGACGACCCGGACGCCCGGATGGAGCTGTGGTTCGCGCTGCGCCGCCTGCCCTAGGGGGTGTCTTTCGGATCAGGCCGGCGTGGGCGGTGTGCGGACGGTGTGACCGACCCGCTATGGACAGGATCGACAACCCGCCGGTAACTTAGCTATGAGCAAGCGCTTAGACATGGGCGGCGGACCGCCGCGACGAAGGGAGCCGGCCGTGCGCCGTACGGTGTTCAACGAGGACCACGAGGCGTTCCGCGAGACCCTCCGCGCCTTCATCGAGGCCGAGGTCGTCCCCGTCTACGACGAGTGGTTCCAGGCCGGCCAGGCGCCGCGCGACTTCTACTACAAGCTCGGCGAGCTGGGCATCTTCGGCATCAACGTGCCCGAGGAGTTCGGCGGCGCGGGCCTGGACACCCACAAGTTCGAGGCTGTCCTCTACGAAGAGACCTCCCGCGCGGGCGTCAACTTCGGCGGCTCCGGCGTGCACGTGCTGCTCGCCCTGCCCTACATCAAGATGCTCGCCACCGACGAGCAGAAGAAGCGTTTCCTCCCGAACTTCGTCTCCGGTGAGGAGATGTGGGCGCTCGCCATGACCGAGCCGGGCACCGGTTCCGACGTCGCGGGCATGAAGACCACCGCCAAGCTCTCCGAGGACGGCACCCACTACGTCCTCAACGGCTCCAAGACCTTCATCACCGGCGGCGTGCACGCCGACCGCGTGATCGTCTGCGCCCGCACCTCCGCCCCGTCGGCCGACGACCGCCGCTTCGGCATCTCCCTCTTCGCCGTGGACACCAAGTCCGAGGGCTACTCGATCGGCCGCAAGCTCGACAAGCTGGGCCTGAAGACCTCCGACACCGCCGAGCTGGCGTTCGTCGACGTCAAGGTCCCGGTCGAGGACCTGCTCGGCGAGGAGGGCAAGGGCTTCTACTACCTCGGCCACAACCTGGCCTCCGAGCGCTGGGGCATCGCCTTCGGCGCCTACGCCCAGGCCGCCGCGGCCGTCCGGTTCGCCCAGCAGTACGTCACCGACCGCACCGTCTTCGGCAAGCCGGTGGCGCACTTCCAGAACACCAAGTTCGAGCTGGCCGCCTGCCAGGCCGAGGTGGACGCGGCCCAGGCCGTCGCCGACCGCGCCCTGGACGCCCTGGACGCCGGCGAGCTGACCCCGGCCGAGGCCGCCTCCGCGAAGCTCTTCTGCACCGAGGTCGCGCACCGCGTCATCGACCGCTGCCTCCAGCTGCACGGCGGCTACGGCTACATGAACGAGTACCCGATCGCCCGCCTGTACGCCGACAACCGCGTCAACCGCATCTACGGCGGCACCAGCGAGATCATGAAGTCGATCATCGCCAAGTCGATGGGCCTCTAACCCACTTGAACGAGGCACTGGCGGACCTCCTCGATCTGCTCGACCTGGAGCAGATCGAGGAGAACATCTTCCGCGGCACGAGCCGCACCTCCCTGGTGCCGCGCGTGTTCGGCGGCCAGGTCGCGGCCCAGGCGCTGGTCGCGGCCGGCCGCACGGTGCCCGCGGACCGGCTGCCGCACTCGCTCCACTCGTACTTCCTGCGCACCGGCGACTCCGGCGCGCCGATCGTGTACTCCGTGGACCGGATCCGCGACGGGCGGTCCTTCACCACCCGCCGCGTGGTCGCCGTCCAGCACGGACAGCCGATCTTCCACCTCTCCGCGTCCTTCCAGACGTACGAGGAGGGCATGGAGCACCAGGCCGCGATGCCGGCCGCGCCGGACCCCGACTCCCTGCCGACGGCCGCCGAGGCGCTGCCCGCCTACCGGGAGATCTTCCGGGACCCCGGCACGGTCGAGCGGCTGCTGGACGCGCGCGGCGCCGTGGACCTGCGGTACGCGACCACCCCGCCGTGGGGCTCGGTCGGCGAGCCGCTGGAGCCGCGCTCCCAGGTCTGGTTCCGCACCCAGGGCAAGCTCGCGGACGACCCCCTGCTCCACATCTGCCTGGCCACCTACGTGTCCGACATGACCCTGCTGGACTCGGTGCTGCTCGCGCACGGCCGGGGCGGCTGGGCCGTCGGCGACGTGGTCGGCGCCTCCCTGGACCACGCCATGTGGTTCCACCGCCCCTTCCGCGCCGACGAATGGCTCCTGTACGACCAGGAGTCCCCCTCTGCGTCCGCCGGCCGGGGCCTGGGACAGGCCCGCATCTGGACGCAGGACGGCCGCCTGGCGGTCACCGTCATCCAGGAAGGTGTCGTGCGCGTCCCGCGCGGCTGAGCCGACATACCGTCGCCCCATGCCGGTCGAAGCCGATGCCCCGGGTGCGGGGACGGGATCCGAGAGCCTCGCCACGGTGGTCGTCGCCGTGGTCACCAACCTGGCCATCGCCGCCGCGAAGGCCGTCGCCGGGATCGTCAGCGGGTCCAGCGCGATGCTGTCCGAGGCCGCGCACTCGGTGGCCGACACGGTCACCGAGGTGCTGCTGCTGGCCTCCCTGAAACGCAGCGCCCGCCCCGCCGACGAGGCGCACCCGCTGGGGTACGGGCCCGAGCGCTACATCTGGGCGCTCCTCGCCTCGATCGCCACGTTCGCGGGCGGCGCGGTCTTCGCCTTCTACGACGGGATCCACACCCTGGTGCACGGGGAGGATCCCGGCGACCCGGTGTTCTCGTACGCCGTCCTCGCCGTCGCGTTCGTCCTGGAGGGGTACTCGCTGCTGGTGGCCTGGCGGCAGGTGACGGGCGAGGCGGCACGGATGCGGGCGCCGCTGGGGCTGTACGTGAAGCACACCCCCGACACGGCGGTGAAGGCGGTCCTGCTGGAGAACGCCGCCGCGCTGGCCGGCCTCGCGCTGGCGGCGGGCGGGCTGCTGGGGGCGCAGCTGACGGGGTCGGGCGCCTACGACGGGGTGGCCTCGCTGCTGATCGGGGCCCTGCTGGTGGCGGTGGCGTGGGAGCTGGGGCGCTCGAACGCGCAGTACCTGATCGGGCGGCCGCTGCCGGCCGCGATGCGGGCGGAGGTCCGCGAGGAGCTGCTGTCGGTCCCGCACATCGAGGGGGTGCTGGAACTGACCACCCTGGTGCAGGGGCCGGACGAGGTGCTGATCGCGGCGAAGGTGGACTTCCACGACCTGGCGTCGGCCCGGCAGGTGGAGGCGGCCTGCGAGGACGCGGAGGACCAGCTGCGCGAGCGGTGGCCGGCGGTCCGCCGGGTCTACCTGGACCCGACGCCGGCCCCGGTCCCGTCGGCGGAACCTTCGCTACCGCCCGGGGCTGTGCAAGGCTGAACAGGTGAACCTGGAGGACCTCGCCCGGCTGCGCCGGGCCCGCGACCTGATGGACCGCAACTACGCGGAACCGCTCGACGTCACCGCGCTGGCCCAGGTCGCGCTGATGTCGGCGGGGCACTTCTCGCGCAGCTTCCGCGCCGCCTACGGGGAGACCCCGTACAGCTACCTGATGACGCGCCGGATCGAGCGGGCCAAGGCGCTGCTGCGGCGCGGCGACCAGTCGGTGACGGAGGTGTGCTTCGCGGTGGGCTGTACCTCGCTGGGGTCGTTCAGCACGCGGTTCACGGAGCTCGTGGGCGAGAGCCCGAGCGCGTACCGGGCCCGCGACCACGAGGCGGACGCGGCCCTGCCGGCCTGCGTCTCGAAGATCCACACCCGGCCGGTCAGGAACGGCCCCAACGCCGGCTGAGGCTGAGGGCCGCCCGTCAGTCCCACCAGAACGACCAGTGGGACGCGCCCACCAGCGCCTCCGCGGCGTAGTCGCGGACGGTGCCGGAGCCCTGCCAGACGTTGTCGGGGCAGAACGCGAAGTGCTCGGCGGCGACCGGGAGTGCCTCGGCGAGCGTGCGGGGCGGAGGCCGGAGCCGGGACCGGGCCGCGGCCCCACACCGGGGCCGGGACCACGGGCCGGGGCCGGGGCGCGGCACGCCCCCGGGCAGCGGCAGCGGCAGCGGCAGCCGGCCCGTACACCGCCCGGACGGGGCTACAGCAGCCCCGCCGCCGACAGGAGGTACGCCACCATCGGGTCGTAGAAGCGCGGGTCGCGGACGTGGTCGTCCAGGGGGACGGTGACCTGGAGGGTGCCCTCCGCCTCGCCGAGGAAGAGCGCCGGGTCGTTGCAGTCCGCGTACCCCACCGCGTCCAGCCCGCGCTGCGCCGCGCAGCCCGCCCAGCCGTGGTCGGCGACGACCAGGTCCGGCTGCGGGCGGCCCTCCGCGGCGAGGCCGTCCAGGATCGCGGCCATCGGGGCCGGGGAGTGGGTGTGCCACAGGGTCGCGCCCCGCTCCAGCACGGCCACGTCGGCGAACTGCCACACAGAGCCCTCGTCGGCGATCAGGCCGGCCGGGATCCGGACGATCTCGCAGCCCGCGGCGCGCAGCGCGTCGGCGGTGGCGCGGTGGACGTCGAGCAGGCCGCCGGGGTGGCCGGTGGCGAACAGCACGCTGTGCCGGTCGAGGGCCGCCTTGTGCAGCCGGGCCGCCATCCGGTCCAGGCCCGCGACGGTCAGTTCCGGGTCGATGGTGTCCTGGCCGGCGCGGTGGGCCGGGTCGTCGACGACGCCGACGCGCTCGGCCATCACGGCCAGTACGTCCTGCTCGTCGGCCCAGC
This sequence comes from Streptomyces sp. NPDC044002, assembly GCF_056434525.1. Classification (NCBI taxonomy): domain Bacteria; kingdom Bacillati; phylum Actinomycetota; class Actinomycetes; order Kitasatosporales; family Streptomycetaceae; genus Streptomyces; species Streptomyces sp. NPDC044002. The sequence continues at coordinate 41,074 of NZ_JBWKEZ010000008.1, forward strand.
GGTCGCCGAGCTCCAGGCCGAGCCAGTAGTGCCGGTCGCCGTTGGCGAGTTTGCGGTAGTGGGAGAGGTTGTTCTCGCGCGGAGTGGCGACCTGCCCCGCGATCCGCGTGCGGACCAGGTGGTCGATGAGTTCGGCGCGGCTGGGTACGGGCGTCTCTATCGGCTTCGGCATGCGGCCCATTCTGCCGCCGCCCGCCCGGAGGCGTCCGTTCCGCCAAGTACCTCTCAAGCCGCGCCTCACCCCGACAACGCTCCGAAGGCGCCGTTCGCCAGCCTGCGCAGCAGGGACTCGGTGGCTTCCCGGCCCGGCGCGGCCAGGTGGGGGGTGGAGTTCAGCAGGCCGAAGACGGCGTGCACGGCCACCCGTACCTCCGCCTCGCCGACCTCGGGGTGCAGTTCCCGTACGACCTCGACCCACAGCTCGACGTACTGCCGCTGGAGCTGGCGCACGAGCTTGCGGTCGGCCTCGCGCAGCCGGTCGAGTTCGCGGTCGTGCAGGGTGATCAGCGCACGGTCGTCCAGGGCGAAGTCGATGTGCCCCTCGACGAGGGAGGCGAGGATCGCCTCCGGGTCCCCGGCGGCCTCCTCCACGCGCCGCCGGCCGCCGGTCAGCAGCCGCTCGCTGATGCCGACGAGCAGCTCGGCGAGCATGGCGTCCTTTCCGGCGAAGTGCCGGTAGAGGCCGGGGCCGCTGATGCCGACCGCCGCCCCTATCTCGTCCACGCCGACGCCGTGGAAGCCGCGCTCCGCGAAGAGACGAGCGGCCTCACTGAGGATCTGCTCGCGACGGGTCGGGGTGGCCGCTCTGGTGCTCATGGAAATCCATTCTAGACAGGGCGGTTAGCGCTCGTTAACCTGAAACCCAAACGCGTTAACGGTCATTAACAAAGCGTGCACGAGCAAGGGAGCTCGACCGATGCAGCAGGCACCAGTGCTGACGAGCGCCGCGGACCCGGCGTCCGAGGCCTGGCGGACCAATGAGGCCGCCCACCGCGAACTGGCCGAAGGCCTGCGCGCCCGGCTCGACGCGGCCCGCCTCGGCGGCGGCGAGAAGGCCCGCGCCCGCCACACCGCGCGCGGGAAGCTGCTCCCCCGCGACCGCGTGGACACCCTCCTCGACCCCGGTTCCCCATTCCTGGAGCTGGCCCCGCTGGCCGCCGAGGGCATGTACGGGGGCGCGGCCCCCGCCGCCGGGGTGATCGCGGGCATCGGCCGGGTGAGCGGACGCGAGTGCGTGATCGTCGCGAACGACGCCACCGTCAAGGGCGGCACGTACTACCCGATGACCGTGAAGAAGCACCTGCGCGCCCAGGAGGTGGCCCTGGAGAACCGTCTCCCCTGCCTCTACCTGGTCGACTCCGGCGGCGCCTTCCTCCCCATGCAGGACGAGGTCTTCCCCGACCGGGAGCACTTCGGCCGGATCTTCTACAACCAGGCCCGCATGTCCGGGGCCGGCATCCCGCAGATCGCCGCCGTCCTCGGCTCCTGCACGGCCGGCGGGGCGTACGTGCCGGCGATGAGCGACGAGGCCGTCATCGTCCGCAACCAGGGCACGATCTTCCTCGGCGGCCCGCCGCTGGTGAAGGCCGCCACCGGTGAGGTGGTCACGGCCGAGGAGCTCGGCGGCGGCGAGGTCCACTCCCGCGTCTCCGGCGTCACCGACCACCTCGCGGAGGACGACGCGCACGCGCTGCGGATCGTACGGAACATCGTGGCGACCCTGCCCGCCCGCGGGGCCCTGCCCTGGTCGGTCGAGGCCCCCGAGGAGCCCAAGGTGGACCCGTACGGCCTGTACGGCGCGGTCCCCGTCGACTCCCGCACCCCCTACGACGCCCGCGAGATCATCGCCCGCGTCGTGGACGGCTCCCGCTTCCAGGAGTTCAAGTCGGAGTTCGGGCAGACCCTGGTCACCGGCTTCGCGCGGATCCACGGCCACCCGGTCGGGATCATCGCGAACAACGGCATCCTGTTCGCCGAATCCGCCCAGAAGGGCGCCCACTTCATCGAGCTGTGCGACCAGCGCGGCATCCCGCTGCTCTTCCTCCAGAACATCTCCGGCTTCATGGTCGGCCGCGACTACGAGGCGGGCGGCATCGCCAAGCACGGCGCGAAGATGGTCACCGCGGTGGCCTGCGCCCGGGTCCCGAAGCTGACCGTGGTCGTCGGCGGCAGCTACGGCGCGGGCAACTACTCGATGTGCGGCCGGGCGTACTCGCCGCGCTTCCTGTGGATGTGGCCCAACGCCAAGATCTCGGTGATGGGCGGCGAGCAGGCCGCCTCGGTGCTGGCGACCGTCAAGCGCGACCAAATCGAGGGCGCGGGCCAGGAGTGGCCGGCCGAGGACGAGGAGGCCTTCAAGGCCCCGGTCCGCGCGCAGTACGAGGAGCAGGGCAACGCCTACTACGCCACGGCGCGGCTGTGGGACGACGGGGTCATCGACCCGCTGGAGACCCGGCAGGTGCTGGGACTGGCCCTGACCGCGTGCGCGAACGCCCCCCTGGGCGACTCCGGCTTCGGCATCTTCCGTATGTGACGTGAGTGACGTGAGGACCCCTTCGATGTTCAGCACTGTTCTGGTCGCCAACCGCGGCGAGATCGCGGTACGCGTCATCCGCACCCTGCGGCAGCTCGGCATCCGCTCCGTCGCCGTCTTCAGCGACGCCGACGCCGACGCCCGCCACGTACGGGAGGCCGACACGGCCGTCCGGATCGGCCCGGCGGCCGCCGCCGAGAGCTACCTGTCGGTGGAGCGGCTCCTCGACGCCGCGAAGCGCACCGGCGCCGAGGCCGTCCACCCCGGCTACGGCTTCCTCGCCGAGAACGCGGCCTTCGCGGCGGCCTGCACGGAGGCCGGGCTGGCCTTCATCGGGCCGCCCGCCTCCGCCATCTCCCTGATGGGCGACAAGATCACGGCGAAGGAGACGGTCCGCGCGGCCGGCGTCCCGGTGGTCCCGGGCTCCTCCGGCAGCGGCCTGACGGACGCCGAACTGGCCGCGGCCGCCTCGGAGATCGGCATGCCGGTCCTGCTCAAGCCCTCGGCGGGCGGCGGCGGCAAGGGCATGCGGCTGGTGCGCGACGAGGCGGTGCTCGCCGAGGAGATCGCGGCCGCCCGCCGCGAGGCGAAGTCCTCCTTCGGCGACGACACCCTGCTCGTGGAGCGGTGGATCGACCGGCCCCGGCACATCGAGATCCAGGTGCTGGCCGACGCCCACGGGAACGTGGTGCACCTGGGCGAGCGCGAGTGCTCCCTCCAGCGGCGCCACCAGAAGGTCATCGAGGAGGCCCCCTCGGTCCTGCTGGACGAGAAGACCCGCGCGGCGATGGGCGCGGCGGCCGTGGAGGCCGCGCGCTCCTGCGGGTACGTCGGCGCGGGCACGGTGGAGTTCATCGTCCCGGGCGGGGACCCGTCCTCGTACTACTTCATGGAGATGAACACCCGCCTCCAGGTGGAGCACCCGGTGACCGAACTGGTCACGGGCCTGGACCTGGTGGAGCAGCAGCTGCGGGTCGCCGCCGGCGAGCCCCTGCCCGTCACCCAGGACGGGATCCGGCTGACCGGGCACGCGATCGAGGCCCGCGTCTGCGCCGAGGACCCGGCGCGCGGGTTCCTGCCGTCCGGCGGCACGGTGCTGGCGCTGTCGGAGCCGGAGGGCGGCGCGGTGCGCACCGACTCCGGCCTGACGGCCGGGGTGCCGGTGGGCTCCACGTACGACCCGATGCTGTCGAAGGTCATCGCGTACGGGCCGGACCGTGCCAGTGCCCTGCGGGTGCTGCGGGGTGCCCTGGCGGACACGGTGATCCTGGGTGTCCAGACCAACGCCGGGTTCCTGCGCCGTCTGCTGGCGCACCCGGACGTGGTGTCCGGCGACATGGACACCGGCCTGGTGGAGCGGGACCTGAACGGGCTCCTGCCCGAAGGGGTGCCGCCGGAGGTGTACGCGGCGGCTGCCCTGCTGGCTTCCGTCCCCCACCCCGCCCCTTCCCGAAACCGGGCGCTGCCCGGACCCGCGCCTCAAGCGCCGGCGGGGCTGGATGGGGCCGGCTGGGTCGACCCGTTCGACACGGCGAACGGCTGGCGCCTGGGCGGCACCCCGGCCTGGACGGTGCACCACTTCCGGCTCCCGGGCCAGGACCCGGTGGAGGTCCGCACCCGACTGCGGGGAACCGAGCAGGAGCTCCTGCTTCCCGCAGGCGACGACGACGGGTCGGCAAATCAAGCCCCGCCGGCGATTGAGGCGCGGGGTCTGGGGCGGAGCCCCGGCGACCCGGCCCTGGGCCGGATCGTGGCCCGCACCGCCGACACCGTCACCCTCGAACTGGACGGCGTCACCCACCGCTTCAGCCACGCCACCTCCCCGGACGGGGTCTGGCTCGGCCGCGACGGCGACAGCTGGCACGTCCAGCACCACGACCCCGTCACGGCGAAGGGCGCGGCCAGCACAGGCGCCGACACCCTCGCCGCCCCCATGCCCGGCACCGTCACCGTCGTCAAGGTGGCCGTCGGCGACAAGGTCACGGCCGGGCAGAGCCTGCTGGTCGTCGAGGCGATGAAGATGGAGCACGTCATCTCCGCCCCGCACGCCGGCACCGTCACCGAACTCGACGTCACCCCGGGCACCACCGTGGCCATGGACCAGGTCCTGGCCGTGGTGACCGCCGACGAAGCGGAGGAGGCCTCGTGAACGGGCTGCCCATGACCGTCCCGGCCCCCGCCGGGCTCCCGCCCCGCGTCCGCATCCACGAGGTCGGCGCGCGCGACGGGCTGCAGAACGAGAAGACGGCCGTACCGACCGCGGTGAAGGCCGAGTTCGTCCACCGGCTCGCCGCCGCCGGCCTGACCACCATCGAGGCCACGAGCTTCGTCCACCCCAAGTGGGTCCCCCAGCTCGCCGACGCCGAGCAGCTCTTCCCCCTCCTCTCCGACGTGGACGCGGCGCTCCCGGTCCTGGTCCCGAACGAACGCGGCCTGGACCGGGCGCTCGCCCTCGGGGCCACCCGCATCGCCGTGTTCGGTTCGGCCACGGAGACCTTCGCCGCCCGCAACCTGAACCGGACCGTCGCCGAGTCCCTCGCCATGTTCGAGCCCGTCGTGGCCCGCGCCAAGGCCGGGAAGGCCCATGTGCGGGGCTACCTCTCGATGTGCTTCGGGGACCCCTGGGAGGGGGCCGTCCCGGTCCACCAGGTGGTCCGCGTCGCGAAGGCCCTGCTGGACCTCGGCTGTGACGAGCTGAGCCTCGGCGACACCATCGGCGTCGCCACCCCCGGCCACGTGCAGGCCCTGCTGTCCGAGCTGAACGCCGCGGGCGTGGGGACCGACCGGATCGGCGTGCACTTCCACGACACCTACGGCCAGGCGCTCTCCAACACCCTCGCCGCGCTCCAGCACGGCGTGACCACGGTCGACGCGTCCGCGGGCGGCCTCGGCGGCTGCCCGTACGCGAAGAGCGCCACCGGCAACCTCGCCACCGAAGACCTGGTGTGGATGCTCGACGGCCTCGGCATCGAGACCGGGGTCGACCTGGCCGCCCTCACCGCCACGAGCGTGTGGATGGCCGAACAGCTGGGTCGTCCCAGCCCCTCCCGTACCGTCCGCGCCCTCTCCCACAAGGAGTAGTCACACCATGTCCCTCGACCACCGGCTCACCCCCGAGCACGAGGAACTCCGCCGCACCGTCGAGGCGTTCGCGCACGACGTGGTCGCGCCGAAGATCGGCGACCTGTACGAGCGGCACGAGTTCCCCTACGAGATCGTCCGCGAGATGGGCCGCATGGGCCTGTTCGGCCTGCCGTTCCCGGAGGAGTACGGCGGCATGGGCGGCGACTACCTCGCCCTCGGCATCGCCTTGGAGGAGCTGGCCCGCGTCGACTCCTCGGTCGCCATCACCCTGGAGGCGGGTGTCTCCCTGGGCGCCATGCCCCTGTACCTGTTCGGCACGGAGGAGCAGAAGCAGCAGTGGCTGCCGAAGCTGTGCTCGGGCGAGGTGCTCGGCGCGTTCGGCCTGACCGAGCCCGGCGCGGGCAGTGACGCGGGCGGCACCCGCACCACCGCCGTGCGCGACGGCGACGAGTGGGTGATCAACGGCTCGAAGTGCTTCATCACCAACTCCGGTACGGACATCACGGGCCTGGTCACCGTCACGGCCGTGACGGGCCGCAAGGCGGACGGCCGCCCGGAGATCTCCTCGATCATCGTCCCGTCCGGCACCCCCGGCTTCACGGTGGCAGCTCCGTACTCCAAGGTCGGCTGGAACTCCTCCGACACACGCGAGCTGTCCTTCGACGACGTGCGGGTGCCGCTCGCCAACCTGGTGGGCCAGGAGGGCCGCGGCTACGCCCAGTTCCTGCGGATCCTCGACGAGGGCCGCATCGCCATCGCGGCCCTGGCCACGGGGCTCGCGCAGGGCTGCGTCGACGAGTCGGTGAAGTACGCCAAGGAGCGGCAGGCCTTCGGGAAGCCGATCGGCGACAACCAGGCCATCCAGTTCAAGCTGGCCGACATGGAGACGCGCGCCCACATGGCCCGCATCGGCTGGCGCGACGCGGCCTCCCGGCTGGTGCACGGGGAGCCGTTCAAGAAGGAGGCGGCCATCGCGAAGCTGTACTCCTCGACGGTCGCGGTCGACAACGCCCGGGACGCCACGCAGATCCACGGCGGCTACGGCTTCATGAACGAGTACCCCGTGGCCCGTATGTGGCGCGACTCCAAGATCCTGGAGATCGGCGAGGGCACGAGCGAGGTGCAGCGCATGCTGATCGCCCGTGAACTGGGCTTCGCCGGCTGACGGAACGCCCGCGCCGCGCGTGGGAACGACGAGGGGACCCGAAAAAAATTAGGGTCCCCTTACCGTTTTCGGCCAAGGTTAGGCTAACCTTCCCACCGAACGGCCTCGGGTCCCCCGGCCGCCCCTGCACGTACGAAAGCGGACTTCGCCATGCCCAAGCCCAGCTCCACGTTCCTCTCCCGCCGCGGTCTCGTCGCCGCCGGCGGCGCCCTCGGCCTCGTCGCGGCTCTCACCGCGTGCGGCGGCAGCGACAAGGCGAAGGACGCTGAGGGCGGCAAGGGCGGCACGGCCGCCGCCTCGGGCGCGTGGAGCTTCAAGGACGACCTCGGCAAGGACCCGATCACCGCGAAGTCCACGCCGAAGAACATCGTGGCCTACACCGGCACCGCCGCCGCGCTGTACGACTACGGCGTGCAGGTCAAGGGCGTCTTCGGCCCGACCAAGCTGGCCGACGGCAAGGCCGACCCGATGGCCGGCTCGATGGACATCTCCAAGGTCGAGATCCTCGGCAACGTCTACGACGAGTTCAACGTCGAGAAGTACGCCTCCCTCAAGCCCGAGCTGCTCGCCACCAACACCTGGGACGGCACGTACTGGTACGTCCCCGAGGCCTCCAAGGACAAGATCCTGAAGCTGGCCCCGGCCGCCGCGATCGGCGTGGGCGACAAGGTCTCCATGGACAAGGCCCTGGAGCGCACGGCGGACCTCGCCAAGTCCCTCGGCGCCGACCTGAACTCGAAGAAGGCCGCCGACGCCAAGGCCCGCTTCGACGCCGCCTCCGCCAAGGTCCGCGAGGCCGTCAAGGCCAACCCGGGCATCAAGGTGCTCGTCGGCTCCGGCGCCGACCAGCTCTTCTACGTCTCCACCCCGAAGACCTCGGCCGACCTGAAGTACTTCGAGTCCCTGGGCGTCGAGTTCGTCTCCCCCGAGCAGGACAAGCTGGACCCGCAGGGCTTCTACGAGAGCCTGAGCTGGGAGAACGCCGGCAAGTACAAGGCCGACGTCGTCCTGCTCGACAACCGCACCCAGGCCCTGCAGCCCGAGGCCCTGAAGGCCAAGCCGACCTGGAACGAGCTGCCCGCCGTCAAGGCCGGCCAGGTCGCCCCGCGCGTGACCGAGCCGATCTACTCGTACGAGAAGTGCGCGCAGATCCTCGAGGACCTCGCCAAGACCATCCAGAACGCCAAGAAGGTCTCCTGACCCTCTTCCGCCGGTCCTGAAGGCCGGGCCGCGGGCCACCGCCCGCGGCCCGGCCTCCGGCACTGACCGCCCGGCACTGACCGCCCGGCACCACACCCGCCGCCGGCGCCCATTCGAATCCCAGGGGGGACTCGCGCATGACCGCCACCGCGTCCGAGGCCGAACAGGCCGTGGCGCACTTCCGCTTCTTCACGATGGAAGTGCTGCGCACGCGCCGCCTCGGCCACTCGTTCCTGCGCGTCACCTTCGGCGGTGAGTCCCTGGCGGACTTCAGATCCGGCGGGTACGACCAGAGCCTCTCGCTCTTCCTGCCGCCCGCGCACGTCGAGCACACCGAGCTGCCCTCCACCGACGAGGACACCTGGTTCGGGGCCTGGCGCGCGATGCCGGACGAGGACCGCCCGGTGATGCGCTCGTACACCGTGCGCGAGCAGCGGCGTACGGACGAGGGCGTGGACGAGGTCGACATCGACTTCGTCCTGCACGGGGACGCCTCCCCCGCCTCCCGCTGGGCGGGCCGGGCCGTCACCGGCCGCCGGATCATGGCGATCGGGCCTGCCGTCGCGGAGAACAAGTCCGTGCGCTTCCAGCCCCCGGCCGCCACCGGCGCCTTCCTGATGTACGCGGACGAGACGGCCCTGCCCGCCGCCGCCGCGATCCTGGACCGGCTCCCGGCCGGGGCGAAGGTCAGGGCCTGGTTCGAGGTCCCGCACGCGGACGACCGGCTGGCCCTGCGCACCGACGCCGACGCGGACATCACCTGGATCGTGCGCGAGAAGGGCGCGCCCGGCCCCGACCGGGCGGGCCGCGTGGTGGAGGAGATCCGCGCTGCGGAACTCCCCGCCGCCGAAGCCCCGTACGCCTGGCTGGCGGGCGAAGCGGGCACGATCCGCGCGGTACGCCGCCACCTGGTGCAGGAACGTTCCATCGACCGGCGCGCGGTGCGCTTCACCGGTTACTGGCGGCTCGGCGCGAGCGAGGAGCAGCTGCTCGCCGAGGCGTACGCGGGCAAGGCCCCGAGCGAGGACCCGGCGTCCGAGCTCTAGCCACAACGGCCGTGCGGTGCACGGAATTTCACACGGGAGGCCCCGGCATTCGCCGGGGCCTCCCGCATTTGTGATCAAAGTAAGGTTAGGCTAACCTAACTCTCACACCCCAAGCCTCACCCATCCCCCCGCTCCCCCCTGCCCTGCCCGGAGGAAAGTTGATGCGCTCGCATCTGCTGAACGAGACGACCGCGGACCTCTACCGGCGTTCCGTCACCGAGGGCGTCGACCGCGTCGCCGCCAAACTCGCCACGACCGAGCGGCCCCACACCGGCATATCCGTCGACGAACTCGCCCCGGTCATCAACGGGATCGACCTCGACAAGCCGCTCGGTGACGCCACCGCCGCCCTCGACGAGCTGGAGGACGTCTACCTCCGCGACGCCGTCTACTTCCACCACCCGCGCTACCTGGGCCACCTCAACTGCCCGGTGGTCATCCCCGCGGTGGTCGGCGAAGCGGTCCTGTCGGCCGTCAACTCCTCCCTCGACACCTGGGACCAGTCCATCGGCGGCACGCTCATCGAGCGCCGCCTGATCGAGTGGACCGCCCGCCGCATCGGCCTCGGTGAGGGCGCCGACGGCATCTTCACCTCCGGCGGCAGCCAGTCGAACTTCCACGCCCTGCTCCTCGCCCGCGACGAGGCCTGCCGGACCGTGATGAAGCGCGCCCTCGACGCCGGCACCGAGCTCACCAAGGACGAACTGCTGCCGAAGCTGCGCATCTTCACCTCCGAGGCCAGCCACTTCAGCGTCCAGAAGTCCGCCGCCATGCTGGGCCTCGGCTACGAGGCCGTCATCTCCGTGCCGGTCGACCGCAACCGCCGCATGGACACCTCGGTCCTGGCCCTGGAGCTGGAGAGCTGCGCCGCCGAGGGCCTCTTCCCGATGGCCGTCGTCGCCACCGCCGGCACCACCGACTTCGGGTCCATCGACCCGCTCCCCGAGATCGCCCGCCTGGCCGACGAGCACTCCGCGTGGATGCACGTGGACGCCGCCTACGGCTGCGGGCTGCTGGTCTCCCCCACCCGCCGGCACCTGCTCGACGGCATCGAGAAGGCCGACTCGGTCACGGTCGACTACCACAAGTCGTTCTTCCAGCCCGTGAGCTCCAGCGCGATGCTGGTCCGCGACCGCGACACCCTCAAGCACGCCACGTACCACGCGGACTACCTCAACCCGCGCCGCATGGCCGAGGAGCGCATCCCGAACCAGGTCGACAAGTCCATCCAGACCACGCGCCGCTTCGACGCCCTCAAGCTCTGGATGACCCTGCGCATCATGGGCGCCGACGGCGTCGGCTCCCTCTTCGACCAGGTCGTCGACCTCGCCGCCGCCGGCTACGAGGTCATCGCGGCCGACCCGCGCTTCGAGGTCGTCGTCGAGCCGCAGATCTCCACCCTCGTCTTCCGCTACCTGCCCGCCGGCGAGACCCGCGCCGACCTCGTGGACGAGGCCCAGCTGCACGCCCGCAAGGCCCTGTTCGCCTCCGGTGAGGCCGTCGTCGCCGGCACCAAGGTGGACGGGAAGCAGTACCTGAAGTTCACCCTCCTCAACCCGCAGACCACGACGGCCGACATCGCGGCCGTCCTCGACCTCCTCGCCGCACACGCCGAGCAGTTCCTGGGAGAATCCCTTGCCGTCCACCGCTAAGCCCCACGACTTCATCGGCATCGGCCTGGGCCCCTTCAACCTGGGACTCGCCTGCCTGACCGCGCCGATCGACGAGCTCGACGGTCTGTTCATCGAGTCGAAGCCGCACTTCGAGTGGCACGCCGGGATGTTCCTGGACGGCGCGCACCTGCAGACGCCGTTCATGTCGGACCTGGTCACCCTCGCCGACCCGACCTCGCCCTTCTCCTTCCTGAACTACCTGAAGGACAAGGACCGGCTGTACTCCTTCTACATCCGGGAGAACTTCTACCCGCTGCGCGCCGAGTACAACGACTACTGCCGCTGGGCCGCCGACCGGCTCGACAACGTCCTGTACTCCACCTCCGTCACCGAGGTGACGTACGACGAGGCCGCCGGCGTGTACGAGGTCCACACCGACCGCGGCGAGACCCACCGGGCCCGCCGCCTGGTCCTGGGCACCGGCACCCCGCCGCACGTCCCGGCGTCCTGCGAGAACCTCGGCGGGGACTTCCTGCACAACTCCTCGTACATGCAGCACAAGGAGTCCCTCCAGAAGAAGAAGTCGATCACCCTGATCGGCTCGGGCCAGAGCGCCGCCGAGATCTACTACGACCTCCTCGCCGAGATCGACGTACACGGCTACCAGCTCAACTGGGTGACCCGCTCCCCGCGCTTCTTCCCGCTGGAGTACACCAAGCTCACCCTGGAGATGACCTCCCCGGAGTACGTGGACTACTTCCACGCCCTCCCCGAGGAGACCCGCTACCGGCTGGAGAGCCAGCAGAAGAACCTCTTCAAGGGCATCGACGGCGACCTCATCAACGCCATCTTCGACCTGCTCTACCAGAAGAAGATCACCATGCCGGGCGCGGTCCCCACGACCCTGCTCACCAACACCTCCCTGAACAGCACGGCGTACGACACCACCACGGGCACGTACACCCTGGGCCTGCGCCAGGAGGAGCAGGAACGTGACTTCGCCCTCAGCACCGAGGGCCTGGTCCTGGCCACGGGCTACAAGTACGTGGCGCCGGAGTTCCTCACCCCCATCCACGACCGCCTGAACTTCGACGGCCACGGCCGCCTCGACGCCGGCCGCAACTACGCCGTCGACGTCACCGGCCGCGGGGTGTACCTCCAGAACGGCACCACCCACAACCACTCCCTCACCTCGCCCGACCTGGGCATGGCCGCGTACCGCAACGCGTACATCGTCGGTGAGCTGCTCGGCCGCGAGTACTACAAGGTCGAGAAGTCCATCGCGTTCCAGCAGTTCGCGGCCCCGGAAGGCATCCACGCATGAGCACCACCCCTGAACTCCTCTTCGCCCGCACCGACGCGGCCCTCGGGACCTTCTCCCTCCGTCCCCTGGACCCCTTCTCGGACGCGGAACTCCTGCACGGCTGGGTGACGCACCCGAAAGCCGCGTTCTGGATGATGCAGGAAGCCTCCCTCACCGAGGTCGAGCGCGAGTACGTGCGCATCACCGCGCACGAGCACCACCACGCCTTCATCGGCCTCCACGAGGGCCGCCCCGCCTTCCTGATGGAGAGCTACGACCCCTCGGAGCTGGAGCTGGTCGGCCTGTACGACGCGCAGCCCGGCGACGTCGGCATGCACTTCCTGGTGGCCCCCTCGGACACCCCCATATCCGGCTTCACCCGCGCGGTGATCACCACCGTCATGGCCTCCCTCTTCGCCGACCCGGCGACGGAGCGCGTGGTCGTCGAGCCGGACGTCCGCAACAAGGCCGTCCACGCCCTGAACGAGGCGGTCGGCTTCGTCCCCGAGGGCCCGGTCCGGAAGCCGGAGAAGGAAGCCCTGCTCAGCTTCTGCACCCGCGCCCAGTTCGAGGCGGCCACCGCCCTCACGACGGGAGTCCCGGCATGAGCCTCGCCGACGCCGTCTCCCACCTCTCCCCCGAGCTGTGGGCCCGCGCGAACCGCGCCCTGGTCCGCAAGGCCCTCGCGGAGTTCTCCCACGAGCGCCTGCTGACGCCGAAGGAGCTGGAACCGGGCCTCTACTCGGTGCTCAGCGACGACGGCACGGTCGAGTACCGCTTCCGCTCGGCCCTGCACGCCCTGGACCACTGGGCGGTGGACGAGGAGTCCATCACCCGCCACGGCAACGGCACCGAGCTCCCGCTCGACGCCCTGGACTTCCACATCGAACTCCAGCAGACCCTGGGGCTGAGCGCGGAGGTCCTGCCGGTCTACCTGGAGGAGATCTCCTCCACCCTGGCCGGCACGGGCTACAAATACACCAAGCCCCAGCTCAGCTCGTCCACCCTCGCGAAGTCCACCTTCCAGGACATCGAGACGGGCATGACCGAGGGCCACCCCTGCTTCGTCGCCAACAACGGCCGGCTGGGCTTCGGCGTGCACGAGTACCTCTCGTACGCCCCGGAGACGGCGAGCCCGGTCCACCTGGTGTGGGTCGCCGCCCGCAAGGACGTCTCCACCTTCACGGCGGGCGCGGGCCTGGACCACGACACGTTCATGCGGGAGGAGCTGGGCGAGGACGCCCTCACCCTCTTCGCGGCGAAGATGACCTCCCTGGGCCTGGACCTGGCGGACTACCACCTCCTGCCCATCCACCCCTGGCAGTGGTGGAACAAGACCACGGTCACCTTCGCGGCCGAGATCGCCAACCGCCGCCTGGTGCTGCTGGGCGAAGGCTCCGACGCCTACCTCGCGCAGCAGTCGATCCGTACCTTCTTCAACACCACCACCCCGACGAAGCACTACGTCAAGACGGCCATCTCCGTCCTCAACATGGGCTTCATGCGCGGCCTGTCCGCCGCCTACATGGAGGCCACCCCAGCCATCAACGACTGGCTGCACCAACTGATCGAATCCGATTCGGTCCTCCAGTCGGTCGACTTCTCGATCATCCGCGAGCGCGCGGCGATCGGCTACCACCACCGCCAGTACGAGCGCGCGACGGACCGCTACTCGCCGTACCGCAAGATGCTGGCCGCCCTGTGGCGCGAGTCGCCGGTGAACTCCCTGCGCGACGGCGAGCGCCTGGCCACGATGGCCTCGCTGCTCCACGTGGACGCGGACGGCAAGTCCTTCGTCGGCGCCCTCATCGCCGAATCGGGCCTCACACCGGCCGAATGGCTGAAGCCCTACCTCCGCGCCTACCTGCTCCCCCTCCTGCACTGCTTCTACCGATACGACCTCGCCTACATGCCGCACGGCGAGAACACCATCCTGGTGATCAAGGACGGCGTGGTGCAGCGGGCGATCTTCAAGGACATCGCCGAAGAGATCGTCATCATGAGCCCGGACGCGGTCCTGCCCCCGGAGGTCGATCGCATCCGCGCCGACATCCCGGAGGACATGAAGCTCCTGTCGATCTTCACGGACGTCTTCGACTGCTTCTTCCGCTTCCTGGGTTCGATCCTGGTCTCGGAAGGCATCTGCGAGGAGTCGGTCTTCTGGCAGGCCGTGGCCGACTGCGCCCACGACTACCAGGACTCGGCGCCCGCCCTGGCGGACCGCTTCGCGCAGTACGACCTGTTCGCGGAGGAGTTCCAGCTGTCCTGCCTGAACCGCCTCCAGCTGCGCAACAACAAGCAGATGGTCGACCTCGCCGACCCGGCGGCGGCCCTCCAGCTGATCGGCACCCTCAAGAACCCCGTCGCGCCCTTCGCGCGGCGGTGAACAAAGAGGGGCGGGCGCGGCTTCGATACGGTCCCTCGAACCCGCGCCCGCTCCTCCACCCCTCAGCCCCGACGTCGGGGCCGCGAAGCCCAAGGCCCTCTTCGCGGCCCCGACGTCGTGCCGTCCCCGGACGGCCTCAGCGGTAGCGGACGACCCGGACCCCGGACTCCCGGAACCCGTCGAGGCTCTTGAGCTCCTCCGCCGAACCGTCCACGAGCCCCACGAAGCCGGCCTCGGAACGCAGACCGGTGAGCAGCAGACCGGTGGACTCCCGCCCCCGCCCGTCCAGCCGGCGCACCCACACCAGGGCGCGGCCCCCGGCCGGCAGGGCCGCGAGCGCCTGGACGGAGGCGGCGACCGTCGGGAACTCGGACACCTGCATGACGGGCCCCAGCTGCGCCATCGTCGAGGCGAACCAGTCGGCCTTCCCCGGCTCCGGCGTGGGCCCGCCCGCCTCACCCCGGTCCCAGCGGGCGAAGAACCCCCACGGGTCGGAGTTGGGCAGCAGGAACGGCGCCCCCGGCCCCTTCGGCACCACCAGCGCGGCGTCGAGCATCGCGTGCCGCCAGTCCCCCGTCCGCAGCGCGGCGGTGGTCTGGCAGGCGAACAGCCACCCCCGGGCCGTCTCGTCCGCCGCATCCGGAGCCACCAGCTCGACGGGCTCCCCGTACGTCTGCCCCAGCCACGCCTCGGCCTTCGCCCGCGCCGCCTCCAGCCCGTCGGCTGCAGGAACTTCTTCGAGCTTCACCTGGGCGAATACGAGCTCCAGCACGCCCTCGGTCTCCAGCCGCGCCAGACCGCCGGTCATTCCGTCAAGGAATACGGCTTCGCCGTCGCTGTTGTGCACATGGATCAGATGTCCGCTGGCCTCGGCTCCACCGATCGTCCTGCGAACCCAGACGATGCCCTGGGTGCCCGGCCCGCTTTCCCGGACTCGCCGGATGACCTCGCTCCAACTCGCGCAGCGCATCTGCTCCGCAGTGGGAAAGTAGCGCCGGAGAAGCAGCTCCCACCAGCCCGGGGCCTCGTGCGCCGGTTGCCAGGGCAACGGCATCGTGGGCGCCCCGGCGATCGCAGAGGCCACAGACACCACGCACCCGCGCGAGTTCAGGCGCCGCGCCTGCGTTCCCGGGTCCGGTGCGTGCCGAGTGCGGGTATACGCCGTGGCGTCGCCCCACGGGTCGTCCGCCGCCGGATGAAACGGGAGCCCTCCGTCCTTGGGCACCACCAAGGACGCGGCCAGCATCGGGGTCCGAGGATATCCAGGCTGCGCAACGGTCCGACAGGAGAACAACCACGTCCCGGCATCCTCCGCCACCGGATTCGGCTCTGCCAGCTCGACAAGCCCTCGGTACGTGCCGAAGAGCCATTGCAGCGCGGCGCCCTGAGGCTCGATCATCAGCCGACCTCAATCCTTGGTCGGGGGCCAGTTGCCCGCCGCCAGTTGGTCAAGGTACGCGGCCACGGGAAGGTGGGTGGGTGGGAAATGAGGGGCATCACCGTTCTTCGGAACAACCACCACGCGAGTGAACGGGGCCAGGGCCCGGTTTCCCGTGTCGAGATGCTCCTGCGAATCGAAACGGACACACCAGGCGAAGTCGTGTTCGAACGACAGGTCGGGCTGCATGACTACCGTCAACCCAGACCTATCCGAAAACGCCTGCTCCAGGAACCTGCGGGCGCTGGCATGCGCTTCCATCCGGGATACCGACATCATTTCCCTCCACCATACGGAATATGGCCGATATATGGCACATCTTCCAGAATCGCCAATGTTCCGCTCTGTCCATCGAGGAACGCCACCCCGTACTCCGTGTTTACGGCATTGAACACGTGAGCACTTCCGTCCTCTCGCTCGATGTACACAACACTTCTGGCATCGGGCCCACGCGCCTCGATGTCGCGAATTATGTCATCATAACCGTGAACCCAGTCATATTCGCCGACCGCCCTGTCTTTGAGGCCGAGCACCTCCGGAGGGACGTGCGCTCCTTCCGCCCTCGGAGCAGCCGACACCTCGACCCCCTGCAGCCTCTGCTCCACAGTCACCACGTTGTGTGAACAGTTCATGGTATAGCCAGCACTGCCGGTAGGGTTGATTTCTTCGAGCCACGGGAATTTATGCTCCAGGAACTTCTTGGCATCCGCCTCGGAAACCGAATCCGCATGAATTGACCTCTCGGGCACCTTTTCCGTCGGCTTCGCGAGATCTTTCCAATCGAAGGATTCGATCGGGGTAGTCCCGGGGCTTGCCGCACTTTTCCCTGCTTGCTTTACCGAGGTCTCCGCGCCTTCTTCGGCCACTCGTACGCCAACGCGGGCCCCACCCATCCCCTTCGTGCCCAGCAGCTCCGGCACCAGGCGACCGAGACCCTCGCTGGGGTCGTCCTTCAGGGGGTCCAGGAGCGCGCCCGGGATGCGTTCCGGGTGGGCGGCCGTGGAGACGAGACCCGCCAGGGTCATGTTGACGTGCTGCGAGTACTCGGCCGGGTGCGTGAGGTTGTACGGGTCGTACGGGTTCAGGCCTCGGGCGAAGTCGACGGTGGCCGCCGTGCCCTTGAGCACGCCGCCGACGAAGTGGTTCAGCTCCAGCGCCTGGCCGGCCTCGTGGTCGACGAAGTTTCCCCAGGCGCGCTCGGATGCCGACGGCATGGCCGGGGCCTTCTCCGTGGCCGCCTCCACGGCCCGCTGGGCCGTTCCGGCGGCCTCGTCCCGCTGGCGGCGGGCCTCCGTGAGGATCTCCTGCGCGCGCCCCCGCGCCGCCTCGCCCGGGTCGGCGCCCGGTGCCGGGCAGGGGCCCGGGTCGCGGCCGGCCTTGGCCGCGGCCTCGTACGCGTCCGCCTTGGCCCGGTAGGCGTCGGCCGCCTCCTTCGTGGCCTTCACGCCCTGCCGGTAGAGGTCGACGGCCTGGGCGGCCTGCTTCTGGGCCCATTCCACGGTGTCCGCGTAGTGCTTGAGGGCATTGGCGCCGTCCTGGCAGGCGTCCGACGCGTGGAACCAGTCCTTGGGGTGCATCGCGAACTTCTCGCGGAACGCCTCGGCGGCGGCACCCTTCCAGTTGCCGGTTTCCAGGGCCTTCATGCCTTGGCCGACCTTGTCGAAGGCGGAGTGGAAGTCGGCGAGGTGGGCGGCCGCCTCGCGGATCGCCGCCGGCTTGCCGTGGACCAGTTCGTTTGCCTGCTCGGTCTGGCCGAGCTGCTGCTCGCCCACGGAGGCGCCGAGGTCGGAGGCGACGCCGTCGCCCCAGTCGTCGACCTTGTCCGCCCAGCCGTGCGCGCCGACCTGGTCCAGGACGTCGCCGACGCCGTGGGCGGCGCCGCTCACGCCCTCGCCGACCGCCTTCTTGGTGGCGTCCCAGCCGTCCTCCAGCTTCTCCAGCCCCCGGTCGACCAGACCTCCCCAGTCCGGCATCAGTGCCCACCGCCCTTGCCGGCCTCCGGTGCGGGTCCGACCCAGCCCTCCACGGCCCTGTCCATGTCGTCCCGCAGACCGGTGGCGTCCAGCAACTGGTTGTGGAGGAGGGTGTCGGAGCTGTTCACGTCCCGTACCGCGCCCTTCCAGGCCTCGGTGCTGTTCCCGTCGGCCCGCACGAAGGACTCCGCGCTGTAGTCCGCGTCCCTGACCTGCGTGTACGGGTTGTCGGCGAGGACTTCGCCCCAGCCCTTCCCGGTGATGTCGCCCTCGGAGGCGTACGGGTTGCCCATGGCCGAGTTGACCAGCACCTTGAAGCCGCCCTGGATGTACTGGTCCTGTTCGTGCACCAGGCCGGCCGACAGGCCGACGTTGGCGGCGAAGTCGTTGCCCTGCTGGACCAGCGAGCGCACGCCCCACTCCCAGCGCTCGCAGAACGCGTTGAAGGAAGAGGTCAGGCCGTCGTGGCCGGTCTCCAGCCCGGACAGCGACAGGTCCGAGAAGCCGCGGCCCATGCTCGCCGTGCCGACCATGCCGAGCTCCTTCAGCTCAGCCAGCGTCTTCGTGATGCCGTCGGCAATCTGCCCGAGTGCCTGCTTCGAGACGTCCAGGTCGGCCCCGTCCCCGCTCACGCCGCCACCTCCCCGTCCAGCGCCGCCGCGTCCGGCACGATCCCGCGCAGCGGCGGGAACACCGCCCGGTCGGGGCCGGCCGCGTCCAGGGCGACTCCGACCGGGAAGTCCAGCTCCGGGATCACCTCGTCCAGCAGCCGCGCCCCGGCCACCCGCCGGAACGCCCACTCCCGCCCGGCCTCGCCCCGCGCCTCGGCGAACCGGGCCAGGGCCTCCTCACCGGAGAAAGCGCAGATCCAGTCCAGGCCGCCGAGCTGAGCGGTCCACAGCCCGCCCCGCTCGTCCAGCGGCACCAGCACCACCCGCTCCCGGAACAGGTCCAGCCGCACCCCGGCCGCCTCCCGCGCCGCACCGAGCGGATCCGCGGGACGTCCGGCAGCCGCCGACACCGGCGGCACCGGGGCCCCCGCAGCCGCCCGCCCGGCCGCCGCCGCGCGCAGCTCGGCCCACTCCTCGTCAAATCCCACCCTGAGCAACCCCCTTGGCATCCACCGGTCGACCTCCCCGGCTCGACAGATCCTTGCACGGAGCAGCGACGGGGCCGCTGTCGGCGGATGGGATCATGCGGCGACACGTTCCTTCGCCCGCGAGGTGGTCTCTTGACGAAGGTGGCGCTGCGGCCCTACGCACTGTTGCCTCGGCAGTACGACGAACGGAAGGTCCTGGCCTCCACGGTGGACGCGTGGGGAAGGGCCCTCTGGTTGATGTGTGACAACGCCCGGTTCCAGCTCCGGCCCCATGGCTGGCGCTCCGTCGAACCGCCCGGGTTGCCCTTCGACGCGCTCCTCGTCATCCGTGACGGGGACCACGTCCGTGAGCAGACCCTGTACGGCGTGCCCACCGTCCCGACGAGGATCGACGCCCTGGCCCGGGACGAATTCGTCCTCTACGGCTTCGGCCGGGGGGACCGCAACGGCCAGGTCTTCGGCCGGCGGGGCCGCTGCCGCCGCCGTTTCTCCCTGGGCTCGGGGCTGCAGCACATGGTGGCGGACGGGCGGGCGAGCTTCTGGACGGGCTACAACGACGAGGGCGTCTACGGGGACCCCATCGGTGCGGGTGCCCTGGTCCGGTGGGACAGCGGCGGCAACCGCCGGCACGGTTTCCACCCGCCGGAGCCGCACCACATGGTGGTCGAGATCGACGCGCTCAACGTCACG
The DNA here is from genome assembly GCF_056434525.1 of Streptomyces sp. NPDC044002. Classification (NCBI taxonomy): domain Bacteria; kingdom Bacillati; phylum Actinomycetota; class Actinomycetes; order Kitasatosporales; family Streptomycetaceae; genus Streptomyces; species Streptomyces sp. NPDC044002. The sequence continues at coordinate 60,604 of NZ_JBWKEZ010000008.1, forward strand.
GACTCGGTCGTCCGAGCCGCCTACGGCCCCGGCTCTCCCCTGGCCGAGCTGCGGGCCGGGGAGCCGATCCGGTTCCGGGAACTGCCCGTCGCCGACGCGTGGGGCCTCGCCGTCCGGGACGACCGTCTGCTGCTGCTCGGGGGCTCCGAGCGCGGCACGGCCCACACCCACCTGCGGCAGGTCCACCACTGCCGGCTGACCGACGGCGGGGCGGTGATCACCGGCCGGCGCGAGCTGACCTGGCCGAACGGTGATCCCGTGCGGCGGTACACCCGCCCCGTGGGCCGCGGGCCCCACCTCTACGTGCGCAACCGCCCCTCCATGCGGCAGTGGTACGTGCTGAGCGTGCCCTGACCGGCGGCTACTCCCACGGCACCTCCGGCGCCCGGTAGTACGCCGTGTCCTGCGCGGCCAGGCGGGGGGACTGGGCCGCCAGGCGGAGGCGGTAGGCGGGCCAGTCCAGGGCGGCCGCCGGGGACCAGCCGAGTTCCGCGATGCCGAGGAGGCGGGGGAAGGCCATGAGTTCCCAGTCGGCGCGGGTGGCGATGGTCTCCGTCCAGAGGGGGGCTTCGACGCCGAGGACGGCGGATTCGGGGGCGTCCGGGAGGTAGGCGCCCGGGTTCCAGGAGTAGGAGCGCTGCACCGGGACGTAGCCGGCCCAGGCCAGGCCCGGCTTCGTCGCCTTGTCGTACTTCATGTCCAGGTAGGCGCGGTCCGCCGGGGAGAGGATGAGGGGGTGGCCCTGCCGGGCGGCCGTCGCCACCGCCGTCTTCTCCGCCGCCGCCGTTTTGTCGTGGCCCCAGTACTGGAGGACGGCGCCCGGCGCCGGGCGGGCGTTCGCGAGCTGGTGCCAGGCCACCACCGTCTTGCCGTGCTCCGCCACCACCGCCTGGGCGCGGTCCATGAAGGCCGCGTAGTCCGCCGCCGGGGTGGAGTGGGCCTCGTCGCCGCCGATGTGGAGGTAGCGGCCGGGGGTGAGGGCGGCCAGTTCGCCGAGGACGTCGTCGACGAACTCGTACGTGCGCTCCTTGCCGACGCACAGCGAGCTGAAGCCGACCTTGATCCCGGTGTAGCGCTCGGGGGCCTTTCCGTCGCAGTTCAGCTCCGCGTAGGAGGCCAGGGCGGCGTTGACGTGGCCGGGCATGTCGATCTCCGGGACCACGTCGACGTAGCGGCGGGCCGCGTAGGCGACCAGGTCCCGGTATTCGGACTTGGTCCAGTGGCCGCCGGGCCCGCCGCCGACCTCGCTGCCGCCGCCGTACTCCGCCAGGCGCGGCCAGGAGTCGACGGCGATGCGCCAGCCCTGGTCGTCGGTGAGGTGCACGTGCAGGGTGTTGATCTTGTACTGGGCGAGCTGGTCGACGTACCGCTTGACCTGTTCGAGGGGGAAGTGGTGGCGGGCGATGTCGACCATGGCCCCCCGGTACGCGAAGCGCGGGGTGTCCGTGACGTCCCCTCCCGGGACCTCCCCCGCGCCCCGCACCGGCAGCAGCTGCCGCAGCGTCTGCCCGCCCCGGAAGAGGCCCGCCGGGGCGTGCGCGGTCAGGGTGACCCCGGAGGCGGTGGTCCGCAGCCGGTAGCCCTCCGCGCCCAGCTCCCGGGCCCGGGCGTCCAGCCGCAGCCGGATCCCGTCCCCCTCCTCCCCGTCGACCACCGGCAGCGGCAGCCCCGCGGCCGCGCGCAGCTGCTCCGCGAGGAGCTCGCCGACCTGCCGCACCTCCTCCGGGGAGCCCGGCCCGGTACGGATCACCGTGCCCGGACCGAAGGCGTACCCGGCACCGCCCGAGGCCCGCGCGGAGACCGGAGCCGGCAGGAGGCGTTCGTAGGGGGTGAGGACGGCGGAAGCGTGCGGGGGCCTGGCGTCGTCGCCGTGGGCCGCCGTGCAGGAGACGGCGGCACCCAGGGCGAGGAGGGCGGCGAGCGTGCGGCGCAGGGCTCTCATCCGCCCAGGTATAGGCCAAACGGCTCCCCCTCGGGCCGCATATGGCGGTGGGAGAATCACCGGATGGCGGAAATCATCCAGAAGGACGGTACTTGGACCTTCGACGGGGACACGGTGCGCATCGTGCCGGGCCGCGACAAGGGGGTGGGGCTGCTCCGGCAGCACCTGGGCGAGGTGGTCGTGCCGCTGCGCGCGATCGGGGGGATCAGTTACGAGCCGGGGCGCAAGGCGGGCCGGCTGCGGCTGAGGCTGCGGGACGGGGCGGACCCGCTGGTGCAGGTGACGGGCGGGCGGCTGCCGGAGGCCTCGGACCCGTACCGGCTGTCGGTGGAGTCGGACCGCAGCGGGGTCGCGGAGTACTTCGTGGACGAGGTCCGCAACGCCCTGCTGCTGGACCAGGTGGATCCGGGGCCGTGCGACGCGTACCTGATGCCGGGGCCGCCGGTGCCGCTCTCGTTCGGCGCGGGTGACGCCACGGCCTCCTTCGACGGTGACCGGGTGGTGCTGGACTGGAACTGGACCACGGAGGAGGCCAAGCGCTCCGGCGGCCCGTGCGAGTTCCGGGTCGCGGACGTGCGGGCGGTGGACTGGTCGCCGTCGAAGGGGCTGGACAACGGCTGGCTGCGGTTCACGCTGGAGGGGGCGGCGAAGGCCCCCGCGCCCAAGTACGACCGCTGCACGGTGGAGCTCTTCGGCTTCAAGAAGGACCCGCTGATGGCGCTGGTCGCGGCGGCCGTGGCGGTACGGATGCCCCATCCGGCGGCTCCCGCGCCCGAACCGGACCGGCCGGCGGCTCTGCCTCTCGCGGACGCGGCCCCGGCGCTGGCGGGCGAGGCCGCGGACCACGACACCCTGCTGCGGCGGCTGCGCGAGGTGGGCGAGCTGCACCAGTCGGGGATCCTCACCGCCGATGAGTTCTCGGCGGCGAAGGCGGCGATTTTGGGTCGTTTCTGACCACGGCGTACCGGAATCTCCCCTTCCCTGGTCCAGACCAGCGAGATCCTGCCCGATATCGGGCAGGATCTTTGCGTTTCACTCCTTGGACAGTCAATATCTACTGGTGCTCGACCGCCGCCCGTCGCATGACGACCTCGTCGACCACCTGGTGCGCAGCACCGCGCTGCAGCGCGGAGAAGCCGCCCGGGTGGTACTGGACGTGCTCGCCTACTTCAACGAGACGACGGAGGAGTTCGTCCGCCGCCGCCACCGCGAGCTGCAGTCGGGCGGCGCGGTCAACGCCGAGATCTTCGAGCGGATCGCGGCCGAACTGCCGCACCGCGCCGTGGCGCCACCGGAGCTCTCGCTCCGGCAGCTGCGCCGCATCGTCTACGGCTGACAGGGGCCGGGGCGACCCGGGCCTGCCGCGCGGGGAAGAGCACGACCACCGAACCTCAGGAGGGGCAACACCGTATGTGCGGAATCGTCGGTTACATCGGCAAGCGCGACGTGGCGCCGCTGCTGCTCGAAGGCCTGGCACGACTGGAGTACCGCGGATACGACTCCGCCGGCATCGTCGTCAACAGCCCGAAGGCCGCCGCGCTGAAGATGGTCAAGGCGAAGGGCCGCGTCCGCGACCTGGAGGCCCGCGTCCCCAAGCGCTTCGCCGGCACCACCGGCATCGCCCACACCCGCTGGGCCACCCACGGCGCACCGAGCGACACCAACTCGCACCCGCACCTGGACCCCGAGAACAAGGTCGCCGTCGTCCACAACGGCATCGTCGACAACGCCGCCGAGCTGCGCGCCAAGCTGGAGGCCGAGGGCGTCGTCTTCGCGTCCGAGACCGACACCGAGGTGATCACCCACCTGATCGCCCGCTCCCAGGCCGACAGCCTGGAGGAGAAGGTCCGCGAGGCGCTCAAGGTCATCGAGGGCACCTACGGCATCGCCGTCATGCACGCCGACTTCGCCGACCGCATCGTCGTCGCCCGCAACGGCTCCCCGGTCATCCTCGGCATCGGCGAGAAGGAGATGCTCGTCGCCTCCGACGTGGCCGCCCTGATCGCGCACACCCGCCAGGTCGTGACCCTCAACGACGGCGAGATGGCCACCCTCAAGGCCGACGACTTCCGCACTTACACCACCAGCGGTACGACGACCACCGCCACCCCGGAGACCGTGGAGTGGGAGGCCGCCTCCTACGACATGGGCGGCCACGACACCTACATGCACAAGGAGATCTCCGAGCAGCCCGACGCGGTCGACCGCGTGCTGCGCGGCCGGATCGACGACCGCTTCAACACCGTCCACCTGGGCGGCCTGAACCTGGACCCGCGCGAGGCGCGCGGCATCCGCCGGGTCAAGATCCTGGGCTGCGGCACCTCGTACCACGCCGGTCTGATCGGCGCCGGGCTGATCGAGAGCATGGCCCGCATCCCCGCGGACGCCGAGCCGGCCTCCGAGTTCCGCTACCGCAACCCGGTCGTGGACCCCGACACCCTGTACATCGCCGTCTCCCAGTCGGGTGAGACGTACGACGTGCTCGCGGCCGTCCAGGAGCTCAAGCGCAAGGGCGCCCGCGTCCTCGGCGTGGTCAACGTGGTCGGCTCCGCGATCGCCCGCGAGGCCGACGGCGGCGTGTACGTGCACGCCGGCCCCGAGGTCTGCGTCGTCTCCACCAAGTGCTTCACCAACACGGTGGTGGCCTTCGCGCTGCTCGCCGTGCACCTCGGCCGGATCCGGGACCTGTCGGTCACCGACGGCAAGCGGATCATCGACGGCCTGCGCAAGCTGCCCGCGCAGATCGAGGAGATCCTCAAGGGCGAGGAGGACATCAAGCGCCTCGCCGCCGAGTACGCCGACGCCAAGTCGATGATGTTCATCGGCCGCGTCCGGGGCTACCCGGTCGCGCTGGAGGCCTCCCTCAAGCTGAAGGAGATCTCCTACATCCACGCCGAGGCCTACCCGGCCTCCGAGCTGAAGCACGGCCCGCTCGCCCTCATCGAGCCGGCCATGCCGACGGTCGCGATCGTCCCGGACGACGACCTGCTGGAGAAGAACCGCGCGGCGCTGGAGGAGATCAAGGCCCGCAGCGGCCGGATCCTGGCCGTCGCCCACCGCGAGCAGGAGAAGGCCGACCACACCATCCTCGTGCCCAAGAACGAGGACGAGCTGGACCCGATCCTGATGGGCATCCCGCTCCAGCTGCTGGCGTACCACACCGCCCTGGCCCTGGGCCGGGACATCGACAAGCCGCGCAACCTGGCGAAGTCCGTCACGGTCGAGTAGTCGCCACTGCGCACGCGGAAGCACCCGCGGGCACGGCACTCGGAAGGGGTGCCACCGGAACTCCGGTGGCACCCCTTCGCGTTGTCCCGCGGTCCGGGCCCGTCAGCCCGCGGCGACCGCCCGTCCGGAGCTCCTGCCCAGCGCCATCGGCCAGTTGGCCAGCGCGGCCGTGGCCCCGTACCAGGCCAGCAGGCCGGACACGGCCGCGACCCAGCCGCCCGCCTTGGCCAGGCCGGCGCTGTCCGCGAAGGCGGCTATGGCCAGCAGGAGGAGGGAGAGGGTCAGCAGGGCGTAGACGCCCTGGCCGAACAGCCCGCTCGACGCGGCGAGCGTCAGGGTCAGCGCGAGCATCGCGAAGAGGACGAGAAACGTTCCGGCCGCCTCGTCGGAGACCGTGGCCCCCGCGCCCTTGGCCCAGGTGAACCAGAAGATGCCGAGGCCCGCGAAGGCGGTGCCGTTGAACCCGTTGCCGCCGCGGTACTCCAGGAGGCCGAGGAGGAAGAGGGCCGCGCCGCCGACGTACATGGCGAGCGACACGGAGTTGGCGGCGGTCACACCCGAGAGGACACCCGTGTGGCCGATACCGAACGCGAGAAGGGTGAGACCCAGGGCGATGTTCCCCAGGGTCGAAGTCGAGGCCGTGCTTCCCGCAGAGACACCATTGTCCACGGCGGGCTCCCTTCGATCTGCAGTTGTTTGCTGCGTCCCAGCAGCATTTATCTACCCTTTACAAGGGGGTTCACAACCGCACAATCGACATACAACGGGTTACGGAATGACAACAACGGGTCGCTGCGCCCGCTTCGCCAGCCGCCCCGCGACCGAGCCGAAGATCCGGCCGACGATCCCGTGCGTGGAACCCACCACGATGGCGTCCGCCGAGTACTCCCGGCCGACCTCCTCCAGCTCGTGGCAGATGTCACCCCCGCGCTCGACGAGGATCCACGGCACCTCGGACAGGTAGTCCGCGCAGGCCAGCTCCAGGCCGAGCACCTCGGTGCGGTGGTCGGGGACGTCCACGAACACGGGCGGCTCGCAGCCGGCCCACACCGTGGTGGGCAGCCGGTTCGCCACGTGCACGATGATCAGACCGGAACCGGAGCGCCGGGCCATGCCGATCGCGTAGGCCAGGGCGCGCTCACTGGACGTGGATCCGTCGAAGCCCACCACCACGCCGTGCCGGAAGGCCGGGTCGCAGGGATGGCGCGTCTGTTCCACCGCGCGCAGGTCGCTCGATACGGAATCGGCGAGGTGCTTGCGCTTGCGGTCCGCGGGTTCGGAGAATTCGTGACCGGCCATGGTGTCTCGGGGAGGAGTCCTCGGGGGAAGCGACAGGGACGGTTTCAGTGGCTCGGATCTTCTGACGACGGAGGCCCGGGCCGCGAGCGTTTTTGACGACGCAGCGTGACCGGACTCCGTCCTGGAAGCATCTTTCCAAGCCCTTACCCACCAGGGTACGGCGACACTCCTGTCCTGCACAGGGCATGCCGCCCTTGGAGAGCGTCCCAGGGAGCATGCCGGAGCGCGGGCGCCTTGGCAATGGCAGCTGTCCCCTACAGCCAGTGACGAGAGGCCCTTGCGCCACCCGTGCGCGCAGTGACCGAGGCCCGTACCGGGGCGTTGGACAAGAGTCCGACCGTCCAGGAAGAGCCCGCAGGGAGTACGCCGTGCCCGGCCATCCGGTTCACCCCGTCCAGCCCGTCCAGCCCGCTCCGATGACGCGGTCCGCCCGGTCCGCCCGCTCCGCGCCGTCCTCCGCGCGCGCTCCGCTTCACCCGTCCGTGCAGTCCGCCGGACGGGTGCACGACGACCCGGCGGGTGACGTCGTGCGCTGGGCCGCCTTCAGCTGCCTGCTCGTGCCGGTCGTGCTGGTCGTCTACGGGACCTCGTACGGAGGGGCCGCCGTGGCGACCCTGGGACTGGCGGCCGTCACGGCCGCCTGCCGGGTGCTGCTGCGGTACTCGGAGAAGACGGAACGGGCCGCGGCACGCGTGCTGTCGGAGGATCCGCTTCCGCCCGGGCACCGCGGCCGGCACTCCCGCACCGGGGCCGGTTCGCACCGCGGCTGCCACGGTTCCGGCGGCGCGTCCCCCCACGACTGACCGATTCGCACGTACACACCCGGTTGTTTTCAGCCAACTTCCGGACCCTGTGCTTCCCTTGCCGGAATGTCCCCCCAACCCCCCTACCATCAGCGACTACGGGCGACAGGGGACGATTCGACCCCATGGGTACTGGCCACGGCCGGATCGCGGGGTTCCCCGTCGGGTAGCGGAGTGGAACGCTTCCTGATCGAATGCTTTTCGCCAAGTTGCCAAGTCGACATAGCGCTGCGTGCTGAACTTGTCACGCCGACACCACGGGACGCAGTAGATTCGATCATGTATTTACGGCGGGGGATCCACGTGCAAGGCCGAGGGGAAACGTGCAGGTGCGACCAGACCAAGGAGTCGCGACACCCAAGGGGGGCTTAGCGCCATGAGCCAGGATTCCACCGCCGCTGTCGTCGCAGACGCGGGCCGGAAGCTCGCGGGGCGTCGCCGCAGGGAGATCGTCGCCGTGCTGCTGTTCAGCGGCGGGCCGATCTTCGAGAGTTCCATTCCGCTGTCCGTGTTCGGCATCGACCGGCAGGACGCGGGAGTTCCACGCTACCGACTGCTCGTGTGCGCCGGGGAGGACGGTCCGCTGCGGACCACCGGCGGACTCGAACTGACCGCGCCGTACGGGTTGGAGGCGATCGCCCGGGCAGGCACGGTCGTCGTCCCGGCATGGCGCTCCATCACCTCACCACCGCCGCCGGAAGCGCTCGACGCGCTGCGCCTGGCGCACGAGGAGGGGGCCCGGATCGTCGGCCTGTGCACGGGAGCCTTCGTGCTCGCCGCCGCCGGGCTGCTGGACGGCCGGCCCGCGACGACGCACTGGATGTACGCGCCGACGCTGGCCAAGCGCTACCCGTCCGTCCACGTCGACCCTCGCGAGCTGTTCGTCGACGACGGCGACGTGCTGACGTCCGCGGGCACCGCGGCCGGAATCGACCTGTGCCTGCACATCGTGCGCACCGACCACGGCAGCGAGGCGGCCGGGGCCCTGGCCCGCAGGCTCGTCGTGCCGCCGCGCCGCACGGGCGGCCAGGAGCGCTACCTCGACCGGTCGCTGCCCGAGGAGATCGGCGCCGACCCGCTCGCCGAGGTCGTCGCCTGGGCACTGGAGCACCTCCACGAGCAGTTCGACGTGGAGACGCTGGCCGCCCGCGCCTACATGAGCAGGCGCACCTTCGACCGGCGGTTCCGCTCGCTCACCGGCAGCGCGCCGCTCCAGTGGCTGATCACCCAGCGGGTGCTCCAGGCACAGCGGCTCCTGGAGACCTCCGACTACTCGGTCGACGAGGTCGCCGGACGCTGCGGCTTCCGGTCGCCGGTCGCCCTGCGCGGCCACTTCCGGCGGCAGCTGGGCTCCTCCCCGGCCGCCTACCGCTCCGCCTACCGCGCCCGCCGGCCCCAGGCCGACGTGTCCCCGGTGTCGGAGATGCAGGGCTCGCCGGTGCCGCACCAGCGCACCCCGCAGCCCCAGCGGGCCGCGGCGGCCCTGGCCGCCTCCGGTCCGAGCGTGACCGAGCTGTACGCCCCGAGCCGGGTGCTGCGCGAGCACGCGTAGCCGTCCCCCGCAGGAGCGAGGAGGTCCCCCGCACCGGTAGAGCACCGGTGCGGGGGACCTTCGGCATAAGGTGGGGCGCATGAACGATCGCATGGTGTGGATCGACTGCGAGATGACCGGGCTCTCGCTGACGGACGACGCACTTATCGAGGTGGCCGCACTGGTCACCGACTCGGAGCTCAACGTGCTCGGCGAAGGCGTGGACATCGTGATCCGCCCGCCGGACGCGGCCCTGGAGACCATGCCCGACGTGGTGCGCGAGATGCACACCGCCTCCGGCCTGCTCGACGAGCTGGCCGCCGGCACGACCCTCGCCGACGCCGAGGCGCAGGTCCTGGCGTACGTGCGGGAACACGTGAAGGAGCCGCGCAAGGCCCCGCTGTGCGGAAACTCGGTCGGCACCGACCGCGGGTTCCTCTCGCGCGACATGCCCGCGCTGGAGGGCCACCTGCACTACCGGATCGTGGACGTGTCCTCGGTCAAGGAGCTGGCGCGCCGCTGGTACCCGCGCGCGTACTTCAACAGCCCGCCGAAGAACGGCAACCACCGGGCGCTCGCGGACATCAGGGAGTCCATCGCCGAGCTGCGCTACTACCGGGAAGCGGTCTTCGTGCCGCAGCCCGGACCCGACTCGGACACCGCCCGCACCATCGCCGCCAAGCACGTGGTGACGGACGAGTGACGGACGAGTAGACCCTCCGGAGGGGGGTGCGGGGGAAAGGTGGAGCGAGCACCCTCCAACACCCTGTACCCTTTTCTTCGGCCGGTCGTTCTGCGACCGGACATGGTGGGTGTAGCTCAGCTGGTAGAGCACCTGGTTGTGGTCCAGGTGGCCGCGGGTTCAAGTCCCGTCACTCACCCTGCGGGAAGGCCCCGGTACGCGGAAGCGGACCGGGGCCTTCTGCGTTCCCGCTCCGCGGTCCTACGTCGACCCGCGGACGATCAGCTCCGCCGGCAGGACGACCTCCTCCCGCTCCCGGGAACCCCCGCCCGAGATCCGGGCCAGCAGCAGCCGCGCCATGGTCCGGCCCAGCTCCTCCGCCGGCGGCCGCACGCTGGTCAGCGGCGGGTCCAGGTGCCGGGCCAGCGCCGAGTCGCCGAAGCCCACCAGCGCCACGTCCTGCGGCACCCGCCGCCCGGCCGCGCGCAGCTCCCGCCGGGCGCCCGCCGCCAGCAGGTCGGAAGCGGCGAAGACGGCGTCCAGGGCGGGCCGGCGCTCCAGCAGCTCCCGCATGGCCCGCCGGCCCCCGTCCTCGCCCGGTCCGCCGACCGCGACGAGCCGCTCGTCCGGCGGGTGCCCGGCGGCGGCCAGGGCCCGCCGGTAGCCCTCCAGGCGGCGCCGGGCCCCCTCGTCCCCGGGCGGGCCCGCGATGGCGGCTATCGTCCGCCGGCCCCGCCCCAGCAGGTGGCGCACCGCCTCGGCGGCGCCCCCCAGGTGGTCGCAGTCCACGCTCGGCAGCGTCCCGGCGCCGGGCCCGCGTCCACCGACCACCGCCGGGATCCCCGGCGGCGGCTCCACCCCGCCCGACGCCGGCAGCAGCACCCCGTCGACCCGGTGCCCGGACAGCGCCGGCACCCCGCCCCCGAGGGCGAGGACCAGCTCCACCCCGGCCCCGGCCAGCGCCTCGGCGGCCCCGCGCAGCACACCGGCGAAGCAGGCTTCCGTGAGCAGGGGCGACTGCGGCTCGGGCAGCACCAGGGCGACGGCTCCGGCCCGGTCGGCGGCCAGCGCCCGGGCCGCGCGGTCGGGGACGTACCCGAGCTCGGCGACGGCGGCCTCGACGGCCGCCCGGGCACGCTCGCTGACCCCCGGCGAGCCGTTGACCACCCGGGAGGCGGTGCCGCGCCCGACACCGGCCCGCAGGGCGACCTCCTCCAGGGTCGGCCGTCCCCGCCCGCGCCCGTGACCGTTCATGGCTGCCTCCCGCTGCGAATCTACCCCGAGGGGAGACCCGGACGGCCCGTGTGCGCGAGGGCTTCCGAAGCGGGCGTTCCATGGCTAGCGTCACGGCCGACGGGCAACGGTGCGCGCCGGAGAAACGGGAGGGTCGGCGCGCGGCTGGAGGCTGCCCCCATGTCCCGTTCCACCGCGTCCCGGCCCGTGGCCGGGGCCGCTCCCGCAGGGTTCCGCGGGGTGTTCGCCCTCGGCGGGCGCGCCCTGCCCGTACACGCGTTCCTGGCCCGGCTGCCCGCCGCGCTCTGCCCCATCGGGACGCTGCTGCTGATCAACGACCGCGACGGCATCGGCGACGCCGGCGCCGTCGCGTCTGCGCTCTGGCTGGGCCAGGCCCTGGGCGGCCCGGTCATCGGGAGGCTGGCCGACCGGCGCGGCCACCGCCCGGTGCTGCTCGTCGCCTGCGCCGCCAACTCCGCCGTACTGTGCGCCCTGGTCGCGGCCGTGCTGGCCGGGCTGCCGCTGGCCGCCCGCATGGCGCTGGCGGTGGCGGCCGGGCTGACCGTCCCGCAGGTGGGGCCGCTGGCGCGGGCCCGGTGGGCGCGGCTGGCCGGGGAGGACCGGGCCCTGCTGGGCTCCGCGCTGTCCTTCGACACCACCCTCGACGAGGTCGGCTTCGTGGTGGGGCCCGCGCTGGCCGGGATCCTCGCGGTGACCGTGCACCCGGCCTCGGCGCTGGTGCTGGCGGCACTCCTGATCCTGGTGTCGGGGACGCTGTTCGCCCTGCACCCGAGCGCGCCCGGGCCGGTCGCAGCGGCGGGCGCGCGGGCCGGCGTACGGCTGTGGTCGCCGGGGCTGGCCCTGCTGTTCACGATGGCCGTGCTGCAGGGGGCCGCGTTCAGCGGGGCCAACACGGGGGTCAACGCGCTGGCGGGCTCGCTCGGCGAGGGCGGCGCGGCCGGGCTGGTCTGGGCCGGGATGGCGGTGACCAGCTCGGTCGCCGGTCTGGTGACGGTGGCCCGGCCCGGGAGCGCGGACCTGCCGGTGCGGCTGCGGTGGACGGTCGGGATCCAGGCGCTGCTCACGCTGCCGCTGCTCGCGGTGTCGGGGCTGTGGGGTGCGGCGGCGGCCGTGGCCGGGATCGGGCTGGCCGTGGCCCCGCACCTGATCGCGCTGTTCGGGCTGGTCGAGCGGACCGGCCCGGCGGAGCGGATGGGCGAGGCCATGACCGTGCTGGGCAGCGGCCTGATCGTGGGTCAGGCCCTCGCCGCGGCGGCGGCCGGCCCGCTGGCCGCCGCGTACGGGTACCGGGCCGCGTTCGCCGTGTCGTGCGGGGCGGTGGCCGCGTCGGCCCTGCTGGGGCTGGTGGCCGCGGGGCGGGTCCGGTTCGGGTCCGCCGCCGGGGGCGCCGTCACGAGGACTGCAGCGCTCCCAGAGCCTTCGCCAGGTCTTCCGGGGTCATGACGGGGCCGACCTCGATCTCGGCGTTGAACTCGTGGAACAGGTCCCAGGTCAGCGACGGCATCTGCGTGCTGTCCTGGAGGTCGAAGACGATCCAGCAGGAGCGCACGCCCTCGTGGAGGCCGAAGTAGGCGGCCTCCGGCTTGACCTTCTCCAGGAGCTTCTTGATCGCTTGGGGCAGGCCCCCCGTCTTGATGCCCTCGTTGGTGGCGGCCGTGTCCATGTGGGCCCTGAGCATGACTCTCATGCGTGGCTCCTTCCGTCACGGCCACCCTCGGCGCGGTACGGGGGCGCGGCAACATTTGCGCCCCCGTCCGGCGCAGCGGCGCGGGGCGGCGGCCAGGGGCCGGCGGCGGTCAGGCGGAGGGGGCGTCCGCCGCCTGGATGTGGAAGTTGAACTCCGAGTGCCCCAGGGCGCCCATGACGCGCAGCCACACCGGGAGCAGCATCTCGGTGCCGCGCGCGGTCTCGATGCCGCCGAGGTCGAGGATGGCGCGGTCCGGCCAGCCGAAGGAGCCCAGCAGGTCGTGGACGGTCTTCTTGGCGTCGGCGTCCTCGCCGGAGAGGAAGACGGTGTGCTCGCCCGGCACCCGGGCCGGGTCGACCATGATCTGGCAGTTCATGGTGTTGAGGGTCTTGACCACGCGCAGCCGCGGGAAGGTGCGCTGGATCAGCTCGCCGAGGCTGTCGTCGTTGGCGGGGTCCAGGACGGGCGGGAAGCCCTTGGAGAAGTCCAGCGGGTTCGAGATGTCGATCAGGACCTTGCCGTCCAGGTCGGCGGCGTCGGCCTCGCCCAGGGCATCGACACTGACCCGGCCGCCGGTGGCGTTGACCAGGACCTCGCCGTCGCGGGCGGCCTCCGCGAAGCCCGCGAGACCGATCGCCGGGTGGGCCGTCTGCCATTCGGCGTACTCGGCGCGGGCGAGGGTGGACTGCGGGTCGCGGGTGCCGATGACCACCTCGTGGCCCAGGGAGGCCAGCCGGGCGGCCACCGTACGGCCGACGACGCCGGTGCCGAGAACTGCGTAGCGCATGTGGATGTCCCATCAGGATCGGTTCTGCACGTGCCGGGCGCGGGGTGCGGCCGCTCCGGGGACCGGCGTGTACCGGCCCCCAACTGGCGCGATCCGTACGGTATTCCACGGTGTGGCGGAACGTCTCCGTCCAAGATCCCGGATTCGTGGAACGTCCTCGTCCGGTGTCGGGCCGGGTGCCTGGCGTCAGGCGCCGCGGCGCCTGCGGCGGGCGCGGCGGACGCGGGCCCCGCCCTCGCCGCGCCGGGCCCGGCCGTCCAGCGCGATCCACACCCGCACCTCGGTCCCGCCGAGCACCGAGCGCCCGAGCCGCACGTCGCCGCCGGTGGACTCGGCGACCCGGCGCACGATGTCCAGGCCCAGCCCCGTCGAGCCGTCGCGGGCGCCGTCGTTGCCGCGCCGCAGGGCGGCGTCCGGGTCGGCGATGCCGGGGCCGGCGTCGGAGACGAGGACGATGACGGCGTCCCCGGCGTCGTGCACGTCCACAGCGAAGGGGGTGCCCTCCGGGGTGTGCCGGAAGACGTTGCCGAGCATCGCGTCGAGCGCGGCCGCCAGCTCGGGGCGGGCCACCGGGATGCGCACGGTGCGGTCCACGCCCGCGAGCCGGACCTCGCGGCCCTCGTCCTCGGCCAGCGCCGACCAGAAGGCCATCCTGTCGCGGATCACCTCGGAGGCGTCGCAGCCGGCGGTGGCGGTGGCGGTGCCGGCGGACGGGCGCTGTTCGCGGGCGGTACGGATGATCGTGTCGACCTCCCGTTCCAGCTGCTCCACCGCCGCCCGGGTGTGCTCGGCGGCCGGGCCGTCCCCCAGGGAGGCCGCGTTGAGCCGCAGTACGGTCAGGGGCGTGCGCAGCCGGTGCGAGAGGTCGGCGGCGAGCTCCCGCTCGTTGGCGAGGAGTTCCACGACCTGGTCCGCCATCGAGTTGAACGCGACGGCCGCCGAGCGGAGTTCCTTGGGGCCGTCCTCCGGCACCCGCGCCCCGAGCCTGCCCTCCCCCAGCTGGTGCGCGGCGTCCGCGAGCCGTTCGGCGGGGCGCACCAGGCGGGCGCCGAGCCGGTCCGCGACGGCCACCGAGCCGATGACGAGGGCGAGTCCGACGCCGCCGAGGACCAGCCAGGCGGTGGTGACCCCGTTGCTGACCTCGCTCTCGGGGACGTAGATCTCGATGACCGCGATGTCCCCGGAGCCCAGGGCGATGGGCTGGAGCAGGGCCGAACCCCCGCCGGGGACGCGGGCGGTGGTCGCCCGGCCGAGGGAGCGGGTCTCCGCGACCGCGTGGGCCCCGGCGCGGCCCTCGCCGATGTCCACGGCGGCGGCGCCGCCGATCGCCGGGACGTGGACGGCCATCCGTCCGGCGGCGCCCATCTCGGTGGACTCCACGGCCCGGCGCAGCTGCGCGGGGTCGGTGGTGACGGTCAGGGTCGGCCCCATGGTGGCGGCCTGCCGTTCGGCGTTGGAGAAGGCCCGGTCGCTGGCCATCTCCCGCACCACCATCGCCAGTGGCACGGCGAAGGCCAGGACCACCATGGTCGTGACCGCGAGGCACACCTTGACCAGCGCCCACCTCACGGCGTCCGCCTCACGGCGGTCCGCCCCGCAGCGGTCCGCCCCGCAGCGGTCCGCCCCGCAGGGGTCCGCCTCACAGCGGCGGCTCCAGCTTCACGCCGACCCCGCGCAGGGTGTGCAGGTAGCGGGGCCGGGCGGCGGTCTCGCCGAGTTTGCGGCGCAGCCAGGACAGGTGCACGTCTATGGTCTGGTCGTCGCCGTAGGACTGCTGCCAGACCTCGGCGAGCAGCTCGCGCCGGGCCACGACCACGCCGGGCCGGCCGGCGAGGAAGGTCAGCAGGTCGAACTCCCGCCGGGTGAGGTCGAGTACGGCGCCGTCGAGTTCGGCCTGGCGGCGCAGCGGGTCGATGGCGAGGCCGCCGACGCGCAGGACGCGCGAGGGCGGTTCGGCACCCGCGGCCGCGCGGGCGCGGCGCAGGACGGCGGCCATCCGGGCGGAGAGGTGCTCGACGGAGAAGGGTTTGGTCAGGTAGTCGTCGGCGCCGTCGTTGAGGAGCCGGACGATCTCGGCCTCGTCGTCGCGGGCGGTGGCGATGATGACCGGTACGTCGGTGATGCCGCGCAGCATCTTCAGGGCCTCGGAGCCGTCGAGGTCGGGCAGTCCGAGGTCGAGGATGACCACGTCGAAGCGGTTGTGGGCGACTTCGCGCAGGGCCTCCAGGGCCGTGCCGACGCTCCGCACGGTGTGGGAGGCCTCGGTCAGGTGCCGGATGAGGGCGGAACGTACGAACTGGTCGTCCTCGACCACGAGCACACTAGCCATGGGCGCACCGTAGTCCATCCGGGGGACCCGGGGAGGTGCGGGGACGACCTTGTGACGTGTGGTGCACTATGTGCCCTGATGCGACGAGGACCTGTACATGCCATGGCCTGGGTGCTGGCGACCGCTGCCGCCGTGACCCTGTCGTGGTGGGGTGTGCACACGGTCATGTCCGGGACGGCCTACGATCCCCCGCGCGCGGTGCCGTTGACGGCCAGGGCGCCGGACGCCGCTCCGCCGCCCTCCTCCGCCCCGGGGCCGGATCCGACGCCCTCGCCTTCCGGTTCCCCGTCCGCGTCCCCGTCGCCCTCCGCGTCCGCGTCGGACCGGGCCGGGGCCGCCCCCTCGCCGCCCGCGCGGTCGAAGCAGGCGCCGGCGCCCGGCCGGAGCCCGGGCCCGGAGGGCGGCCAGGGCGGCGGGTCCGGCACGGTGAAGAGCTACTCGGTGTCGGGCGGCCGGGTCGTCTTCGACCTCGGGGCCACCTCGGCCGGGCTGGTCTCGGCGACGCCGGAGGCGGGCTGGCGGATGCAGGTGTGGAAGCAGGACTTCTGGATCCGGGTCACCTTCACCCAGGGCAGCCGCGAGGTGTCGGTGTTCTGCACCTGGCACGACCACCCGCCGATGGTGGAGACCGTCGACCCCTAGCGGGGCCTCAGCGGAAGACCGAGGGCGGCGGCTGCGGGGAGGGGACGGCGGAGGCGTCCTTCACCGGGGCGGCTCCTCCCGTGAAGTCGGCCAGGGCGCGGCCGTGCTCGACCCGGCCGGGGTGCGGGTCGCTCGCCACGCGGCGGGTGAACTCCGCCACGGGCAGCTCCCGGTCGGAGGCCACGAGCACCGCGTTGCCGAAACGTTTCCCCCGCCAGACGACGGGATCCGCCGCCAGCGCCAGCTCCGCGAACCGCGAAGCGGCCGTGGCGACCTGGCCCCGCAGGTGCGCCAGCGGCGGGCCGTCCGCCAGGTTGGCCACGTACCAGCCGGTGGGCGCCAGCGCCCGGCGCACCTCGTCCAGGAACTCCCCGCTGGTCAGGTGGGCCGGAGTGCGCGCCCCGCTGAACACGTCCGCGATGACCAGGTCCGCCCAGCCGTCCGGCACCTTCGCGAGCCCCGCCCGCGCGTCCACGGCCCGTACGCGGATCCGCGCCTGCGGGTCCAGCGGCAGGTATTCCCGTACGAAGGCCACCAGGGCCCCGTCCACCTCCACCACCTGCTGCGTGGAGCGGGGGCGCGCGGCGGCCGTGTAGCGGGCCAGGGTGAAGGCGCCGCCGCCCAGGTGCACCACGTTCAGGGGCTGCCGGGCGGGCGCGATCAGGTCGATCAGGTGGCCGATCCGGCGCTGGTAGGCGAAGTCCAGGTGGCCCGGGTCGTCCAGGTCCACGTGGGACTGCGGGGCGCCGTCGATCAGCAGGGTCCAGGCGCGGGAGCGCTCGCGGTCCGGTGCCAGCTCGGCGAGCCCGCCGCCCACCTGTCCGGAGACCGGTCCGGCGGCCGGTATCGCGCCGCCCCTGCCGCTCCTGCTGCCCTTGCCTTTGCCTGCCACGCCCCCATTATCGCTGGCCAGGGCATCACCGACAGTTGTCGGCCGCCTCGATGAGCCGGGCCGCCTCGCCCAGCGCGGCGCGCAGCACCTCGGGATCGGTGACCGGCCCCACCGCGTCGGGGGGCAGCAGCCAGCCCGTACCGCCCGCCGTGGGCGCGGCGGCGAGGTCGCCGAAGCGCATGCCGCGCCCGTTGGTCTGCGTACAGGCACTGCCCGGCAGGTCCCAGGCGTCGGCGGTGCCGGGCGGGACGAGGAAGCCGAGGGTGTCGCCGGAGCCGTCGTGCAGGACCGGGCCGACGCCGGGGGCGGCCAGGCCCGCGCCGCGCCGGATGATGTCCACCGCCTCCAGGCCCTGGCGGGTGGGCACGGTCACCAGGTCCGGGGCCGCGACGGGGGCCTGCGGGCCCGGGGCCGGAGCCGGGACCGGGGAGGGCGCGCCGGGTCCGGGCGCGGTGTTCGTTCCGATGCTGTCCATGCCGGCCTCCACCAAGGGGAACCCCTCCTCGATCCGTATCCGCATGGGTTCAACGCACGGAAGCGTCAACGGGTGCGGCGGCAAGACGCCGCAAAGGATGGCAGTTCATGGCGGATCGCGGGTGAGATATCCGTTTTGTAGCCAAACACCGCATGAAGCACCCGCCGCTGGCGGTACGTTCATGCGCGCCGGAGCCCTGACTCCGGAGCGAGACCGACAGGGATCGACGGGGGTCCTGCTTCCCGCGGGACACCTGGGATCGTCCAGAGAGGCACACGTCGATGGCGGCGTCCCCCCACTCACCCAACTCCTCCTTCCGCCGCCTGCGCGGACAGCACTCCCCCGCCGAGTTCGCGGCCATGGTCCGCCGCGCGGCCCGGGAAATCGGCGAAACGGTTTCCTGCGACGCCCGCTACATCGGCCGGGTCGAGTCCGGCGAGATCCGGTGCCCCAACTACGCCTACGAGCGGGTCTTCCTCCAGATGTTCCCCGGCCGCACCCTGGCCGACCTCGGCTTCTCCCCGCGCGAGGCGGTGCGCGGCCGGGGGGCGCAGCGCGCACTGCCGGCGCCGCCGGCCTTCACCCACCTCGTCCGGCGTTCCAAGGAGAGCGACGTGCTGCGTCGCGCGTTCATGACGGGCGGCTCCGCGACCGTGGCGGCCGCGACGCTCAGCCTCACCCTGCTCGGCGACGCCCGCAGGATCCCCTCCCGCGCCGGGGAGGCCGAGGCCGCCGCGGTCGAGGACGCGGTGCGGCAGATCCGGCTGCTGGACGACCGGCACGGCGCCGACGCCCTCTACCGGCGGGCGGCGCAGCCCCTGAAGACCGCGTACGCGCTGCTCGACGCGGGGGCCACCCGGCAGTCCACCGAGGACCGGCTGCACGCGGGGGCCGGGGAGCTGGCCGTCTCGGTGGGCTGGCTCGCGCACGACTCGGGCCGCTTCGAGGACGCCCGCTCGCACTACTCGGAGGCCCTGGCCACCGCCCGGGTCTCGGGCAACGCGGCCCTGGAGGCGCACGCCTTCAGCAACATGGCCTTCCTGGCCCGGGACCGCGGCCGCCACCGCGAGTCGGTACGGGCGGCCCAGGCGGGCCGGCGCGCGGCCCGCTCACTGGGCTCGCCCCGGCTGCTGGCGCTGCTGGCCCTGCGGGAGGCGGGCGGCTGGGCGGGGCTCGGGGACCGCAGGGCGTGCGAGGAGTCCCTGGCCCGGGCGCACGCGGACTTCGCGCGGGGCGCGTCGGCCGCCGACCCGGAGTGGATGTCCTTCTTCGGCGAGGCCGAACTGGAGTCGCTGGAGTCCCGCTGCTGGGCCGCCCTCGGGGAACACGCCCGCGCGGCCCGGCACGCCCGGCGCGCGGCGGACCTCCAGGACCCGCACTTCGCGCGGAACGTCGCCCTCTACACGGCGGAGCTCGCCGACGACCTGGCCCGGGCGGGCGCGCCCGACGAGGCGGCCTGGGCGGGCGGCCGGGTCCTGGACCTGCTGGCCGAGGTCCGCTCGACCCGGATCCGGTCGATGCTGGCGGGCACGGCCCGCACCCTGGTCCCCCACCAGCGCTCCCCGCGCGTCGGCGCGTTCCTGACGCGGCACGCGGAGGTCTAGCGGTCGCGGGACCGGCGGCTCCGGCCGGCCGGGGCCTCCGGTGGTGCGGGGGCGCTCCGCGGGGGCCTCGTCATTCGGCTGCGGGTGCGTTGTGGCCGGGCGCGCAGTTCCCCGCGCCCCTGGCAGGGCACGGCCGGGGCGGCGTGTGGCCTGCCGGGCCCGGGCGGCGCCGTGTGCCGGGTGCGGGTGCGACGTGGCCGGGCGCGCAGTTCCCCGCGCCCCTGGCGGGACACCGCCCGGGCGGCGCACGGCCTGCGGCCGGCTCTGGTGAGCCCGAGCGGCGCCGTGCGGCCGGTCGCGCAGTTCCCCGCGCCCCCGGGCGGGATACGGCCGAGGCGGGGCCTGGCCTGCGGCCGGTTCTGCCGGGGGCCGTGCGATGCCGTGCGCCGGGCGCGGGGTCCCCCACGGCCCGGGCGCGGGCGGTCAGGGGCCGACGTACTCGAAGACCGCGCCGTCCGGGTGGCGGAGTACGGCGCGGCGGCCGTTGGGGGTGTCCGCGGGCGGGGCGATCAGCTCGGCCCCGGCCCCCGTGGCCTCGGCCACCGCGGCGTCCAGGCCGGCCACGGTCAGCGTGGCCGCCACGGCGGCGAACCGCCCGGCCGCCTCGTCCGGTCCGCTGAACAGCAGGAACGGCCCGGTGCTCGCCAGTTCCAGGCCGGCGAAGGCGAACCGGACGACCGGTTCGCCCGTGAGCTTCGCGTAGAAGGCCACGGCGTCTTCGAGGTCGGCCACGCGCCGCCGCAGTACCACCGATGAGATCGTCATGGCCCGATCATCCCAACCCCGTTCGGCCGCAACCGAGTTGGGGTCAGCCCTCCAGATGGCCCGTGTCGTTCCAGCGCTCCAGCGCAGGGGCGCCGTAGGCCCAGCCCAGGACCGACAGGGAGGTCGGGTCCAGGCGGATGCGGGCGCCAAAGGAGGCCTCGAAGCCGAGCCAGCGGGCGGCCAGCGTGCGCAGGATGTGGCCGTGCGCGAAGACGAGGACGTCGCGCTCCGCCGCACGGGCCCAGGCCACGACCTCGTCGGCGCGCGCCGAGACGTCGGCGACGGACTCGCCGCCGGGGACCCCGTCGCGCCAGATCAGCCAGCCCGGCCGGACCGCCTGGATCTCGGCCGGGGTCATGCCCTCGTAGTCGCCGTAGTCCCACTCCATCAGGGTGTCCCAGGGATCGGCCTGGGCCCCGAAGCCGGCCAGGTCGCAGCTCTCGCTCGCGCGGACCAGCGGGCTCGTGCGCACCTCCAGGCCGCGCAGGCCCGCCCAGGGTTCCCGGGCCAGGCGTTCGCCGAGCCGCTTCGCCCCCAGCCTGCCCTCCTCCAGCAGCGGCACGTCCGTGCGTCCCGTGTGCTTGCCGAGCAGGGACCATGCCGTCTGGCCGTGGCGGGCCAGCAGGATGCGGGGGGCCATCTGTGTTTCTCCCGGTCCGTGGGGGTTCACCGTCCGTCCATCATCGCCGACGCGGCCGCAAGGGCGGGGACCGGACCGTTTCCGCCGTATGACCACGATTGTCAGTGGCGGATGGGACACTTCCGCCCGTGAGCTCCTACCCGCCCGACGGCCCGCCCCAGACGACACTGCGGCAGCGGCTCGCCGACCTGCGCGGCCCCGCCGTGCCGCCCCGCCCGCTCGACGCGCGGGCGCTCGCCGCCCTCGCCGCCAACCCCGGCTGCGGCAGACGGGCCCTGCTCGACGGCGCCGGGGTGGACAAGACCGCGCTCGCGGCCGCGCTGGGCTCCCCCGCCGCCTTCGGGCAGTCGCAGTTCGCGATCGTCCGCGGCAACTCCTTCGAGGCCCGGGTCAAGGGCGACGGCGGAGCGGAGCTGCTGCGGCTGACGCACGCCCGCCTCGGCGGCGGGGCCGAGCCGCCCGGGCCGGACTCCCGGGTGCCGGACCTGACCGCCGCCGGGCCCGAGGGGCGTGCCGCGCGGACGGCGCTGGCCCTGCGGGAGGCCACCGCCGCGGGGACGTGGACGCTGCTGGACCATCCGATGCTGGCCCTGGAGGTGGCGGGCACCCCCGCGTACCTGGAGCCCGACGCCGTCGTGGTGCACCCCGACGGCCGCTGGACCGTGGTGGAGATCAAGTCGTTCCCGATGATCGACGGGGCCGCCGACGCCGCGAAGGTGGGGGCCGCCGCGCGGCAGGCCGCCGTGTACGTGCTGGCCCTGGAGCAGACCGCCGGGAAGCTGGAGGGGGCCCGGGTCGGCCACCAGGTGCTGCTCGTCTGCCCGAAGGACTTCTCCAACCTGCCCACCGCCGCGCTCGTCGACGTACGCCGGGAGCGGGCGGTGACCCGCCGCCAGCTGGAGCGGCTGACCCGGGTGGAGGAGCTGGCCGAGGGGCTGCCGCAGGGGCTGTGCTTCGACCCCGCCCGGCCCGCCGCCGAACTGACCGAGGCCGTCTCGGCGGTCTCCGCCGCCTACGCCCCCGAGTGCCTCGCCGCCTGCGAGCTGGCCTTCCACTGCCGGGAGCGGGCCCGCGACGCCGGGGAGCCGGCCGCGCTGGGCCGTTCCGTACGGGGCGAGCTGGGCGGCCTGACCACCGTCGAGGCCGCCCTCGCCGCGGCCGCCGGAGCCGGCCCCTGCACCGGCACCGACCCCGACCCCACCGCCGCCGCCCTGCGCGAGGCGGCCCGGCTGCGCGCCGAGGCGCTCGCCTCTGCCGCCGCCCGACCCCCGTACCAGGCCCCGGAGACCCCCGAATGCCCCTGCTGAGCACCCTGGCCCGGCTGGAGGCGGTCCGCGCGGGCCGCGCCCAGCCGCTCGCGACCGTGCGGCACCGCCACCTGAGCGAGCGGCCGCTGGTCTTCGTACCGCTGACCACCGCCGGCGAGGCGGGCGCCCCGCTGGGCGCGATGCTGGGCACCGACCGGCACGAGCCGCGGATCTTCGTCATACCCCAGCCGCGCGACCGGGACCTGCGCTGGCGGTTCCTGGCCGACCTGGCCGTGCACGTCATGGCGTACGTGGACGCGTACACGGACGTCGTCGAGCCGGCCGAGCGCACCGAGACCGACCCGGAGACCGGCAAGAAGGTCAAGGTCGAGGCCGAACTGTGCGTGGACGCGCCGCAGATCGTCGTGCCGAGCCGGGCGGGCATCGAGTACGTGCGCCTGCTGGGCCGGTCCATGCGGTTCCGCCGGACCGCCGAGGAGGACCCGGAGAACCCGTACCCGGCCCCCACCCAGGTACCGCTGCTCGGCCGCTGGTTCACGCACCTCGCCGAACGCTCCCGGGTCCCCGGCTCCTCCATGCTGCTGTCCGCCACCGACCTGCTGGGCCGGCACTGGGCCACGGGCCAGAGCAACCTGGAGGACCAGCACCTCGGGGCGCTGCTCGGCTGGATCGACCCGCCGGAGGGCCTCTCGGGCGCCGAGTTCGCGCTGCGCGTGGAGCTCGCGCGGGACGCGGACGGGCAGCTGGAGGTCCCGCCGGCCGGCCCGGCCACCGACCCGGCCTTCGACAACAAGCTGCTCGCACCGGCGATCGCGAAGTTCGACGCGGCCCGGGCGGCCGGCGAGCCCCGCGACGGCGATCACGCGCGCCTCGCCGAACGGGCGGTCCGGCGGCTGGTGCTGAGCCAGATGGAGACCGCCTGGTGGCAGACCTGGGCGGCGGTCGACCTGATGCGCACCCTGCCGCCGGGCGAGCGGACCGAGGAGCGCTGGACCCGCGACCGCTGGTCCTTCACGGGCCACCGCGACCGGGTCCGGGCCGGCGAGCCGCCGCAGCCGCGCCGGGACGACGTGGTGACGGCCGCCCAGAAGCTGGCCACGCGGGAGACCGAGCAGGTCCGCCTCGACGCGCAGGAGGCGCTGGACGACCCCCTCGTCATGGCCGGCCGGCGGTTCGCGGGCGAGGCCTTCGCCGGCGAGGTCACCGAGGTCCTGATGGAGTGGTCGGAGGGCAGGCGCCCGCGGCCGCGCCCGCTGGTGACGGTGGCGACCGAGGACCGGCCGCAGCTCGCGGACGCGGGCGGCGGGAAGGTGTTCCGCTCGCTGGACGGGCGGCAGCAGGCCTTCGAGTTCGTGCGGTACGAGGAGGACGGGCAGCTGGTGCTGCGCGTGCTCGACAAGATGGGCGCGGGCCGGGAGCCGGTGGCGGGCTCGGTGCCGGAGAAGGGCGACCGGGACTGCTGGACCCTCTTCGAGCACGACGCCCGCGGCGGCCCGAAGCTGCCCGATCCGGAGCACACCCCGTGGACGCACGGCGGCCCGCCGGGCTCCGCGACCGCCCCCACCATGGACGCCGTGACCGACGAGGACCTGCTGTGACCACCGCCTTCGACCCGGGCGCGGCCGCCGACCGGGCCACCGCCGCCATCCTCCGCGACACCCTGCACGGCACCGAGCGGGGCGTGGTGGTGGACTCCCCGCCGGGTGCCGGCAAGTCGACGCTCGTGGTGCGGGCGGCCCGGGAGCTGGCCGCCGCCGGGCGCCGGCTGATGGTGGTCGCGCAGACCAACGCCCAGGTCGACGACCTGGTGCTGCGGCTCGCCGAGAAGGATCCGGAGCTGAAGGTGGGCCGGCTGCACAGCAGTGACGGCGACGCCTACGACCCGGCGCTGCGCGGGCTCCCGTCGGTCACCCTGTCCGCCAAGCCGGCGGACCTGGCGGAGCTGCCGGTCACCATCTCCACGGCCGCCAAGTGGGCGTACGTGAAGGCCGACGCGCCGTGGGAGCACGCGATCGTCGACGAGGCGTACCAGATGCGCTCGGACGCGCTGCTGGCCGTGGCCGGGCTGTTCGAGCGCGCGCTGTTCGTGGGCGACCCGGGGCAGCTGGACCCGTTCAGCGTGGTCGGCGCGGAGCAGTGGGCCGGGCTGTCGTACGACCCTTCGGCGTCGGCGGTCTCCACGCTCCTGGCGCACAACCCGGGGCTGCCGCAGCACCGGCTGCCGGTGTCGTGGCGGCTCCCGGCGACGGCGGCGCCGCTGGTCTCGCGCGCCTTCTACCCGTACTCGCAGTTCCGCAGCGGCACCGGCCCCGGCGAGCGGCGCCTCGCGTACGGGGTCGCGGGCGACGGTTCGGGCCCGGACCGGGTGCTGGACGAGGCCGCCGCGTCGGGCTGGGGGCTGCTGGAGCTGCCCGCCCGGCACACCCCGCGCACGGACCCGGAGGCGGTGGGGGCGGTGGCCCTGGTGGTGCGCCGGGCGCTGGACCGGGGTGCGGTGACCTCCGACGAGCGCTCCCCCGCCCCTTCGCCGCTGACCCCGGACCGCATCGCCGTCGGCACCGCCCACCGCGACCAGGCGGCGGCGGTCCGCGCGGCACTGGCGTCCCTCGGCGTCACGGGGGTCACGGTGGACACGGCGAACCGGCTCCAGGGCCGCGAGTACGACCTCACGGTGGTCCTGCACCCCCTGTCGGGCCGCCCCGACGCGACGGCGTTCCACCTGGAGACGGGCCGCCTCTGCGTCCTGGCCTCCCGGCACCGGCACGCCTGCGTGGTGGTGGCCCGGGCGGGGATAGCGGAGCTGCTGGACGACCACCCGTCGACGGAGCCGGTCCAGCTGGGCGTGACGGTCAAGTTCCCGGATGGCTGGGAGGCGAACCATTCGGTCCTGGCCCACCTGGCCGAACACCGCGTCCGCTGGCGGCCGTAGGCGCCGCACCAGGGGCGGAAATCGGCGTGCCCCGGGCGGGCGGGCCGTGCGAGGATCCGGTCCGGTCTTCAAGGGGGGGCGGTCCGCATGGGACTTGACTACGGGTACCAGATCTACCTGCCGGCGCGGAACGTCGCCCGGGCGCTGGGCGAGCTCGCCCGGCTGGCGCCGCCCACCGACCGGGTGCCGCCGCTCACCGTCACGCTGCCCGGCGGTGAGCGGGTCACCGTCCCGTTCACGTCCAACTTCAAGAGCGAGCCGGTCGACTGCTCCGCGGGCGGCCCGCTCGACCTCGACACCTCGATCATGTTCGGCGCGGACGACGCGGTGCGCGCGTACGTCGACGGCCGCGGCCTGGTGCCCGACACGTTCGGCAGGCTCCAGGTGGGCTACATCTACCTGATGGGGACGTTCGAGTCCCCGCTCCACCCGCGCCACGTGATGCTGGACTTCACCGCGGCCACCTCCGAGATGAGCCGGCTGTTCGAACGCTCGGCGAGCATCAGGGAGGTGTTCACCGGGCTCGCGGCCGCCTCCGGCGCCGTGTGCTGCCTGCTCGACACCGAGAGCGAGACCTCTCGGGCGACCTGGCTGAACGGCCGCCCCGTCGACGAAGTGGTCCCGGGCATCTATTCCGAGGGCTTCCGCGAGTTCACGCAGACCTGGGACGGCTGAGGGCCGGTCGGCCCGCAGGGACGACTACTGCTCCCCGAACAGCATCCACTTGTCCTGCGTCTCCAGCGGCGCGAAGCCGGCGCGGGCGTAGACCTCGTGCGCGTCGGCGGTGGCCAGCATGATGCGGCGCAGGCCGTACGGGGCCAGGTGGGCCTTCACCGCCTCGACGAGGGTGCCGCCGAGGCCCTTGCCGCGCGCGCCCGGGTCCACGTACACGTCGCAGAGCCAGGCGAAGGTGGCGAAGTCGGTGACGATGCGCGCGTAGCCGAGCTGGGCGCCCGAAGCGCTGTCGTACACGCCGAAGTTCAGCGAGGAGCCGACGGCCCTGTCGTGGCTCTCGCGGCTGCGGCCGAGGGCCCAGTAGGCGTCCTCGGAGAGCCAGCGGTGGACCCGCTCGTGGTCGAGCCGGTCGGGGTCGGTGGAGATCTCGTAGCCGTCCATCGGGTCATCCAACAGCGTCCGCGGCGGCCGGGCCAGCGGATATCAGCCCGCGGGGCCGCCCCAGCCGGGCGGCAGCAGGTCCCAGGAGTCACGGCCGAGCCATTCCCCGAAGGTGGCCGGGCGGCCGCCGTCGGCGTGGTCGAGGGAGAGCGGGATGATGCGGTCGCAGCTGGCGCGGCCGTCCCACCACATCGTGCCGGCCAGCGGCCCGGAGACCGCCAGCAGGGTGGAGAAGCCGCAGCCGTGCTCCTGGAGGCGCATCGCACCCGCCGTCCGGCCGTCCTCGAACACTTCGCACTCCGCGTCCCAGGCGTTCCAGGCCGCCGTCATCGCGGCGGGGTCGTCGAAGTCCTCCTCCCGGGGTTCCGCCTCCCACAGCGCGGCGTCGGCCGCCGCGTAGGAGTCGGGGTGCGGGAACGGCTCGGGCAGCAGGTCGCGGCGCATCTGGTCGTCCCCAGGCCAGCGCCAGCCGTCCTCGGTGCGCACCACGCCGAACCCGCCGGTGTCGGGGCCGCGCAGGTAGGCGCGGTACTCGGCGGGGAAGCGGACGCGGAGTGCGCGCTCGGCGTCGGCCACCTCGTCCTCGGTCAACGGCGGCCGCAGGCCGGCGGGTCGGTGCATGGGGCGAGGGTACGGCCTAGTCGTCGTAGCCCTTGCGGGTGATGCCGAGGTGGCGGCGGAGGGTTTCGCCGGCGTCGGCGAGGGCGTCCAGCTGCTGTGGGGTGAGGACGTCGATCAGGTGCCGCCGTACGGATTCCACGTGCAGCGGGGCCGCCGCGGTGATGGTGTCCACCCCCTGGCCGGTGAGCACCACCTCGGCGCCGCGGCCGTCGCCGGCGACCTCCTCGCGGCGGACGAGGCCGCGCTGCTGCATCCGGGTGATCTGGTGCGAGAGGCGGCTGCGCGACCACTGCATCAGCACGGCGAGGGCGCTGATCCGCATGCGGTGGCCCTCGGTCGAGCCGAGTGCGGACAGGACGTCGTAGTCGGCTTCGGAGAGGGCGCTGTCCGTGTTGAGGTCACGCGCGATCTCTGCGTCGACGAGGGGGAACATGCGGCGCCAGGCGTACCAGGCGTGCTGTTCGGACTCGGTGAGCCAGCGGGGGTGGGCCGGCTCGGGCGCGTCGGTCATGGCAGCAGACTACCCAGTTTGGTGACACATCAACGATGTAGTTGACATATCACGGGCCACCGACTTTCCTAGGTGACACGTCAACAACCAGGCTGCGGACCGCACACCGCACCAGAACCCAAAGGGAGTTCACCCCATGACCCGTCTGCTCGTCATCTCCGCCGCCACCCGCCCCACCTCCTCCGGACGCCCCGTCGCCCAGTGGGTCACCGGCCAGGCCCGCGACCACGGCGCCTTCGAGGTCTCCGCGGTGGACCTCGCGGAGCTCGCACTGCCCTTCCTGGACGAGCCGGAGTACGCCTCCACCGGCAACTACGCCCACCAGCACACCCGCGACTGGAGCGCGATCGTCGACTCCGCCGACGCGGTCGTGTTCGTCCTGCCGATGTACAACGGCGGCTTCACCGCCCCCTTCAAGAACGCCGTCGACTTCCTCTACCGCGAGTGGCAGGGCAAGCCGGTCGGCCTGGTCAGCTACAGCGCCGGCGGCACCGGCGGCGCCCCGGCCGCCCGGATGCTGCTGCCGGTGCTCACCCAGCTCGGCATGCTCCCCGCCGAGCGCTCGGTGGCGATCGCGGGCATCAACGGCCTGGTCGGAGCCGGGGGCTTCGACGCGCCCGAGGGCCTGGCCGCCGAGCTGGCGGGCGTCCTGGACGACGTCGCGGCGCTGGTGAAGGAGCCCGTGGCGGCCTGACTCCCGGCACCCTTGCGCCACGCTGGACAATGGAGGGTGGCCCAGGATCCGGAGCGCAGCAGGAGGACACGCATGGCAGAGCCCGAGCGGACCGAGCGGAGGCAGCGGCCGGCGCCGCTGCTCTTCGAGCCCTCGGAGGCCGCCACGGACCCGGAGCACTTCTTCGACCTGGAGTCGATCGAGGACCCGCGCGAGCTGTTGGCCCGGGCCACCGAGCTGACGCTGGCGTTCCGGGCGGCACAGGACCGGGCGGTGGAGTTCCAGGCCCTGGCGGCGGCCCAGCTGGCGGACCCCCGGCGCTTCGACCGGCTCCCGCCGGAGGCCATCGCGGCGATCGCGGAGTGGACCGAGGACTACGCCCGCAAGATGATCGAGTTCGGCGAGGACCTCCAGCGCGGCACCACCCCCGACACGGTCTAGCCGTACGGGACGCGGGGCCCGGGCCCCCGCCGCCGGAGCGCGGGCGGGAGGTCCGGGGGAACCTGCGGGCGGGAGGTCCAGGGAACCCGCGGAACCCGCGGAGCCCGTCGGCATATGCGCGGCGCAAGATACCCCAGGACCGCCCACCCTGTCCCGGTTTTCGGTAACTCCGCGAAAGGGTCACACTACGCCGGGTACACCTGGCATATGACGACCCTGACGACGGCCGCCGGCTGCCCCGCCCTCGACGGCCCCGACGCACGCACCGCGCCCGCGACCCAGGTGACCGCGCAGGGCGCCGCCTGGCTGGCCTCCGCTTCGGCGCACCCGGGGGAGACGCTCGCGGCCTGGGAGGCGCGGCCCGCCTCGCCCGCGGCGCTGCCCTGCGGGACCGCGTTCGACGTCGTCAACGTTCCGCTCGTGCTCGGCCGCCGGATGCTCGACCTGCTCTGGGAGCGGGGGCCCGGCTCGGGGCCGGCCGCCGTCCACCGCGGCCGGATGCTGCTCTTCGCCGCCCCCGGCACCGCCCAGCGGCTCCCGGCGCTGCTCGCCTGGGAGGAGTGGGGTCCGGCCGCCCCGGCCCCGCTGTGCCACGGCCACGGGGACGCCGTCACCGTGCCGCCGCTGGCCGCCACCCCCGGGCCGTCGCGGTGGCTGGTGGCCCCGGACACCCGGCTGCCCTGGCTGCCGGGGCCGGACTCCCTGCTCTGGGCGTTCCTGCACGCCGCCCGCGGCCCGGTATCGATTTTTGGTTCGGCCGAAACGGATGCTAATGTCTACGACGTCAGCAGGCGCCGCTAGCTCAGTTGGTTAGAGCAGCTGACTCTTAATCAGCGGGTCCGGGGTTCGAGTCCCTGGCGGCGCACAGACGGGAGAAGGCCCCCGCTCTTCGGAGCGGGGGCCTTCTTCGTGTCCGGAAACCGCCCTCAGGTCGTGATCTTCACCGTGTAGGCGCCCGACTGGGTCCGGTCCGCCACCTCGATCGTGATCCGCTCCCCCGGCACCGTGAAGGTCTCCCCGACCTCCAGCGGCGCGTCCGCCAGCGGCGGGTACACCGAGCGGTCCCAGCAGGCCTCCGTGCGGGGGTGGCCGTCGAGCACCTCGATCGGGCCGCCGCCCGAGGCCGCCTCGTTGCGGACCCGGTAGACCAGGACCCCCTCCGTGCAGGTGTCCCCGTCGTTGCCGGCGGAGCCCCGCGCCTCGACCGCGATCGCGGTGCCGGGGCCCGTACGGATCACCGCGAGCCGGGTGCCGCCCGTGCCGCCGGGCGGCGGGGCCTGCGACAGCGGCTGGAGGGTGTGCAGCGAGGTGCCGGACCGTACGCAGTCCACCTGGGCGGGATCCAGCCAGCCCAGCTTCCACTTGTGCCAGGCGAACAGGTCCGGGGACATCCCGAACTGGCTGCCCATGACGTCCCAGTCGCCGACGTACGTGTCCCAGTCGCCCTTGCCGTCCGTCGGGCGGTGGTAGAGGTCGGGCAGGTCGAAGACGTGCCCGGTCTCGTGCGCCAGCACGTTGCGGTCCGGCGGGTGCTGCTCGAAGACGGTCACGATCCGCCGCAGCTCCGCGCCGTCCGCCACGATCGGGCGGTCGAAGTTGACGACCTTGGTTGCGTCGGAGTCCACGCCGGGGGCGCCCGGGTCCGCGACGAAGTACACGACGTCGTACGCGCTGAAGTCGACCAGCGGATCGGCGGCCGCGACCGCGTCCCGCAGGTAGGCCGCCCGGTCCTCGGGGGCCCAGTCGCGCTGTATCCCGTACGCGGTCGCGGGCCGGGGCATCCGGATCCACCGCTCCTCGGGATGCGGGACCAGCCGGAACCGCCCGTAGGAGGCCCGCTCGAAGAAGTCGCTGGTCGCCGGGAAGTAGTCGGCCGTCAGCTCCCGGGGCGTCACGGCGGCGCGGTGGCCGGGGAAGGAGAGGAACACCATGACGGCGTTCAGGGTGCGCTCGGGCCTGGGGTAGGCGGCGTTCCAGGTGTCCACCCCGAGGGAGTGGTGGGCGGCCGTCCGCGTCAGGGCGCAGGGCCCCGCGGCGGCGGTGTCGGCCGCCACCGCCGGTCCCGCGACGAGCGACATGGCGGCGAGCGCCGTCATGGAGGTGAGCACGGCCGCCGTACTTCGCATGCGGGAGCGGTCCACTCCCCCGGGTGTCTGCTCTCGCCGCACATCGACCTCCCGGTGGTGGATTCGTCCCGTCCCATCCACCTTGAGGCGATTGTCTGACTAATGTCCTGTTCCGGTGCCCCACATGAGTGAGCGATACGGCAAGCCGGTGACCCGCGCCCTTGACCCCCGCCACTACAGAACGTCACGTTCGATCACGTGAGAACAGTCGCCGTCACCAGGTGTTCACAGGTGTGCGCAAACGGTCGCCCGACCGCTGTCCGACACCCCGTCAGCACCTGCCTCCCGAGGCGTCAGCACGGCGACGGACCCGGCCCCGCACGGCGACGCCGCTGGATAGGGCCTCCCGGCAGCCTCTATGATCGGCACACTTTCCTGCGCGGACACTCACGAACACAGCGGGAGCGAACGGTGAGCGGAACCTCAGAGGAGACCGGTTCGGCGGCCGAGAGCATCCGTCCGACCCTTACGGAGCGTCACCCCGCGGTGCCTGTCGTGCCCGAACCCCGCGACTACCGCGCCGCCTTCGACGCGGCCCACCTCGCCATGGCCGTCGTCGGCCGCAGCGGCGAGGTGATCGCCGCCAACCGGGCCCTGGCCGCCCTCCTGGGCGCCGAGCCGCACGCCCTCGCCGGGCAGTGCGCCGCCGACCTGGTGGACCTGGCGGCGGAGGCCCGTACCTGGCAGGCCTACCAGGAGGTGCTGCGCGGCCGGCAGGCCCGGCTGCGGTGCACCCGCCGCCTCAAGCACCCCGACGGGCACTCGCTGTGGACCGAGGTCACCCTCGGCCCGGTGACCGGCACCCAGGACGTCCTGCTGTCCGTCGCCGACATCAGCGACCGGCGCGACCTCCAGGCCCGGCTGCGGCACCTCCAGATGCACGACCCGGTCACCCGGCTCCCCAACCGGGCACTGTTCTTCGAACGGCTCTCGGCCGCCCTGGAGGCCTCCGCCTACGGCACGGGCGGCACCGGCCGGATCGGCCTGTGCTACCTGGACCTCGACGGCTTCAAGGCGGTCAACGACACCCTCGGCCACCGCGTCGGCGACCGGCTGCTGACCGCCGTGGCGGCCCGGCTCACCCAGTGCGCCGACCAGTCCGGGTACGGCCGCTCCGGCGGGCACCTCGTCGCCCGGCTCGGCGGCGACGAGTTCGCCCTGCTGGTCGAGGACTCCACCGGCACCGAGCAGCTCGCGGACCTGGCGCGCAGCGTCCTGGCCGCCGTGCAGGAGCCCTTCGACCTGGCCGGGCAGCGGCTGTCGGTGTCCGCGTCGATCGGCGTGGTCGAGCGGGACGCGGCCGGCACCTCGGCGACGGGGCTGATGCAGGCCGCGGACACCACGCTGTACTGGGCGAAGGCGGACGGCAAGGCCCGCTGGACCCTCTTCGACCCCGAGCGCAACGCGCACCGGATGACCCGGCAGGCACTCTCGTCCAGCCTGCGCCCGGCCGTGGAGCGCGGGGAGTTCGAGCTGGAGTACCAGCCGCTGGTGGACCTGGAGAGCGGGGTGGTGCGCGGGGTGGAGGCCCTGGTCCGCTGGAACCACCCCCAGTTCGGCATGCTGACGCCGAATCGGTTCATCGGTATCGCCGAGGAGGACGGCTCGATCGTGCAGCTGGGCCAGTGGGTGCTGCGCACGGCGTGCCGGCAGGCTCGGCGCTGGCAGATCGAACAGCCCAGTGACTCGCCGGTGTTCGTCTCGGTGAACGTGGCGGTGCGCCAGGTGTGGGACTCCGACCTGGTGGGGGACGTGGCGGAGATCCTCGCCGAGACCGGTCTCGCCCCGCAGCTGCTCCAGCTGGAGCTGACGGAGTCCGCGGTGATGGGGTCGGCGGGCCGGCCCCTGCAGGCGCTCCAGGCGCTGAGCGACATGGGCGTGCGGATCGCCATCGACGACTTCGGGACCGGCTATTCGAACCTGGCCTACCTGAGCCGGCTCCCGGTGTCGGTGCTGAAGCTGGACGGCTCCTTCGTGCGCGGCTTCCGCTACGAGGAGGGCACCCACCCGAACCCGGCCGACGAGACGATCGTGGAGGCCCTGGTGCAGCTCGCGCACCGGCTCGGCCTGACCGTCACCGCCGAGTGCGTGGAGACCGCCGGGCAGGCGGCCCGGCTGCGGCGGGTCGGCTGCGACACCGGCCAGGGCTGGCTGTACTCCCGGGCGGTGGCCCCGGAGCGGATCGCGGAGATGATCGCGCCGCCGCCGGGGGCCCGGTTCGCCACCGGGACCACGGAGGCCTGAGCGGTCGGGGCGCGGGCGGCGGCTGAGCCATGCGCCCCGGGCAGGGTGGTGCCACACTGGAGACAACGGGGGTACCGCGCCACTGACCGGCGGAACCGGGAGCCATCCGGGGCGATCAGCCGTGACCAGACAAGTACGGATCACTGTCGGACCTGCAGACGGCCGCGCAGACGACGAGACGGAGTCGCTGCCACGGGAGGTTGACGTCCTGCGCGAGGACCTGCTCCTGTTGGACGTGGAGCAGGTGGCGCATCCGGACGGCGGCCCCGCTCCGGACGGCACCCGCGGCGCCGCGACGGATCTGCTCAACGTCCTTCTGGTAAGCCTGCCTCCCGCACTGCCGCTGCTGTCGAACCTCGTCGGTGTCGTCAAGGAGTGGCTCGGACGCACCGGCAGCTCACGCCACGTCGTCCTGGAGATCGACGGCAACCGTCTGGAGCTGACCGGTGTCCGCAGCGAGGAGCAGCGACGCCTGACCGACCTGTGGATCGCACGTGTCTCCCAGCCGGACACCGGCGCGCCGGGGCAGGAACAGGAGCAGGAGTCATGACCACGCCGGGCAGGCATGCGCTGGTCGTGGTGACCAGCAAGTACGAGGACGCGGGCCTGGGCGCGCTGCGGGCACCGCTGAAAGATGCGGCCGGCCTCGCCGAGGTGCTCGGCGACACCTCCGTCGGCGATTTCGACGTGGAGGTGTTGAGCGACCCCACCGTCCAGCAGCTGCGCCTCGCGGTGGAGGACTTCTTCGCGGACAGGTCCACCAACGACACCCTGCTGCTGCACTTCTCGTGCCACGGGGTGAAGAACGCCGCGGGCAAGCTCTTCCTCGCCGCCTCCGACACCTACCGGACCCGGCTGGCCGCGACCGCGGTACCGGCCGAGTACGTGAGCAGTCTGATGCTGGAGAGCCGCGCCCAGCGTGCGGTCCTCCTCCTGGACTGCTGCTACGCCGGAGCGTTCGAGCGGGGGATGCTCACCCGGGCGGGCTCGGAGGTCCAGGTGCAGGAGAGCTTCCAGGACCTGGAACGCACCGGCGGGAAGCGCGGACGCGCGGTCTTCACCGCTTCCAGCGCCCTGGAGTACGCCTTCGAGGGCGACCACCCGGTCACCGACGGCATGGCGGGGGCCGGGGACGGGCCGTCGCTCTTCACGGGTGCTCTGGTCGAGGGCCTGCGCACCGGTGAGGCCGACCTCGACCACGACGGCGAGGTGGGCATGTCCGAGCTGGCGGACTACGTCAACGAGCGGATCCGGGAACGGACTCCGCACCAGACGCCGCAACTGTGGCTGTTCGGCAGCCAGGGCGACCTGACCATCGCTCACACCGGCCGGCGGCGGGCCGTCGCCACGGACCTCCCGGCCCCGCTCGCCGATGCCGTCCACTCCGACAGCCGGGAGCGGAAACTGTGGTCGGTCGAGGACCTGGGCACGCTGTTGTGCGGCGCGGACGTGGGCGTGGCGCTCGCCGCCCACGCGGCGCTGTCCGAGCTAGCCGCCGACGACAGTCGCAGGGTGGCCGAGCGTGCCGCCCGCGCCCTGGCGCTGGCCGCCCCCGGAGTCGACACCCCGGTGGTGGAGGTGGGGGCGGCCCAGGCGGCCGTCGTCAAGGTGACGGGTCCGCCGATCGTCCTCGCCACGCTGGAGGCCAGGACGGACCCGTGGCTGAAGGTCCGGTACCTGGACACCGGCATCGAGCTGGTGCCGGAGCCGGAGGACCGGGGGCGGCACGAGGGGACGGTGCAGCTGTGCACCGTGACCGGCGAACTGGCGATCACGGTGGCGACGGGAACGGCAACGGAGGCCGAGCGCGGAACCACGGCGGAAACCGGGAAGGGGCGAGCGGCGGAGACCCCGGCAGAGACAGGGAGGACCAAGCCGAAGACGCCGAAGACGCCGAAGACGGAGCAGCGCACCACGTGGGCACCATGGAAGGCGGCCGGGACGCGCCCGGCCGCGGCTTCCCCGCTCAGCCCGTGGCCCTTCCCGCTCGCGGCCGTCGCGATGGTGCTGGCGCTGTGGCTGCCCTTCTACGAGAAGATCGACAAGCGCGGGTACCCGATGTGGCTCGCGTCTCCCGCGGACTGGTACTGGCCGTTGGGAGGGGTGGGCGCGATCATGTTGGTGCTGGCGGCCCTGAGCCTGGCCGCGTGCACCGCAGCCACCTTCCTCATCCTGCTCGGCTCTCCCGCCCTGCTGCGGCCGGCACTGGTCCGGAGCTGCAGCGCGCTCGCAGCGGTGTCCGTCTTCGCGACGGCGGTGGTGTGGATCACCTCCTCCGTCGTGCGGAGCGACTTCGACGCCGGCCCGGGCTTCCTGGCCTTCGCCGTGGGCAGCCTGATCCTGGCGTGGGGGGCCGAGCAGCTGAGGCTGAACCGGCGCGCCGCCGGCACGGGAGCCACGGAAGTGGGAGACCTTCCGGAAGCCCGCTCGCTACAGCCGTGCACCTTCGCGGCCGTGGTCATGGCCCTGGTGATCCCGATCCCCCTGGGCTCGGGCGGGCCGGCCTGGCAGCTCATCACGCTGCTGGAGTGGAGAGGTGGCCGCCAGGTGGCGAGCGCCATCATCCTGGTGAGCGCGGTCGCCAGTGTGGCGGTCGCCGTCCACGCCTGGAGCGGCCACGCGGTCGCCCGGGTACCCGGACTGCTCTGGTGTTACAGCGCCCTGGCCCTGCTGACCTTGTGGGCGACGGTCTACTTCTGGACGGTACTCAAAGGCCAGGCCGGGTTCGGCCAGTACCTCCTCACCCTAGGCTGCGCCCTCCAGCTCTGGACCGCGGCCGCCCTGTGGCGCGACAGACCGTCCGCCGCCGGACGCCGTTCGCACGCGCGCGGCCCCCTGGGCGCCCACTGACCGGGGCCGCCCCGCCCCTCGGGAGGAGGGGCGGGGCGGTCCGGCGCTCGGCGCGGGGTGGGGGGAGATCAGCAGGCGCCGAGGTCCTTCCAGACACCCCATTCACCGGTGGTGCCGGGCACCTCGTTCTGCGTCCACCACTGGGCCTTGTACTTGCGGCCGTTGTGCGAGACCTCGTTGCCGGCGGTGTAGACCGTGCCCGGGACGTAGGCCGGGACGTTGCCGCAGCCGGTGGTCGGGGGCGTCGTCGGCGGGGTCGTCGGCGGCGTGGTGGGAGGCGTGGTCGGCGGGGTGGTCGGCGGCACGGTGGTCCCGCCGAGGGCGTCCGAGATCTGGTTCAGCAGCGTGGTGTTGTTGTCCAGGCCGAGCAGGGAGTACATCATCGCGCCGGCCAGGCCGCGCTGCTTGCCGTAGTCGACCCGGGCCTGGATCGACTTCTGGTTCAGGCCGGTGAAGAACTCGCCGTCCTTGTAGAAGTAGGAGGCCTTGGCCTGGTCGTCCCAGTAGGTCGTCGCCGGGTTGTCGACGATCCCGCCGAGCTCCTTGTAGTTGGCGATGCCGGCCTGCTGGCTGGTGGGCCGGGCGCCGGAGGCCCCGGTGGCGGGCTGGGCGAGGCCGCCCGCCGCCCCGGCGGGGACGCCCTTCCAGCCGCGGTAGTAGAACTCGTAGCCCAGGGTCAGCTTGTTGGCGGGGAAGCCGCCGGTGATGCCGTAGGCCGGGTTGCCGTCGATCCAGGAGTCGATGGCGTTGTCGATGCTGTACTTCTGGGTGCCCGGGGCGATCGGGTCGGTCGGGTCGTTGGTGCCGGAGTACAGCGGGGACTGGTGGTACGTCGGCCCGTCGCCGTCCCAGGCGCCGTGCATGTCGTACGTCATGATGTTCGCGTAGTCGAGGTACGCGCCGATCTTGTCCGTCTCGATGTACTTGATCTTGTCCTGGCCGGCCGGGAGGGCCGAGGTCAGCAGGTACTTCTTGCCGCCGTTGGCCTGGCCGTAGGCGTCGAGCTGCTCGCGGAACTCCTTGAGCAGGAGGGTGAAGTTCTGCTTGTCCTCGGGGGCGTAGTGGTTGCCGAGGTGGCCGCCGGACGAGCCCGGGTACTCCCAGTCGATGTCGATGCCGTCGAAGATCCCGGCCGCGGTGCCGGGGCCGCCGTAGCCGTCGGCCTTGGGCAGGTTGCCCTTGATGTACTGGTCGATGCAGGAGGAGACCAGCTTCTTGCGGGAGGCGTCGGTCTTGGCCGCGTCGCTGAAGTACTTCGAGTACGTCCAGCCGCCCAGCGAGATGTTGATCTTCAGGTGGGGGTACTTGGCCTTCAGCTGCTTGAACTGGTTGAAGACGCCCACGATGGGCTGGTCCCACTTGTCGGCGACGCCGCTGACGCTGTCGGCCGCGCTGAAGGACTTCTGGTAGTCGGCGTACGAGTCGCCCGCGCCGTCACCGGCGTTGGGGTTGTTGTCGTCGCCCGCCGCCTTGTTCGCCTCGAAACAGGTGAGGTCGGTGGGGTGGATGTTGCCGAACGAGTAGTTGATGACGTCCAGCTTCCCCGCTATGCCCCGGGTGTCGAGGTGCTTGGGGTAGAACGCGTTGCCGTACACGCTCCACTGGTCGTAATAGGCGATCCGCACGCCGCCGGCCGCGGCGGTGGTGGAGGCGTCGGCGGCCTGGGCGGTGCCGAGTCCCGCGAAGGTGGCCAGCGCTCCGGCTGCCAGCGCGGCCGTGGCGGCGGCCGCGATGAGGGGTTTACGGATGTGCATGAACTGCCTCCGTGGGGGTGGGAGGGGAGGGCATCAGCTTTAGGTGAGAGAAGTGATAGCGATCACCCGCCGCCCCAGTCAATGGTTTGGACCAAAGAAGGACTAGACCACTCGGTGGCCAAATGCCCTAGTCAGAGACCTGAGCGCACACCAAAAACCGCCCGCCACCCCGGGTGACGAGCGGTTTAAGGCTCCCTTAGGTCATGCTGCGGCAAGGTTTCGGCAACAAACCAGCCAAACGCCGTTCTCCGCCGGTCCGGCCCCACTCAGCGCGTCGTCAAGGGCTCCGTCGGCATCCCGTACGCATTGGCAACGAGCCCGTAGGAGCGGATGCGGGCGGCACCGCTGTGGGCGCTCGCGGTCAGCATCAGCTCGTCCGCGCCCGTCCGCGCCACCAGGGCGTCGAGCCCGGCGCGGACCTCGTCGGCGGTGCCGTGGACGATGTTGGAGAGCCAGGAGTCCACGAACTCCCGCTCCGGCTGCGAGAAGTCGTACGCCGCCGCCTCCTCGGGCGTCGGGACCAGCCCGGGCCGACCGGTGCGCAGCCGGAGCATCGCCAGGGCGCCGGCGAGCGCCTGCGCGCGGGCCTCCGCCCCGGTGTCGGCGGCCAGCGCCGAGACCCCGATCAGGGCGTACGGGGCGTCCAGCACCGCCGACGGGCGGAAGCTCTCGCGGTACAGCTCCAGCGCGGGCAGGGTGCCGGCGGCGGAGAAGTGGTGGGCGTACGCGAAGGGCAGGCCCAGCTCCCCGGCGAGGCGGGCGCTGAAGCCGGAGGAGCCCAGCAGCCACAGCGGCGGGCGGGCGGCGGGCCCCTGCACCGGGCCGGGCACGGCGTGCACGCGGGAGTACGGGTGCCCGTCGGGGAAGTCGTCGTCGAGGAAGCGGGTCAGCTCCGCGAGCCGCCGGGGGAACTCGTCGGCCGCCTCGTCCAGCCGCCCGGGCCCGCGCAGCGCGGCCGCCGTACGCGGGTCGGTGCCCGGCGCCCGGCCGAGTCCGAGGTCGATCCGGCCCGGGGCCAGGGCCTCCAGGGTGCCGAACTGCTCGGCCACGGCCAGCGGGGCGTGGTTGGGCAGCATGACCCCGCCCGAGCCGAGCCGGAGGCGGGAGGTGTACGCGGCGAGGTGGGCCAGGATCACGGCCGGGGAGGAGCTGGCGACCCCGGGCATGGAGTGGTGCTCGGCGACCCAGTGGCGGTGGTAGCCGCGGGACTCGGCCTGCCGGGCTATCTGCACGCTGGTGCGCAGGGACTCGTGGGCGGTGGAGCCGCTGCCGACGGTGACCAGGTCGAGCACCGACAGCGGCACGGGCGCCTCACCGAGGGCGGTCCCGCGGATCGGGTCCCGGACCGGGTCCTGCACCAGGTCCTGGACTGCTGCCCGGCCCGGGTCCTGGACCGGGTCCTGGACCGGCCCCCCTCGCGGATCCTCCGGCTGCCCGCCCGTGCGCCGGCCCGTGTCCCCGGTGTCGCTCATCGTCGCTCCCGTCCCGTCCCGCTCGTGCGCCCGCGGCGCCCCGTACGCCTCGTACGGCGTTCGTACGAAGAAGTCGAACGGGATGTGCTCGCCGGGCATTCCCGGCAGACCGGGGCATGCCCGTGCCCGTGGCATATGCCATTCGAGTAGGCCCAGGCAGGGGGACTTGATTAAGCCATCAATCTCCTCAACACACGCTCCACGTGGGCCTCTTGATGGCTATCGTGGTAGAGCAAGCGGTAACAACCTGGTAGGGGGAAACCGTGGCGCTGAAGCCCGAGCCGACCGCGCCGTTCCACTCGGTGCAGTACGCCCTGCGCGTACTCGAAACGATCTCGCGGCACACCGGCGGTGTGACCGACGTGCAGATCGCGCGTGAGACCGGCCTGCCCGCGGTCCATCTCGCCCCGATGCTCCTCATGCTGCGGCGCGAAGGGTACGTGCTCCAGGTCTCCGACGGCGCCTACGCCATAGGGGACTCCCTCGTCCTGCTCGGCTCCGGCATGGACCGGCAGCAGGCCCTCCAGGAGAAGCTCCAGGACACCCTCGACAAGCTGCGGGACTCGGTCGGCGCGGCCGTCTACATCAGCCGCTACGTCGACGGCGAGGTCCGCATCACACAGTTCGCGGACAGCCCCCGCACGCCCAAGGTGCACGAGTGGGTCGACTTCCGCTCGGCGGCCCACGCCAGCGCGGTCGGCAAGTGCCTGCTGACCCAGCTCGACCTGAACGGACGGCGCGACCACCTCTCCCGGCACAAGATCGCCCGGCTGACGTCGAAGACGATCGTGAACGAGCGGATCCTGTTCTCCAAGCTGGACGCCCAGCCGGCCACGGTCCCCGTCCTGGACCTCCAGGAGTACGCCGTCGGCACCGTCTGCGCGGCCGTCCCGATCACGGCCGGCGCCGCCGTGGGCTGCCTCGCCCTGTCCATGCCCGTCGAGCACGCCCACCGGCTGCGCGCCGCGGCCGACACCCTAAACCGCAAGGCCGCGCCGCTGCTGCTGTCGCTCACGCTCTGAGGGCCGCGAGGGCGACCCGGGGATGCGGGGCGGGTGGCCCGGGGCGGCCCGGAAAACACTTCGGGCGGTTCCCGGTGAACCGGAAACCGCCCGAAGGACAGGTGCGCCGCCAGGGACTCGAACCCCGGACCCGCTGATTAAGAGTCAGCTGCTCTAACCAACTGAGCTAGCGGCGCCTGCTGACAGAGAAAATACTACCTGCTCCCCAGGGGTGCTCCAAACCAATGGCCGGGGCGCCGCCCGGCGGCCCCGCGGGCGGCCCCTCAGCGGTCCAGCAGCTCCCGGCGGCCCTGGGCCTCGTACGCGGCCAGCAGCGCGGCCCGGCCCTCCCCGTCGAGCGGGCGGTAGGCGCCGCCGGTCCGTTGCCAGACCGGGCCGGGGCCCAGGAAGCCGGCCCGGCGCAGGGCAACCCGGTGGATCTTGTTCGTGGCGGTGACGGGCAGCTCGTCGAGGAGCCGGACGTAGCGCGGGGCCATCTTCGTGCCGAGGTCCGGCTGCGCGGCGAGGAAGGCGGCGAAGGCCTCCGGATCGAAGGCCGCGCCCTCCCGCAGGGCCACGGCGGCCATCACCTGGTCCCCCGCGACCTCGTCCGGGACCGCGTACACCGCGACGGCGGCCGCCGCCTCCCAGCGGGCCAGGACGTTCTCGATCACCGCGGCGGCCAGGTTCTCGCTGTCGACCCGCAGCCGGTCGTCGGTGCGGCCCGCGAAGTAGAGGAAGCCCTCGGGATCCCGGAAGAACAGGTCGCCGGTCCAGTACCAGCCTCCCCGGGTGCGGGCCGCCTCGGCGCCGGGGTTGCGCCAGTAGCCCTCGAAGAGGCTGCGGCCCCGGTTGACGAGCTCGCCGATGGCCTCGTCCCCGTTGAGCAGCCGGCCCCGCGCGTCCAGCCGCGCCGGCGGGCACTCGCGGCCCGTCTCCGGGTCGACCACGGCCAGGTCGTTCCCCGGCGCGGCCCTGCCCAGCGCACCCTGCGGGGTGCCGGGGCCGCGCTGGACGGAGGCGCCGCCCTCGGTGGCCCCGTACCCCTCGACGAGGCGGACCCCGAACCGTTCGGCGAAGCGGGCCGCGTCCACCGCCCCCGCCTCGGTGCCGAAGCCGAGGCGCAGCCGGTGCTCGCGGTCGTCGGGGCGGGGCTCGGTGGCCAGCAGGTACTGGACGGCCCGGCCGACGTAGGTGAAGTACGTCGCCCCGTACGCCCGTACGTCGGCCAGGAACGCGGAGGCCGAGAAGCGGTGGCGCAGTGCGACCGGGGCGCCGGCGCAGAGGGCGGGCAGCCAGTCGGCGATGACGGCGTTGCCGTGGAAGAGCGGCATGCAGACGTAGTGGACGTCGTCCGGGGTGACGGAGAACTGCCGGGCGAGCGATCCCCCGGCGGCGGCGAGGCGGCCCTGGCTGCAGACGGCCGCCTTGGGGGCGCCGGTGGAGCCGGAGGTGAAGTAGAGGAGCAGCCGGGTGTCCGGGCGGGGGCCGCCGGGGCGCACGCGGGCCTCGCCGGGCTCCGCGGCGGCGTAGGGGGCGAGCAGGGCCGCGTACTCCTCGGTGCCGGTCACCAGGAGGCGTACGCCGGGCAGGTCGAGGCCGCGCAGGAGGGGGAGGTGGGCGGGCTCGGTGACCAGGATCCGGCAGTCGGTGTGCAGGATGTCGCGGGCCAGCTCGGGGCCGCGCCGGGTGGGGTTGATCCCGGCGACGGCGGCCCCCGCGAGGGCCGCCGCGCCGAGCCAGGAGGGGAACTCGGGGGTGTTGTCGAGCAGCACGCCCACGTGCGGCTCCGCGCCGGTCGGCAACAGGTCGACCAGGAGTGCGGCGCGGGCGGCGGCCTCCTGGGCGGTCCGGTGGCGGCTGAGGACGGTGGGCCCGGCGCTGTCGGCCGCGCCGGCCCCGTACATCAGCCCCGGCCGGTGGTCGCCCCACTGGCGCGCGACGAGTTCCGCGACGGTCTCGGCGGCATCGGGTGCTGTCGTGGTCCGCATGCCGCCGGAGGGTAGCTGACGTTCCGTCAGAACTGAACGTCGGAGCAGGCGTAGAAGGCCATCGGGGTGTCGTTGACGGTCCAGACGGCCAGGATCATGTGCCGCCCCGACTTGCCGGCCGGCATCGAGCCGCGGTGGATGGTGGTCATGTCCGGGCGGCCGCCGTTGTAGGGGACGACGAGGAAGGGCTGCGGGTCGAGGGAGGCCCGGGTGAGGGGCTTGGCCGGGTCCCAGCCGTTCTTGGTGACGTAGTACTTGAAGTCGGTGGTGGAGTGGTTGGCGGTGAACTGCCAGCGGAAGTCGAAGGGCTGGCCGGAGTTCACGCGGGTCGCGGGCCAGTTGCCGCCGCGGGGGTCGTCGAGCTGGGCGAACTCGGCGTGGCCGCCGGCGCATATCTTCCCGTCCGCGGGGCCGGCCGCGGGGAAGCCCTTGTAGCCCTCGACACTCTGCGGCTCCCACTGGATGGGGCCGCAGTCGGAGACCGTCCGGTTGGCGCAGAGCTTCTGGCGGCTGATGGGGGTGTCGGTGTAGCCGTGGCCGCTGGCGTTGGGGGCGCCGAACAGGGCGGCACCGGCGAGGAGGCCGAGGCCGACCGTCGCGGCCGCGCCGACGCGCACGGGGCGCGATGTGCGGGAGGGGTGCGCGGGGCGCGAGGGCCGCGTGGGCCATGAGGGTATGCGGAAGGAACGCATGGTGCTCCTTGGGCGTGGGGGGAGGGGAAGGTTGGGGAGGGGAGGCGGTAGGGGATTTCGGCGGGGACGTGCGCGCGCGTGGGGATCGGCCCTGACGGGCCGGTGGGGCTGCGGCTCGGAGCTGCGTCG
This sequence comes from Streptomyces sp. NPDC044002, assembly GCF_056434525.1. Classification (NCBI taxonomy): domain Bacteria; kingdom Bacillati; phylum Actinomycetota; class Actinomycetes; order Kitasatosporales; family Streptomycetaceae; genus Streptomyces; species Streptomyces sp. NPDC044002. The sequence goes on from NZ_JBWKEZ010000008.1 coordinate 102,982, forward strand.
GGACTAGGTCTAGACCAAGTCCCAAGTCACACAGTATTGACGGGAGTTGGCCATGTCTATACCAATGCGAGGACGGGTGGTCCGGTCATTGCCGGCCACCCGTCCTCGCACGGAACCCCCGTGACTGCTGCTACTGGTCGGACCGCCCGGTGTAGAAGGCGACGGTGAGGTCCTTCACCAGGGCCTTGCGCTCGTAGTCGTCCAGCTCCACGATCCCGCGCGAGGTCAGCCGGTGGACCGTGTCGTCCACGGCGTCGACGACCGAGGTCAGCACCGTGTCCCGGTGCTTGGCGTCGATCGCGGCGACCCGGCGGCGGCGCATGGCCTCCGCGACCTCCGGCGCGTACTCGATCCGGGTGGGCTGGGCCGAGAACACCTCGATGCCCACCGCCTCGGTCTCGGCCGCCACCATGCGGGTCAGCGCGTCGCCGACGGCCTCGGCGTCGCGCAGGGTCGGGGCGTCCTCGTGGAAGGCGTCGGCGGGCAGCTGGGACAGCACCCGGGCCATGGCCGACTCGACCTGCTCGGCCAGGTAGTCGATGTGGTCCTCGACGGCCAGGGTGGCCCTGGCCGTGTCCTTGACCTGCCAGACGACCTGCACCACCACCTGGAGGGCGAGGCCGCCGGAGTCCACGGCGGCCATCGGCTCGCTGCGCCAGTGGCGCAGCCGTACGTCGACCCGCCGGCGCAGCAGGAGCGGGCTGATCCAGGTCAGGCCGGTACGCCGGACCGTGCCGCGGTAGCGGCCGAAGAGGGTCAGCACCCAGGCGTGGCCCGCCTTGGCCCGGCCGAGGCCGCCGAGCGCGAGGAGGGTGACGATGCCGAGGAGGGCGAGCGGGGGCCAGTGCGCGGCGCGCAGCCCCTGGTAGGCGCGGGGCGTGGCCCCGAAGGCGGCGACCACGGTGGCGGGTACCACCCCGGCCCGCCACAGCACGGCCGCGCCGCCGAGGAGGGCGAGGCCGCCGACCAGCACCGCGATCCAGCCGGGCAGCACGGGCCCCCGGTGCTCCCGGAGCCGGTCGTCGCCCCTGGGTACGCGGCGGCCGGCGGGCAGCTTCTTCGGGGCGCGGGCGACGGGGGCGGCGGCCGGGGAGGCGGGGGCCTGCGGCTGCGGGCGGAACGGGAGGTGCAGCGGGACCTCCGTGACGGCGGTGCCGTTGCCGCTGCCGCGTGGGGGGCGCGGGAGGCCGTCGCGCGAACCGGGGTCCTCGGTGCGCATCCCGCGCGCGACGGCCCGGGCGGCGATCTCGGCGGGCCCGGGTCCGGGCACGCCGGACGGGGGCTCGGGGGTGGGGTGCGGGATCCCCGCCGCGGACCCGTCCCCGGCCTGGCTCCGGGCGGCGGGCACGTCACCCCGGGCGTGCTCCGCCGCCGGGGCGGCCGGTTCCGGGGCACGGGCCGGCCCGGGCCCGGCCGGGTACGCCGGGGCGCCTACCGGGGCCGGGGCCGGTTCCGGGACGGCGTCGGCCCGCTCGGCGGCGCGGGGTGCCGGCGCGCAGGCGGCAGGCTCCGGCTCCGGGCGCACCGGGTGGGCGGCCCCGACCCCCGACCCGAACCGGGTGGCCCCGAACGGCTGCGTCGCCGCCGGGGCGGGGTGCCCGTCCCGCACGGCGGCCCCCGGCGCCACGGGGTGGGCCGGATGCGGCGCCCGCACCCGGGCGGGCTCGGCCCCCGGCGCGGGGCGCCCGGCGGGGGCCGGCGCCCCGGGGATCCGGTCCGGCGACGGGGTGGCGGGCTCCGCAGCCCAGGCAGCCACCGCCGGTTCCGGCCGCGCGCCCGGGCCCACACCCGGCGCCTGCGAGCCGGGCGCGGGGTGCCCGCCCGCCCGGGCGGGCTCGGCCGGGTGCGGCGGCCCGGCGGGCGCCGGGTGCGCCCCCGGCGCGGGGTGGCCTGCGGGCGCGGGCTCCGTCCAGGCGGCCGCCGCCGGGTCGGCCGGGTGCCCGGCGGGGGCCGGGTGCGGCGTCCGCGTCAGCGAGGGCTCGGCCGGGTGCGCCCCCGGCGCGGGGTGGCCTGCGGGGGTGGCCGACCGGGCGGGGGCCGCCGGTTCGGGCCGCGGGTCCGGTGTGGCTGCCCGGCCGGGGGCCGCCCCCGGCGCGGAGTGCCCGACGGGCGCGGGCGCCGTCCAGGCTGCGGGCTCCGGGCCGGCCGGGTGCGGCGGCCGGGCGGCGGGCCCCGGAGTGGGCGGCACCTGGGCGGGGGCCGGCGGGGAGAGCGGGTGCGCCGTGCGGGCGGGCGGGGCCGGGGCCGCCGGGGCCGGGGCGGTGGGGGCCGGGGCCCATGCGCCCCGGTACACCGCGACCGGTTCCGGAAGCGTCGCCGCAGGCGGAAGGGCGGGGAGCCGGCAGGTGCCCGTGGTGAAGGTGGTGTGGGTGGGGTACATCGTTGCCTCCGTCATGCGAACAGCCGGCGCCAGGTTTCCGGGCCCGGGTAGCCGTCGGCCGAGGCGCCGCGCCAGCCCTGGGCGCGCTGGAAGGCCTCGACGTTGCGGCGGTCGGCCTCGCTCCAGCGGGGGCCCGGGCCGGACGTGTAGTACTTGCCGAAGCCCTTCTGCGCCAGTCGGCGGCCGAGGGCGAGTACGGCCGGATGGGACTGCCCCGGGCGGAAGACCCGCAGCCCGGGATAGGCGGGCACCCCGGCGGAGCCCGGCAGGGCCCCCGGCGGCGTCTTCGGCGGTGCCGTCGGCGGTTTCACCGTGCCCGGAGCCGTGCCCGGAGCGGTGCCCGGAGCCGTGCCCGGAGCGGTGCCGGGAGCCGTGCCCGGGCCCGTCCGCCCCGTCGGCGGGATGTCCTTGCCCTGGCGCTGCACCAGCAGCCGCCAGGTGTGCTCGCCGGGGATGCCGTCGGCGTCGGCGCCCGTCCAGCCCTGCGCCTGCTGGAAGGCCTGCGTGGCCTGCCGGTCGGCCTCGCTCCACTTCGAGCTCGGCCCCTTGGGGTAGAACCGCAGGGCGCCCCGCCCGATCAGCATCTTGGCCAGCTCGGTGACGTGCTCGTTGTCCGCGCCCGGGCCGAACTTCGCCGCGCCCGGGAAGACCGCCGTCCCCGCCGCCGGGGCGCCCGGCACCGGCACGTCCGGGAGGACCCCGGTGGTCACGCCGTTGTAGCGGTACGGGAGGTACTTCTCCGAGTTCTTCCAGTACCCGTACGGCGTGGCCAGCTTCCGGGTGTACGGGCGGGTCTGCTCGTACGCGATGTAGTGGGTGCGCGTCTCGTCGGCCCAGCCTCCGAAGATGACGACGTGCGAGCCGTTGTTGGGGTCCGCCGGGTTGTGGAAGAGCAGCATGTCCCCCGGGAGCAGCTCCTCCTTCGTGATCTTCGTGGCGAAGGTGTCGAGGCTGCCGGTCCACTCGTTCGTACCGAGGTTCCAGACCATGGAGACGTACCCCGAGCAGTCCTGCCGGTAGCCGTCCGCCCAGTACTCGGACATGCTGTAGGGGACCTGGGCGTCCAGCCAGATCTTCGCCCGGTTGATGATCGTGGCCCGGTCGATGGCCCGCACCGCGGGCGGCGCGCCCGGCCGGCCCGCCGCCGAGGACGACGGACGCGGCCCCGTGACCGGGGCCGGGCGTCCGTGCAGCGGGGCCCGGCCGCCCTGCGGGGTGCCCGGACCGTCCGAGCCGCCGCGGTCGTCCAGCGCCACCGGCCCCGGACCCCGCACCGGCCCGGCCGCGGCCAGCGCCGCCGAACCGCCGCCGCCCAGCACCACGCCGGCCGCGGTCGCCAGCACCAGCGCCCGGCGCGCCCCGCGCGCGGCCGGGTGGCCGCCGTCCCGGAGCGCTATGGCCCGCCCGCGCGCGAGGGTGCGGCGCCGCTGCGCGCACCCGAGGCACACGCAGTCGCCGGCGGGCTCGTACTCCTCGAAGACCGGCATCGTCATCGGCGTCGGCATCTGCACATGCACCGGAGGCTGCATCGTCATGCGGTTCCGTCCACTCCCCTGCTCGTCCACTGGTCGGCCGGGCACGCATCTGTCGGGGCATCAGATTCGGCTCGACCAGACATATCGTGCACGATAAACCCCCCAAACATGGGTTAATCGGACAACGCGGGCGCGGCTGGTCACGAGCACCTCGGCAGGTGGGGTAGAGTTTTCCCTGTCAGCAAGCGCCGCTAGCTCAGTTGGTTAGAGCAGCTGACTCTTAATCAGCGGGTCCGGGGTTCGAGTCCCTGGCGGCGCACAGACGAGGAGAAGCCCCCCGCAGCGAAAGCTGCGGGGGGCTTCTTCGTTCCCGGCTCCGTTCCCGGCTCCGTCCCCGGTCCGGACGGGCTAGACCGCCGCCGCGCCCGCTCCCGCTCCCGTCCCCGCGCCCGTCAGGTACGCGGAGACCACCACGTTCGCCGAGTACTGCCCGGCCGCCTTGTCGTAGTTGCCGCCGCAGGTCACGAGCCGCAGTTCGGCCCGGCCCTTCACCCGGGGCCCGTACACCGCGTGCGGGTCGAAGCCCGCGCGCTCGTAGACGCGTACGTCCTCCACCGTGAACTCGGCGACCGTCGCGTCCGCCCGCGCCACGCGGATCTTCTGGCCCGGCTTGAGCGCGCTCAGGCCGTAGAAGACGGCCGGCTTCGACTTCGTGTCCACGTGCCCCACCATCAGCGCGGCCCCCTCCGCTCCCGGCGCGGGACCCGCCCCCCACCAGCCCACCGTGCCCGGGAGCTCGTACGGCGGCGGGTCGATCGCCCCCTGCGCGTCCAGGCCGCGCGCGATCACCGGCGCCCGGACGCCGAGGTCCGGTACGTCGACCCGTGCGGGCATCGCCCCGGACAGCGGGGCCCGCGCGGCCGGGAGGGCCGGCCCCGACTGCCCGCCGGCCTGCTGCCCGGCGGGCGGAGCGGGCGGGACCCCGGTGATCTCCTTGCCCCACAGCCACAGGCCCATCACCAGCACCGTCCAGGCGGCGAAGGTCAGCAGCCGGCCGCCGGCGGAGGCCCTGGGCTCGCTCATCCGCCGTTGCGGCGGCGGCGCAGGGTGATGGCCCGGCCCGCGACCGCCAGGGTGGCCGCGGCGGCGAGGACGGCGCCGATCACGGTGTGGGGCAGCCCGGGGCCGTCGCCGCCGTGGCTCTTCTTCGCGGCCGCCGCCAGCCGGGTCGTCTCCGCGACCTCGGCGGACATCCCGCCGCCGCCCGCGTGGACCGGCCAGACCGGCGAGTGGTGCGGGTCGGGGCGGTGGTGGTCGCGGCGGATCTCGATGGAGCCGCGCAGGCCGTCGGCGCCCTCGCACTTGATCCGGATCTCGTGCCAGCCCGGGTCGGCGTGCGGGCGGATCTTCGCCTCGCCGTGGAGGGTCCGGCCGTCGCCGTGCCGCGAGGAGAGCCGGGCGTCGGACGTGAAGACGGGCGAACGGGCCACCCCCCAGTCACCGTCGCAGCCCCGGACGCGGATCTTGACGTGCGCGCCCGGTTCGGCCGGGTTCGGTTCCGCCGAGACGCCGCCGCGGTCCCACTCGTTCGCGAGGGCGGCGGGGGCGGTCACGGCGGTGCACGCGGTCAGGGCGACGGCGACCCCTGCGACACGGAGAGCGATCAGAGAACAGCGCATGGTGAACCTCCTCAACAAGGAGATTCACGCGCGGCGCGCCGCTCCGCATCCGGAGCGGCGCTCTCTTGGCCCGTACGTGTCAGCCGTACGCGCTAACGCGCGGCTAGACGACGATGCCGTTGCGGCTGCCAGGCCATGAGTCGCCGAGGCGATGACGCACTGGATGGCGGCGAGGCAGACGTCGATCTCCGCGCTTCGGATGCACTGCCCGCCACTCGTCGAGCTGGCCCACGGGCCGCAGTGGGGCGCGGCCGACGCAAACGTGGGCAGGGAAGTCGTCACGTCCGCTATTGAGGTCGTAGACATGCTGGACGATCACGTTGAGTTGCAGCGCCACCTGCCCGGTATCTTCGAAACCGGGAATTGTAGTCATCTGATCACGTAGCGTGTCGCGGGTCGACTGATCGACGATGGGGGGTGACGAGTGATGCAGGCTGCCCAGACGCGGAAGTTCCGGGGGAAGAACAAGGCCCGGAAGTGGAAGAAGCCCGACGACGGGATGGTGTCGGTGATGGTGCTGCCGCTCGCCGTCACCGACCCCGCCGACCTGGCCCGGCTGGGGAAGCTGTTCGGAGCGATGTGGAGCATCAAGCGGGCCGTCCAGCGTGACGCCCGCGCCAAGGTCGACGCCTACTGGACCGCCTACCGCGAGAGGAACGATCAGGGCGCGAAGGCCGTACGGCAGCGCCTGGGCCTGTCCCGCGAAGCCCTGGAACGCAGCGCCTACAAGCACCTCGAAGCCGCCGGGCACCTCAAGCACCACGCCTCCAAGGCCCTGGCCATGCACATGGCCGACGAGGTATGGAACGGCGTACAGCGGCACTTGTTCCCCGACGCCACCGGGCAGCGCTTCGGACGTCCCAGGATCGGCCGATGGTACGACTTCACCCGCATCCCCGGCCGCGCCCGTTCCCACACCACCGACAACAAGTGGGAGACCTTCCGTCTCGTCGGCACCCTGGCCGGCCACGCCATGGCCTACACCACCGGCGGCCGGCACCCCCTGTCCCAGCCCCGCCGCATGCCCCGGCCGGCACTGCCGGACGCCAAGGTCCCCACGGGGAAGCTGACCGCCGCCGGGAAGCCGGGGATACGCAAGGCGAACTGGTGGGACCACACCGGGCCCCTCGCCGTCGTCTTCTCCGGAGGCCCCGACAGCCGACGCGGTGACCTCGTCCTGCCTGTCCGTATCCCCCAGGGGCCGGGCCGGTGGGCGCGGGCCGAGCATTTCCTTGCCGACCCCGGCCGCTGGCACAAGGTCGACCTCGTCCGCCGGCGCAAGGCGTCTGCTCCGGGCGGCTGGGCGTACGAGGCACACCTGATGATCCTCGGCCCCGGCCACACCTCCCCGGCCGTACAACAGATGCGCGAGCAGGCTGCCGCCCTGGACCGGATCGGCGGGGTGGACGGCAACGTCTCCAACCTCTCCGTCGTCTCCTTCCCCGCCGACCTCGGCCCCGGTACGCCGGTCTCCACCGAGATCACGCTGACCGACGCCGAGCGCACCCTCCTGGTCAAGCAGGCGAAGAAGCAGCGCGGCCGGGCGCGGGCACTGGAGCGTTCCCGCCGGGCGACGAACACCGGGCAGTACGGACTGTCGAAGAAACAGACCGCCCGCGCCCGCCGCCGCGCCGACGCCGGACTCACACCCAAAACGGTGACCGTGCCCGGCGGTGCCCGTGACACCCGCACGGACGGCGTGCCCAAGCAGGCATACCGGCGTGACCGGCTCTCCGCGAACTACCGGGAACTGCGCGCCCGCCAGGCCGAGCACGCCGCCTCGGCAGCCGAACACCGGCGCCACCGCGCCCGCACCGTGGCGCGGGAGATCATCACCACCCACGGCCCCGTACTCGTGATCGAGGACTGCGACATCCGCAACTGGTACCGGCTGTGGGGCAAGCGCCTCTCCCAGACCACGCCCGGCCTGCTGATCTCCGCCCTCAAGAACGAGTGCGAGGCCGCAGGCGGACGGCTGGTCCCGGCCTCCACCTGGTCCACGGCCCTGTCCCAGCACTGCATGTGCGGCGCACGCGTCAAGAAGTCCCTCCGCGACCGCGAGCACAAATGCACCGCCTGCGGCCTCACCGGCAAGCGCGACCTCGTCTCCGCCGCCCTCGCCTCGTTCGTCCGCTTCGCCGACGCGGACGACCCCAAGACCGCATACCTGGACACGACCGCGTCCCGGCACGCCCAGATCACCTATACCCAAGCGCTGGAAGAAGCGCTGTGGGAGTCAACCACACCGAACCCGAACACCCCCGGGGTGCGGGACGCGTGGCAGTACCACGGCAACGTGGTGCCTCTGCTCCCCGAACCGCCGGACGGCGGGACCGAGCGACCCCGGATGAGTCACGACCTCGTGACCACGCCGGAAAGCCCGGACCCCGCCCCGGCTGCGACCCCCAGCTCACCCTCTGGTGAGTTACGGACCAAGTCTTAAACCAGGTCGACCAGATCGGCGATGGAGTCGACGGTCTTGGTGGGCCGGTAGGGGAACTTCTCGGTGTCCCGGGCCGTGGTCAGCCCGGTCAGCACGAGGAAGGTCTGCATGCCCGCCTCCAGGCCGGCCAGCACGTCGGTGTCCATGCGGTCGCCGATCATCGCGCTGGTCTCGGAGTGGGCGCCGATGGCGTTGAGGCCCGTACGCATCATCAGCGGGTTCGGCTTGCCGGCGAAGTAGGGCTTCTTGCCGGTCGCCTTGGTGATCAGCGCGGCGACCGCGCCCGTCGCCGGGAGCGGCCCCTCGGTGGAGGGGCCGGTCTCGTCCGGGTTGGTGCAGATGAAGCGGGCGCCGGCGTTGATCAGCCGGACGGCCTTGGTCATGGCCTCGAACGAGTAGGTCCGCGTCTCGCCGAGGACCACGTAGTCGGGCTCGTGGTCGGTCAGGACGTAGCCGATGTCGTGCAGGGCGGTGGTGAGGCCCGCCTCGCCGATGACGTACGCGGTGCCGCCCGGGCGCTGGTCGTCGAGGAACTTCGCGGTGGCGAGCGCCGAGGTCCAGATGTTCTCGACGGGCACGTCCAGGCCCATCCGGCTCAGCCGGGCCTGCAGGTCGCGCGGGGTGTAGATGGAGTTGTTGGTCAGCACCAGGAAGGGCTTGCCGGAATCGCGCAGCCGCTTGATGAAGGCGTCCGCACCGGGGATCGGGGTGCCCTCGTGGATGAGGACCCCGTCCATGTCGGTGAGCCAGGATTCGATCGGCTTGCGCTCCGCCACTGACTTCTCTCCGCTCTGGTGGCCGCTGACCTGTGGGTCTGTGGTCTGTACCACCACCCTAGCGGGCGCGGGCCGCGGACGCCGGGGGCGTCCACGGCCCGGACGGACGGACCGGCCCGACGGCAGGGCGGCCGGACGTTCCTAGCCGAGACGGACGTTGTCCACGGTCCAGTACCAGTTGTTGCTGCCGCTGTAGCGGAAGCGGACCTGGACGTCGGTGGCGCCCGCCGGGACCTGGAGCTGGAGGGACTCCGCCTTGGCGACGGCGTCGGCGGTGTACGTCTTCACCACCGCCGGGGCGCCGCCGTTGTACGAGACGAGGACCTGGGCGGTCTGGCCGGCCTCGTGGCGGTAGTGCGTCTGGAAGTCCAGGGTGCGCGTGGTGCCGCCGGTGACCGCCCACTTGGGGGTGACCAGGGTGGAGTCGAAGGTGCCGGTGTGGGCCTTGTCGTCCCACTCGTCGGAGTCGGCGACGGCGAACACGTCACGGGAGCGGACGTTCAGCTCGCGCCACTGGTCGCGCTGCGCCTGGCTCCAGAACTCGTCGGTGGCGAAGGCCCAGCCGGCCCATTCGGTGACTCCGCCGGTGCCCATCTTCGAGTTGTCGACGGACCAGCCGGCGGGCGGGGTGTGCGTGAAGCCCTTGGTGCCGGCGGGGATCCCGGTCTCGTCCACGCGGGCCTGGAGGTTCGGGCGCAGGGTGTCGAAGGGGTCGCTGTCGGGGCTCGCCAGCGGTACGCCGTCCAGGGCGGCCGTGCTGACGCCGACCTGGGCGAGGGCGGTCGCGGCGACGTCGACGAGGCGTACGTCCTCGCGCACGGAGCCGGCCGGGATGCCCGCGCCCTTGGCGATGACGAAGGTGCCGCGCTCCTGGATGGTGGAGCCGCCGTGGCCGCCGCCGTCGGTGTGGCCGTGGTCGGTGGTGACCAGGATCTTCCAGTTCTCCTGGGCGTACGCGGGGCGGTTCTTGACGGCGGTGAGGAGCTGGCCGACGAGGGTGTCGACGCGGCCGATGGCGTCGAGGTACTGCTGGCCGGCGGCGCCGTAGGAGTGGCCGGCGGAGTCGACCTGGCCGAGGTAGACGAAGGCGGCGTCGGGGTTGCCGTCGCGCAGCTCGGCGGAGGCGGCCGCGGCGATCTTCGGGTCCTCGTTGCCGTAGCCGTCGCGGTCGCCCTTGAGGGAGAGCCGCTTGTCGACCTTGGCGGAGAAGATCGGGCCGTTCTGGTCGGTGGAGGTGATCGGCTCCCAGTCGGCGGCCGCGTAGGTGTTCAGGGTCGGCTTGGCGTTCTCGACGCGGGTCAGGAAGTCGGGGTGGGCGCCGTAGTTCTTGCCGGTGAAGGAGTTGTCCTTCACGCCGTGCTTGTCGGGCCAGACGCCGGTGGCGATGGTGGACCAGCCGGGGCCGGAGGAGGTGGCGGCCATCGGGTTGGCGTACAGGGTGCTGCGGGCGGTGAGGCCTTCGGCCATCAGCCCGTTCAGGTTCGGGGCGTTGGCGGCCTTGATGCGGTCGAGGACGACGCCGTCGAGGCCGATGACGAGGACCTTGTCGGTGTTCGCCTGGGCCGCGGCGGGGGCCGGGGCGGAGGCGGCCGCCTTGGCCGCCGCTTCGGCCGCCGCCTTGGCGGGGTCGGTGGGGTGCGGGGCGGCGGAGGCCGTGGCGCCGAGGCCGAGGGTCGTGGCGAGCAGGGCCGTGGCGGTGGCGGCCACGGCGAGGGTGCGTCCGGACAGGACAGTGGACACGTGCTCCTCCAGGAGCGTTGGGGAAGGCGCGGCGGGGCGAGCGGGTTGCGCGGACGTGCGGGGTGCGCGCGGACGTGCGGGGTGCGCGCGGACGTGCGGCGGGTCCGGACCGGAAGGAGCGGCCTTCGGTCCAGACCCGTTATCCATTGGTGACTGTTGCGGCCGCGGGTGGCCGGGGGGCTAAGGCCCAGTGGGTGTTCGCCCGCGATCCGCCGAACACCCCGCCGCTCAGCTGCCGGTCGCGGACTTCCACGCGTCGACGTGGGCGGTGAGGTTCTTGTCGATGTCGGCCCAGTCGGGCTGGAAGACCTCGACTCCGGCCATCAGCTTGGTGAGTTCGATGGCGTTGGCGTCGGTCGGCTTGACGTCGGCGCGCGCCGGGAAGCCGCCGCCGATCTCGCTGACCTGCTTCTGCGCCTCCTCGCCCAGCATGAAGTCGAGGAGCTTCTTGCCGTTCTCGGCGTGCGGGGCCTTGGCGACCAGGCCCGCGGCGTAGGGCAGGGCGAAGGTGGTGGGCTTGCCGCCGTCCCTGGCGGGGAACCAGATGCCCAGGTTGGGCATGGACTTGGACTGGGCGAAGTTCATCTGGACGTCGCCGTTGGCGACGAGCAGCTCGCCCTTGTCGGTCTTCGGCGCGAGCTTGCTTGTGGAGGAGGACGGGCCGACGTTGTTGGCCTGGAGCTTCTTCAGGTACTCCATCGCCGGCTCCTTGCCGCCGAAGTCGTGCATCGACTTGATGAGGACGGCCGTGCCGTCGCCCGCGACACCCGGGGTGGAGTACTGGAGCTTGCCCTTGTACTTGGCGTCGAGCAGCTCCTCCCACGTCTTGGGCGCCTGGCCGAGCTCCTTCTTGTTGTAGACGAAGCCGAAGTAGTTGTTGACGACGGAGGTCCACTTGCCGTCGGCTGCCTTGTCGGCCCCGTTGACCTTGTCGGAGCCCTGCGGGGCGTACGCCTGGAGCAGCCCCTTGCCGTCGGCCTGCTGGATGAAGGGGGGCAGTGTGATCAGCACGTCGGCCTGGGTGTTGGTCTTCTCGCGGACGGCGCGCTGCACCATCTCGCCAGACCCGCCTTCGACGTACTTGACCTCGATGCCGGTCTTCTTGGTGAACTCGGCGAAGACCTTGTCGTACCAGCCGTCGCCCTTGTCGCTCTTGAGGCCGTCGGCGCTGTAGACGGTGACCGTCTTCTCGCCGCCGCCGTCCTTGGCGTCGGCGGTCGCGGTGGAGCCGCCGCCGCAGGCGGTGAGGGAGGCGGCGAGGGCGAGGCCGCCGGTGAGGGCGGCGGCGGTGCGGAGCGTGAGCTTGCCGGTCATGGAACTTCCTTACGGGGAAAGGGAGTCTGCGGGGAGGGGGACGGACGGGGGAAACCGGAGGGCAGGGGTCAGCGGTAGGACGCGCGGGTGCGGACGCGGGAGACGGCCAGCAGCACCAGCAGGGTGGTGGCCATCAGGACCACGGCGACGGCGGAGCCGCCGAAGAGCGAACCGCGGTCGGTGGCGGTGAAGATCCGGACCGGGAGGGGCATCCAGTCCGGGGGGTAGAGCATCATCGTGGCGCTCAGCTCGCCCATGGAGAGGGCGAAGCAGAGGCCCGCGGCCGCGGTGAGGGACGGCAGCAGGAGCGGGAGGCGGACCCGCCACAGCACGTAGCCGGGACGGGCGCCGAGGGAGGCCGCGGCCTGCTCGTACGCGGGGTCGAGACGGACGATGGCGGCGGAGACCGACTGGTAGGCGAACGCCGTGACGAGAACGGTGTGCGCCAGGATGACGATCGAGCTGGTGCCGTTGAGGAGGACGGGCGGCCGGCTGAAGGCGACGAGCACGGCGAGGCCGACGACCACGGACGGCACGGCGACCGGCAGCACGAACAGGGCGTCCAGGCAGCGCTTCCCGCGCCTGCCGAGGGAAGCGGCGGCCAGCGCGGCCCAGGTGCCGACGGTGAGCGCGAGCAGGCTCGCCGCCAGGGCGGTGACCAGCGAGGTGGTCAGGGCCTGGAGGGACTCCCCGCGGACGGCGGCGGCGTAGTTCGCGGTGGTCGGGCCGGAGGGGAAGGCCCCGGACCAGTGGGTGGCGAAGGAGGCGGCGACCACCACGAGGAGGGGCAGGGCGAAGAGGGGCAGGAAGAGGACGCCGAACAGGCCCCAGGCGGCCCAGCGGCCGCCCTTGCTATGCACCAGCACGCTTGCCCACCACCCGGTAGAGGCCGAACAGGCCGACGGATATAGCGATGTTGACGACGGCGACCACGCAGGCGGCCGCGTAGTCGGATTCGAGGATCGCCTTGCCGTAGACGAGCATCGGCAGGGTCGTGACGTCCTTGGCCCCGGTGAACAGGACGATCCCGAACTCGTTGAGGCACATGACGAGGACGAGGCTGCCGCCGGCCGCCAGGGCGGGCAGGGCCTCGGGGAGGATCACCTGCCGGACGATCCGGGCGGGGCGGGCGCCGAGGCCCGCGGCGACCTCCAGCTGGGCGGTGTCCAGCTGGGAGAAGGCGGCGAGCAGCGGGCGCATCACGAACGGGGTGAAGTACGTGATCTCCGCGAGGAGGACGCCCCAGGGGGTGGTGAGGAAGTGGAAGGGGCCGTCCGCGACGCCGAGGACGTCGGTCCAGACGCCGTTGGCCATGCCGACCGTGCCGTAGATGAAGAGCAGGGCGAGGGTGATGAGGAAGGAGGGGAAGGAGAGGAAGACGTCGATGAACTTGGCGACGGCCCTGGCTCCGGGGAACGGCACGAACGCGATGACCAGGGCGAGGGTGAAGCCGAGGAGGAGGCAGCCCGCGGTGGCGCCGACGGCCAGCCAGACGGTGGTGCCGAGGGCCTCGCGGAAGGCGTTCGAGGCGAAGACGGCGGAGTAGGCGTCGAGGGCGCCGCCGCCGTTCTCGGGGGTGAAGGACTGCTGGACGACCAGCGCGAGCGGGTAGAGGAACACCAGCGCGAGCACCACCACCGGCGGCAGCGCCCAGACGGCGCGCGGGAGACCTCGGGGGGCCGGGTCGGCCCGTTCCGGCGGTGCCGTGCCGGCGGCGGCCCCGGCCGGGGCGCGGGTGGCGGCCGGGGCGGGAGCGGCGGCCGGGGCGGGAGCGGCCGGGGGCCGGGCCGCGTCAGCCATCGGACACCCCCGCCGCCAGGAGCACCGCGTCGCGGGGCTCGAAGTGCAGGGTCACCTCGTCGCCCAGCGCCGGGGTCTCCCTCAGCTCGGGCAGGTCCGCCTTCACGCGGTGCCCGCCCACGTCCACGTACAGCCGGTGCGTCGAGCCGCGCCACTGCACCTCGGTGATCGTGCCGCGCAGGGCGTTCGGGCCCTCGCCGAGCCCGAGCAGGTGCGGGCGTACGCACAGGGTGGCGGTGGAGCCAGGGGCCGCGCGTCCGGCGTCGAGGGCCAGCGTGCGGCCCGCGAAGACGGCGCCGCCGTCGGCCACCGTCACCGGCAGCAGGTTGGCGTTGCCGACGAAGGACGCGGTGAACTCGGTGCGCGGCGCCCGGTACAGCTGCTGCGGGGTGCCGCAGTCCTGGAGGCGGGCCCGGTCCATGACGGCGATCCGGTCGGCCAGCGTCAGCGCCTCTACCTGGTCGTGGGTGACGTACAGGATGGACACCTCGGGCAGTTCGCGGTGCAGCCGGGCCAGTTCCGCCAGCATCCCGGAGCGCAGCTGGGCGTCGAGGGCGGAGAGGGGTTCGTCCAGGAGGAGGACGCCGGGCCGGATGGCGAGGGCCCGGGCGATGGCTACGCGCTGCTGCTGGCCGCCGGACAGTTCGCGGGGGTAGCGGCGGGCGTAGGCGGCCATCCCCGTCATCTCCAGGGCCTCGGCGACGCGGGCGGGGACCTCGGCCTTGGGGGCCTTCTGCGCCCTGAGCCCGAAAGCGACGTTGTCCTCGACGCGCATGTGCGGGAAGAGCGCGTACTGCTGGACGACCATCCCGATGCCGCGCTTGTGCGGCGGCAGGGCGGTGACGTCCCGGCCGCCGATCAGCACCCGCCCGGAGGCGGGCCGGACGAAGCCGGCGACCGCGCGCAGGGCCGTGGTCTTGCCGGAGCCGGAGGGGCCGAGGAGGGCCATGACCTCGCCGGGTTCGACGGTCAGGTCGAGGGAGTCCAGGACGGTGGTGCCGTGGTAGGCGACCGAGACGGAGTCGAAGCGGATGCCGCTCACGACGGCTCCGCGGGGAGGGTGAGGAGGAGGGCGGGGAGTTCGGCGACGGAGCCGAGGACGTGGGTCGCGCCGTGCCCGGTCAGCGTGGCGCGGTCGTGGGCGCCGGTGAGGACTCCGGCGACGGTGCCGGCGCCGGCGCGGCGGCCGCTGAGCATGTCGTACGCGGTGTCGCCCGCGACGACGGTGTCGCGTACGTCGGCCACGGCGCCGGTGCGCAGGAACGCGGCCAGCACCATGTCCGGGTAGGGGCGGCCGCGGCCGCCCGCGTCGGCGGGGCACAGGGTGAGGTCGGCGAGGCCGTGCCAGCCGAGGGCGTCGAGGATGGCGTCCTGGGTGACGCGGGCGAAGCCGGTGGTGAGGGCGACGGTGTGGCCGGCGGCGCGGAGTTCCTCGATGGCGGCGCGGGCGCCGGGGAGCGGGGCGACGAGGCCGCCGTCGACGAGTTCCGCGTACGCCTCCTCGAAGGCGGAGTTGGCGAGCCGGGCGCGCTCCTCCGTGCCGAAGAGGTGGCGGAAGACGGAGATCTTCGACTCGCCCATGGTGTCGCGGACGTACTGGAGCTTCTCGGCGTGGGCGGGGGTGCCCGGTTCGACGCCGAGGCGTGCGGCGGCCTGCTCGAAGGCGCGCTCGACGAGACCGCCGTCGGCGACGGTGGTGCCGGCCATGTCGAGGACGACCAGCTTCTTGGGCTGCTCGGGGGCGTCGGGGGTGTTGGGGGTGTTGGGGGTGTTGGGGGTGTTGGGGGTGTTGGGGGTGTTGGGGGTGTTGGGGGTCATGCGGCTCACCAGCCCAGTTCGTTCGCGGTGGTCTCGGCTATGGCGGGCGAGCAGGTCATGCCGCGGCCGCCGGGTCCGGTCACCAGCCAGACGCCGTCGGCCACCTGCTGGCGGTGGACGACGCGGGTGGTGTCGGTGCACTGCGCGTACACGCCGGCCCAGCGGTTCCTGATCTTCGGCAGGGGCCGGCCGAGGAAGGACTCGACGACCTGGGTGAGGTGGTCGTAGGGGTCTTCGAGGGTGTCGAACGCGAAGGGGTGCTCGTACTCGTGGGTGTCGCCGATGGTCAGTCCGCCGTCCTGGCGCTGGACCATCAGCAGCTGCATCTTGTGCGCGGCGGCGACGGGCGTCTGGGCCTGCTCGGCGTTGAGGACGTCGAGCGCGTCGCTCCGGTAGGCGGGGTAGTAGCGGAAGCTGTCGGCGTCGGCGACGGAGGTGGTGAGCGGCTCGCCCAGCGGGGCGGTCTGCATCATCTGGAGCCGGACGCGGCGGACGGGCAGTTCGGGGGCGAGTTCGCGGACCAGGCCGGACAGCCAGGCTCCGGTGGCGAGGACGACGGCGTCGCCGCGGTGGACGTCGCCGTGGTCGTCGCGGACGGCGCCGGGGCCGGCCAGGTCGCGTACCTCGCGGCCGGGGACGAAGGTGTAGCGGCCGGAGGCGCGCAGGGCCTCGCGGAGGTGGAGCTGGGCGGTGCGCGGTTCGACGGCCGCGTCGCGCTCGCACCACAGGGCGGCCTCGAAGGCCCCGCGCAGGGCCGGGTTGACCGCCCGCGCCTCGGCGGCGGAGACCAGCTCGTAGCCGCGGGCGGCGGCGTCGGGGCGGGCGGCGGCCGCCTCGGCGACCGCGTACTCGCGGGCGTTGCGTACGGGGGTGAGGGAGCCGATGGCGCGGAAGCCCAGGCCGGGCACCTCCGCGCCGATCCGCTCCCAGAGCTCGCGGGCGCGCAGGGCGGTGTCGAGCTCCTCGCCCCCGGCCCGGCCGCTGACCCAGATCTGGCCGAAATTGCGCAGTGAGGCGCCGCGCGCCTCGGCTTCGCGCTCGATCTGGACGACCTCGTGGCCGCGTTGGACTGCTTGCCAGGCGTGCATGGTGCCGACCACGCCGCCTCCGACGACTATGACTCTCACGGCGTCCACGGTCTGCGCGGTCCGTGACCCGGAGGGAGCGCGGGGGCGACGGGGCAGTGAACAGCCCTCGACGCTTGGACTAGACCCGTTATCGTTCTGTTATTTGGATTGACTCCTGTTTGCCCGATTGGGGGTGATTCGGGCGGGGCTCCGGCGGCTACTCGGGCCGCAGGTGGGTCGTGAAGCTGAACCGGTCGCCACGGTAGAGCGAACGCACCCGTTCGAGCGGCCGGCCGTCCCGGTCCCGCGAGAAGCGGTGGATGAGCAGCATCGGGAGCGCGGGCGGGGTGCCGATCAGCAGGGCCTCGCGGGGGGTGGCGAGGACGGTCTCCAGCTTCTCGTCCGCGTCCCCGAAGGAGATGCCGAGGCTGTCGTGGAGGTAGCCGTAGAAGGAGGAGTCCGGCTGGAAATCGACGTCGAGGTGGGGGACCCGGGCCACCCGGATGTACGTGCTCTCCAGCCCGACGCGCTCGTCGTCGGCGAGCAGCACCCGCTCCAGGTGCCAGACGGGCTCGCCCGCCTCGGCGCCGATGCCGGGAGCGAGATCGGACGGGCAGGGGAAGCGCTCCAGGCCGATCAGGTTGCGGCCCGGACGACGGCCCTGGCGGCGCACCCCCTCGGTGTAGCTGGCGAGGGAGAGCGGCTGCTCCAGCTTCGGGCCGGCCACCACGGTCCCGCGCCCGGAACGGCGCAGCCGGCCTTCGAGCAGCAGCTCGCGCAGCGCTTGGCGCACGGTCTCGCGGGCCACCTCGTACCGCTCGGCGAGATCGCGCTCGGTGGGCAGCGGGCCGCCTTCGCCGAGCTCGTCGAGGAGGTCGGCAATGCGGGCCTTGACGGCGTAGTACTTGGGGATGCGGCCGTGCTCGGGGATGCCGGAGCGGACGGGCGAGCCGGGGCGGTGGGGCGGCGGGTTCTGGTCTTCCACCCTCGGACTGTACGCGGGGCAGGTGTACGGGGCGGGTGGTGCGGGGCGGGTGGTGCGGGGCGGGTGGTGCGGGCGGAGGCGCTACGCGGAGGCCCTGATCCTCCGCGCGCCGAGCAGCAGCCCGCCCCCGGCGGCGAGCGCGGCGACGGCCAGCCCGCCGTAGGCCCACTCGCGGGGGCCGGTGTGCGCGAGCGAGCCCGCCTCGGCCGGCTCCTGCGGCCCCTGCACCGAGAAGCGGTACCCGCCGGCCTCGCCGACCCACGCGCCGTCGTCGGCCTGGCGCTGGACCAGCGCGGCGTCGGCGACGACCTCGCCGAGGGGGGCGTCGGGGGCGAAGGCCAGCTTCACCTTGACGGTGGCCGAACCCCCGGCCGGGACGGAGAAGCCGGAGAACCGGCTCCCGCCGTCGAACACGGCGATGATCTCGTCGCGGTCGGAGCGCTCCAGGGTGACGGGGTAGGGGCCGCCGGGCGCCTCGAACTCCATCTTGAGGTGGGCGGGGCGCAGGGCCCGGGCGGGGTCGGTGAAGACGACCACGGGGTGGATGGCCGTGCAGGTCCCGCTGGTGGTGTTGGTCAGGTCCAGCAGCCAGCCCTGCGCCCCGGCACCGGCCCGGTAGACCGCCGGCCCGCCCCGGATCCGCGCCCCGATGGGGAACGCCGGGGCCTTGCCGTCGCCGCAGGTGGCGTGTGCCCGGGAGGGCAGCGCGGGGGCGGGGCGGGCCCCGCCGCCGTTGCCGATGTCGGCGGTGGCGGTGGCGGGGCCGACGGCGCCGAGGGCGAGCAGGAGGGCGGTGAGGGCCAGGGCGTTGCGGGTGTTGCGCAGTCGCATGGGAGACCCTTTGCTGCTCGCCGGACGGTACGGAAGGAAGGCGGGTGGAAGGCGGCGGACCGGAACAGAACGGACCGGAGGGAACCGAGCGGAAGGAACCGAGCGGAACCGAACGGAACGATGTTCGGACGAGGCGACAATCACCCCGCCCCGTGCCCGCACCCTGCCACGACCCCGCACCCCGGGACCCGCAGCCCACGCCCGAGCCCTGCCGGTTTACGCCCGAACGGCGGCCGGGGTCAAACGGGGCGGGCCACGGGCCGGTCGGCGATCTCCATGGCCCAGGCGCGGAAGGCCGCCCGGTCCCGCGGCGGCACCCGCAGCCCCTCGGGTGGCCAGCAGTTGATTCGGTTGTTGGTCATGGCTGGCGGTTGGCTGCCTCGTACGGGTGAACGGGAGGCGTTGCAGGCGCGGTGGCTTCTGTGAGACGTCAGTCTGAGTAGGGAACGTCCGTGCTGGTGTAGGGGATGGGGAGGGGGTGGCCGATGGCGCGCGGTGGGAGAAAGCGGGAGCCGAAGCGTGCACTGCGCGCGCTGGCCGAGCCATTCACCGTGTCTGCTCCCGCGGGTGCGCGGATCAGGGACCGTTTGCGCGTGTCCGCTGAGGATGCCCTGGTCTTGCGGGTCGTTGGCGGGCATCTCGGCGGGTGCGCCCGTGCCGATCTTGCTGAGCGGCTGCGGATTGGTCGGGTGGCGGTGAAGGGGAATCGGCGGGCGGAGCGCAAGCGGGCGCTGACGAAGGTGTCGTCATCGCGCTGGGCGGGGGCGATCACCCGCGCCAGTGAGGACCAGTACCAGCTCTCCCTGCGGTGCCTGTTCGATGAGCGGGCCTCCCTGCGCCGGGCCATCGCCGGGATCCGTCAGCGTCTGGCGGTGCCGTGCGGGCAGCGTGCGGGCGGTGTTCGGGGCTACCCGTGCCCGGCCGAACGTGCACAGAAGCAGCGCCGGTTGCAGGTGCTCACCGCGCGCCTGGCCGGTGTGGAGGCCCGTATCGAGGCCGGGCATCCGGCGGTCGTCGTAGGCGGCAGGCGGCTCGCCAAGGTGCGGCACCACCTCACGGAGGCCGGTCTCGGTGAATCCGGGTGGCGGGAGCGGTGGGAGGCGGCCCGCCTGTTCCTGACCGCCGACGGGGAGTCCGGGGCGCCGTACGGGAACTACACGATCAGTGTGGACCCGGCCTGCGGCACGGTCTCGATCGTGCTTCCCGAGCCCTTGCGGCACCTGGCGAACGCGCCACGCGGCCGCTACCGCCTCGCCTGCACCGTCATCTTCAACCACCGCCGGGGCGAGTGGCTGGACCGGGTCACCGCCAACCGGGCCGTGCGCTACGACATCACCCACGACCCCGAACGTGGCCGCTGGTACCTCGACGCGTCCTGGTCCACCCCGAATGCGGTTCTGCCCACCCCGGTGGAGCTGGCTGCCACCGGTGTGCGGCTGCTGGCCGTGGACCTCAACGCCGGCCACCTCGCCGCCTGCGTCATCGACGCGCACGGCAACCCGGTGGGCCGGCCCGTCACCGTCCCCGCCAGCCTGACCGGACCTGCATCACAGCGCGACGGACGACTGCGGCAGGCGATCAGCGAACTCATCCACCTCGCCAAGGCGAACGGCTGCGCCGGCCTGGCGATCGAAAACCTCGGCTTCGACGACGCCCGCGCCACCGGCCGCGAAACCATGGGCCGCGGCAGACGCGGCAAGGCCTTCCGCCGCACGGTCGCCGGACTCCCCACCGCCCGCTTCCGGGAACGCGTGCGCGGCATGGCCCACCACGCGGGGCTCGTCGTCGTCGCGGTCGACCCCGCCTACACATCCCGCTGGGGCGGCCAGTACTGGAAGGCCCCACTTCAGCAGCAGTCGAAGACCACGATCGTCACCGGCCACCACGCGGCCGCAGCGGCGATCGGCAGGCGCGCCCTCGGACACGGGGCACGGCGTCGGCCAGGTGTGACCGCACACGACCAGAGGATCGTGGAGCGGAGAGCTACCGGCCAGACCGTGCCCCACCCGAGGGCGTGCGGGACCGCGAGCCCGCCAAGGACCACAGGCACGCCCCACCAGGGCACCAAGACCTGCCGGGACCGAAGCGACCAGCTCGCGCTGCTCTCCGTTTCCCAAGACCGTTCGGGGAGACAACCGGCCAGCCCGGTTCGCGGCGATCCGGCCCACAGCGGCCAACATCGCTAGGAACGGTACGAGATCGGAGCCGGCCGCGTCGAGGAGGTCGGCGAGGCCGAGGTGGCACCAGTCCCAGTGCACACCGTTGTAGGAGGCCATGAGCGGGCCGACCCGCTCGCGGATCCGGGCCGCCTCGGCGCTGCCGATCCCGTTGCGCGCGAGCCGGTCCAGGGTCTCCGACTCGTGCCGGGTGTCGAACGCGGTGTCGAGGAAGGGTTCGAGCAGGTCGCCCCAGACATGGGGGCGGCGGCCCACCGGGATCCGGTGGCCGGCGCAGAACCGCTCCAGCTCGGCGGCATCCTGCGCCGACACGAACACCGTCTCCCCCCGCACGGTCCGCACCTCGGCGGACTCGCGGCAGGATCGGCGTCCCTGACGTCCGCCACCGGCAAGACCGCCCACGGCGGCCCGCCGGCAGGCACGGAACCGGGGAACCGGCCCCGGTGGCCCAGGACATGGATGCTCACCGCCGCCATCCTGCCCCAGCCGCACCCCGCGGAACAGGCCCGAGGCCACCCCCGCCCCGGGACCAAACCGCGGGGGGCGGGCGGAGCTCCCGACCCAGGGTGCAGCACCCAGGGTTCGGGGCGGAGCCCCCGACCCGGCGCGCGGGCCCGGGGCCCGGGGCGGAGCCCCCGGCCCAGCCCCACCGGCGCTTGAGGTGCGGGGTTCGGGGCGGAGCCCCGAGGAACGGTGGAAGGGCGGGTAGGGGACCGGCCCCGCGCAGCGACCCCGCCCCGCCGGCCCGGCCCCGCCGAGGGCACGGCCCACCCCGCCCCGCCCCCCGCCCGGCCAGGGCAAGGGCAAGGGTCAGGCCCAGCCGAACACCCGCCCCCGCACCAGCGCCGCCGCCCCCTCCGCGACCCCGCCCGGGGAACGCGTGACCGACGGCGGATGCTCCAGCAGGACGCGCGACGCCAGCACCGCGCGGACACCGGCCACGAAGGGCTCCGGGTGCGCGTCCACCACCCGTCCACCGAGCAGGATCCGGTCCACGTCCAGCAGCGCGGCCAGGTTCGCCGCCCCCTCCCCCAGGATCCGCGCCGCCTCCGCCAGGTCGCCCCGGGCCACCGCCGCCAGGCAGAGCGCCTCCAGGCAGCCGCGCCCCCCGCACCGGCACGGCGGGCCGTCCAGCCGGAGCACCTGGTGGCCGAACTCCCCCGCCGCCGAGCGCGCCCCCCGGTGCACCGCCCCGTCGATCCGCAGCCCGGCCCCGAGTCCGGTGCCGACGTGGAGGTACACCGTGGTGCCAGAGCCCGGCCCGCCCGGGGCCCCCGGCCCGCCCGGGGCCCCCGGCCCGCCCGGAGCCCCCGCCGCGACCCCGGCGTTGGTGTCCTTGTCCAGCACCACCGGCAGCCCCAGCCGCCCCGCCAGCACCTCCCGCAACGGATACCCCGCCCAGTCCGGGAACCCCGTCACCCTCCCGAGCACCCCGCTGCGCCAGTCCAGCGGGCCCGGCGCTGCGGCGCCCACACCGAGCAGCGGCGGCTCCGCCCCCGCCTCTCCGGAAACCCGCGCGACCGCTCGTACGACGGAATCCACCACCGCCCCGGGGCCGGCCCCGAAGTCCAGCGGCCCGCTCCACCGCGCGACCACGCCGCCCGCCAGGTCGACGCGGACCGCGCTCAGCTCGTCGCGGTCCAGGTGCACCCCGACCGCGTGCCGGGCCCCCGGCACCAGCCGCAGCAGCGTGCGCGGCTTGCCGCCGGTCGAGGCGCCGCGGCCGGCCTCGGCCACCAGCCCCTCGGCCGCGAGCCGGGCGGTGATCTTGCTGACGGCCTGCGGGGTGAGCCCCGTCCGCGCCGCGAGCTCCGCGCGGCCCAGTCCCGGCGCCCCCGCGGCGCGCAGCAGGTCCAGCAGCAGCGCCTCGTTGTGCCCGCGCAGCGCGGGCAGGTTCACCCCGCCCCGACCGCTGCCGGCCTCGCCGTCCCCGTTGCCCCTGTTCACCAGCCCATTGTCCACCCTCCTTGCACTTACGCAACGCTGTTGCCAAAGTGTTCCCATGACCACCACCCCCACGCCCACTCCCACTCCCACCTCCACCTCCACCTCCCCGCTGCGCGTAGCGCTCATCGGCTACGGACTCGCCGGCTCCGTCTTCCACGCCCCGCTCGTGTCCGCGACCGACGGCCTCCTCCTCGACACCGTCGTCACCTCCGACCCCGGCCGGCAGGCCCAGGCTCGCGAGGCCCACCCCGACGTCCGCATCGCCGCCTCCGCCGACGAGCTGTGGCAGCGGCCGGACGCCCCCGACCTGGTCGTCGTCGCCTCCCCCAACAAGACCCACGTCCCCTTCGCCACCGCCGCCCTCACCGCCGGCATCCCCGTGGTCGTGGACAAGCCGCTGGCCGCCACCGCCGCCGAGGCGTACAGGCTGGCCGCGCTCGCGGAGCGCACCGGGACCTTCCTCTCCGTCTTCCAGAACCGCCGCTGGGACAACGACTTCCTCACCCTGCGCCGCCTCCTCGCCGACGGCGAGCTCGGCGAGGTCCAGCGGTTCGAGTCCCGCTACGAGCGGTGGCGCCCGCAGCTCAAGGGCGGCTGGAGGGAGTCCGGGGCCCCGGAGGAGATCGGCGGCCTGCTGTACGACCTCGGAAGCCACGTCGTCGACCAGGCACTGGTGCTCTTCGGCCCGGCGGTGCGCGTGTACGCGGAGACCGACGTGCGCCGCCCGGCCGCGGAGGCCGACGACGACACGTTCATCGCGATCACGCATGCGAACGGTGTCCGCTCCCACCTCTACGTCAGCGCGACCGCGGCCCAGCTCGGCCCGCGGTTCCGCGTGCTCGGCTCGCGCGCCGGCTACGTCAAGTACGGCCTGGACCCCCAGGAGGCCGCCCTGCGCGAGGGGCTGCGGCCCGGCGGCGGCGACCCCGACGCGCAGCCCTGGGGCGAGGAGCCCGAGCACCTGTGGGGGCGGCTGGGCTCCGGCGAATCCCCCCTGACCGGCGGCGGAATCCCGGTGCGCACTTCCCCCGGCGACTACCCCGCGTACTACGCCGCCGTCGCGGAGGCCCTGCGGACTGGCGGACCGGCGCCGGTCACCGCCGAGGAGGCGGCGCGCTGCCTGGCGGTGCTGGAGGCGGCCCGCAGGTCCTCCCGGGAGGGCGTGGCCGTGGAGATGGGATCCGCCTGATGTGATCGGCCTTTGTCGAAAAATCGATGCATAGAGCACCGAATTGCGATCTATCCTGCACAGGCTGCTGATCATCACACATGTGAAGAACGGAAACCCTGCCTGTGAAGCTGCCCCGGATCGCGTCCGTCGTGGCCACCGCCGCGATCGCCCCGGCTGTCCTGCTCGCCTCGCCCGCCTTCGCCGCCGACTCCGGGTCGGCGGCGGCCCCGTCGTCGCCGACCGCGCCCGACCAGGACCCGCAGGCCGGCGCGAAGCCCGCGACGACCCCGGCGAAGACCCCGGCCGAGGACCCGGCAGCCCAGTACCGGGCCCGGATCCAGCAGATCCTGAACGACCCGGCGAGCGGCCCCGGCGTCCGCAAGGCCGCCGCGGAGGCACTCAAGGGCGACGCCAACGCGATGCGGCACTTCCTGGACGTCGAGCTGGCAAGGCAGCAGTTCGACGACGACTACGTCCGGATCTCGCAGATCATCGACCGCGGCGGGAAGGCCGTGCAGGCCGCGGGCAAGGAGACCCTGCGCAAGGAGAACCAGGACGCCTTCACGGCGTTCCTGAAGGAGGGCCAGCACGTCGCCCGCCTCGAAGACGACCGCGTCGAGATGATGCGCATGCTCAACGGCGCCGGCCGGGGCATCACCCAGGCCGTCAACGACCTGATGAGCCACGGCACGCGCGAGAAGATCCGCGAGTTCGTCGCCACCCGCCAGCACAAGGTCCGCGCCGAGGACGACCGGGTCGCGCTGCTCGGCATGCTGAAGGACGCAGGACCGGGCCTGAAGGAGGGGATCGTCAAGCTCCTCGAAAGCAACCCGACCCCCGAGCAGCTGCGCGCGTTCATGCTGAAGGAGCAGCACGTACTCCGCGACGACGACAACAGGGTCGACATCGCGAGGATGGTCGCCAACGCCGGCCCGGAACTGAAGAAGGCCGCCCTCGCCGCCCTCAAGGGCACCGCGGCGGACCGCACGGAGTTCCTCAAGACCGGCCAGCACGTGGCGCGCGCCAAGGACAAGGCCGCCGGCCACACCGGCGGCTCGGGCACCACGGGCGGCACCGGGACGGGCACGAACACCGGCACGAACACCGGCACCGGCACCGGCACCGGCACCACCGGCGTGGTCCAGCCCGCCGTCGCCAAGGGCACCGGCGGCAACGCCCACGTCACCCCGGCGGGCGGCTCCGGCTCCACCCCGCTCGCCAGCACGGGCGCCGGCTCCGAGACGTGGATCGCCGGCACCGGCGCCGCCGCGCTCGCCGCGGGCGCCGGCCTGGTCGTCGCCAACCGCCGCCGACGCACCTCGGCCGAAGGCTGACCGGCTCAGCCGTCACACACGCAGGGAGGGGGGGGGGGGGGGGGGGGGGGGGGGGGGGGGGGGGGGGGGGGGGGGGGGGGGGGGGGGGGGGGGGGGGGGGGGGGGGGGGGGTGAGGG